>NZ_JBNNUI010000001.1:0-120338 GCF_050279585.1 Bacillus sp. NPDC094064
GAAAGCTGAGCACCTGCGGTTATCTAGGAAAATTACGAATATCCGAAATAACCATATCCATCAAGCAACAGCTAAACTGGTGAAAACCAAACCAAGGAGGATTGTTGTGGAAGACTTATCTATCTCAAACCTGTTAAAAAACAAAAAACTATCGAAAGCATTTTCCTTTCAAAAATTACACTTCTTCTTTCAATGTTTATCATACAAGTGCGAGAAGTATGGCATTGAGTATGTAAAAGCTGATAAATGGTTCGCCTCAAGCAAGATTTGCTCATGTTGCGGCGTAAAATACGACCATTCCGTTCAATCAGAAGGACAGTGGAGTTTAAAGATTCGTGAATGGGACTGTGTTCCATGCAATAGCCATCACGATAGGGATGTAAATGCTGCGATAAATTTATCAAGATGAGTAAAATAAAAGCTTGATAATAGGAGGTAACGATACTGCCTCGTGTGGAGTGTTATACCCCTCGTCCCTTCGGGGTTGCGAGAACACGGTGAAGCACTAACTTGTATAAATTTGATTGAATTGTATAGATTTAGTTAAGTTTATCGTATCGGAGAATCCCATGAGACGAAACGTATATATAGATTTTCTAGCTTATTACGGAATAGGGAGTGCCCATCCTGGTGGTTTTACATTAACGAAACAATTGTTAGAACAACTACCTCTTAGACATGAAGCGAATGTTCTTGAGATAGGTTGTGGCACTGGAAAAACAGCGGCGTATATGACAAAAAGATTTGGTTATAAAGTAACAGCGGTTGAAAAGAATGAAATTATGATTCAAAAGGCGAAAGATAGATGGATGTTTGAAGGATTGAATATACAATTAATTCAAGGGGATGCAGAACAATTACCTTGCCTAAACGATTCATTTGAGTTTGTGCTTGGGGAATCGATACTAGCTTTTACAGATAAAGAAAGAGCTATATCGGAGTGCTATCGTGTGTTACAGAAGAGTGGCAAGCTTGTTGTTATTGAAATGATTATTGATACACATATTGAGAAAAAAGAGGAAGAAAAAATTACCCAGTTATATGGGATGAAAGAACTATTAACTGAGAGAGAGTGGGTACAATTATTCCAAAAAGCAAATTTTAAAAGAGTTAAAATTGCTGGCGGTGGTACAATTGCAGAAACGATCTCCAGCTACACAGAAGAGCCAGAATGGAATGTATCATCATATATTCCAAACGATTTATATGAGGCGTGGGTACAGCATGAACATGTAAGACTTATGTACCAACATGTTTTAGGACATCGCATATTTATATGTGAAAAATAAAGAAAAAGAGTTGGCTAAAGATAGCCAACTCTTTACTATGTTAAATGAAGAATAATGCAGCTAAAGTAATTCCGAAGATAAAACCAAATCCGAGTTCAACGCCCCAGCCACAACCACCGCCGCCCCAGCCGTCTCCGCAACCACAATTACCGCAACCACGACCTCCACAGCCGCAGCTACTAAATCCACCACCACAACCAAATCCACAATTGTCACATCTGCTAAGGCCACCACAAAGGTCGCAACCACCGTTTGCATATGCATCGTAGTATCCGAATCCTGTATCAAAAGATGAGCGTTGTTGCACTGGTTCAATCCATACAGAGCTTCGTGTCACATCGATTATTTTTCCTAAATGAACCCGCCCATCACGGTCTTCAATCCGAACAACTTTTCCGAAGTACCGCTGGCATGTATCATAACATCTTTGTCTATGCATGTTCTTTCCTCCTTCCCCATTACAGTAATACGATATGTAAGGGGGACAAGTGCGGCTTGTACGAATGACCTATCTCTTATAATTGTTATGTGAAAGGGGAAATATAGGAAAAGGATTATAGTAAGGAGGAAAAGGTAATGAAATCTACAGATCAGTTTCAGACATACGAAGTACCGTGGGAAGCATTTATTGAGGCCTTACGGGATGAAATGAAAAAACAAGTAGGGGCAGATATTATTGATACGGTAGTTTGCAATTTAGAAGATGGCTTTGAAGTGTATACATATATACAAGGTGATTTAGAATTTGAATATAAAGAAGCGCTTGAAAGAAAATACGGAAGTGATGCAAAAACGCCTAATGTGTTAACAATTATGTTATTAGCTAGCATTTATAGTACAAGTGAAGAGAATATACGCTTGCATGCTGATAATAAAGATAATCCAATTGTCGAAGTGTATGTGAAGAAATAAATCGAACTTTTTGTTATGTGTTTTCAATATGAAAAGTAGGAAAAGTCTGTTTTAAGTGTAGAACTTAAACAGGCTTTTTTACCTATATAGTGGGATAGGAAATGGTAGAAGAAATATTACCAAGTTTATATTCCTGTTTACATAATAAAGTTATGATAGGTTAGTTGTCCTAAAATACAAGTCATATATCTTGTTTCCTCTCATAAATTTAAACATAGGAATTTGTCTACAAAGGTGGCGAAGCCTCATCATGAAAATCCGAATTTGTGCCACGTTCATGTTGTTTCTATTTATATGTTTACCTTTATCAGCTTTTGCAAAAGGAGAGGGGGCAAAGGAAAGGGTCGTTTCACTTGTATATGATGATTCAGGCAGCATGAGAAATAACGATCGCTGGAAATATGCCAATTACGCTTTGCAAAGTTTAGTTGCGCTATTAGATGAAAAAGATACATTTTCTTACGTTCCAATGAGCAAACCGAATAATCCGTTAAATATTTCATTAACAAAGGATAAAAGACAAACAGAAATTGCTGGAATTGGAGCGTGGAAAACATATTTAAACACGCCATTTAGCGCAGTAGAAACGGCGATGGAATCTATAAAAAAGGAAGCAGATATAGATGGAAAACGTGAATTTTGGCTTATTGTATTAACTGACGGGGCATTTAATGATTTAGAAAAAGATAAAGTTGGCGGAAAAGAACAAATTACACAGAAGTTAGCGCAGTTTAAGAAAGAAATGGATGCAAAAAAGATATCATTACATCCAGTCTTAATTACGATGGAAGAGGATTTAGAGCAGCAAGAAAAAAATCAACTAAATACGTTTAAAGAAATATGGAAGAAAGAGATAAATGGAGTTACGATGCCATCAAGTGGTGAGGATGGTATTGTAAAAAGTGTAAATCAAGTAGCAGCGTTAGTTGCAAATCGTGATCCGTTTTCCTCTGTTGAATCGATTGTAAAAACGAAAGTAGTAGGGAAAAAAGTAGAGATTACGACACCATTTCCATTAAAGCGTATGACGCTTGTACGACAATCTCCTTCTTTGCCCGATTATCAGGTCACGAAAATTTCTAAACCGTTACAATTACAATCTTCTTTTTCCATACATGCACCAGGAGAAGCGAAATTATTCGGTAATATAGTTCATATCAGTACGGAAAATCAGGAAGTCATTAAGCCAGGAACATATACGATAGAAGTGGACCAGGACATTGAGAAAGAAGGGTTACAAGTACTTGTTGAACCGGCGCTAAACTATACTGTTTCTACTTACGACAAAGATGATAAAGATCGAAAAAATGTTGAGGAAATGTATGAAGGTGTGACAGCTGTTATTGAAGCAAAACCTACCGAATTGCCAGTTCAGTCATCTTACTTCCAAACAGAAATAGAAATAAATGGAAAACAATATGCGATGAAGTGGGACGATAAAAGACATGTGTTTTATTACGAAACGAAGCTTGCTAAAGGGTTAGTGCGTGGGAAAGTTCATATGAATATAAAGGGATTTTATAGACAAACGAAAGAATTCAAAATTGAAACAGCTAAAAAGCCAGCATTATCACTTCAAACTGTTACGAAAGATTATGAAGAAAAAGTAACGAATTTAGAGAATAGCAAACCGTTCATTTTACAACCAAAGTTAGATGGTAAACCGATGACAGAAGAAGCTGTAAAAAAACTATTAAAATCTACTGGTGTCACATCTAAACAATCAATCAACTATGAAATAAAGCAACACGGTAATCAGATTTATGTTTACCCTCGTCCACATTACTCCGACACATTCAATTTTACAGATACCGGCACCGTAGAAGCTACCATCATAGTGCAGGATTCAAAGTTACAAGAAGTGAAGAAAAAAATATCGCTCCATATTCAAAATGCACCATTTTATGAAAAATATGCGCTTATTTTTAAGTTTGTTATTCCTATCACTTTATTACTGTTAATAGTAGGAATAATCGTTTTAGGATGGATTGTTCGCCCGAGATTTCACCGGAAAGCACTATTATACTATGAATGGGATCAAGAGGTAGCGAAAGATTGGCTATATCAATCAGAACCAGAATTACTTCGAAATAAATGGTGGAAACATTATTTTGGTATCCCATTTAGAGCGGAAAGAAAAACTGTGCAATCCGTTACGTTTATAGCAAAGAAAGGATCAAAATCGATATTTGTAGCAAAAGAATCACAAGTAGTAGGAATGATTATTGATGGGATGTTTATAACAGAGGACGAAGTAGGAATGGAACATAAGACACTATACCCAAATGAACTGTTAGTAATTGATAGAGGATATGGTAAGGAGATTTACAGGTACGAATGTGAATAGTAGATCGGGATAAGAGGGTAGTGGATTCGTTACGTCCTTTCTCCTTCTTTTTAAACAAGCAAGAATAGGAAGGTGGTTCACATGACATTACAAGTTCCAACGATATTAATTGGTTTAGGTGGAATCGGTAGTACTGTGACACATCAAATATATGAAAAATTACCAGAAGAACGTCGTAAGAAGGTAGCAATGCATGTATTTGATACAGATGTGAATACATTGAGTAAGTTTGATCATATTCGGAAATTTAAGACGCAAACGAGTTCAAGTAAAACGCCGAGAGAGTATATTGCGGGAGATCCAACGATTCCAGAGTGGTTTCCGATGGATCCGACTATACTTGATAAACCGTTAACAGAAGGTGCAGGACAGTTACGCGTCATTTCCCGTTTAGCATTACGTGCTGCGATGAAAGAAGATAAATTGACATCCTTTTGGCAAGAAATTGAGAAGATTTTTCCGGTTACAAGTGATCAGACAGAATATGGTGTGCGTGTCATTATTGTAACATCACTAGCGGGCGGAACAGGTTCAGGAATGTTTTTACAAATCGCATTATATTTGCGTGAAATGCTTCGGAAAAAATTACAGCATCATAACATTTTAATACGTGGTGCGTTTTTAATGCCGGATGTTTTAGTGAAGACGAGGACGGTTAGTGCGAAAGAATTTGAAACTGTGCAAGCGAATGGCTATGCGTCTTTGAAAGAGTTGCACGCTATTACGCTCGGTTCTACTGGGGAATTATCAAAACGTGGTGGTGTAACAATTGAATTAGAATACCGTCCTGATCAAGTGGATGAGGATGGAAGAACGAATCATACAATTAAACAACACCATTTACCATACAATTATTGTTTCTTGTATGATTACGAAAACTTACATGGACATCATTTGCACAACTTATCGGATTATATGGAGCAAATGGCAAATACGATTTATTTACAATTATTTAGTCCAATGTCCACGAGTCATTTTGCACAAGAAGACAATCAAATTCAGCAATTGGCGGAATCAAGTGGGAAAGGGCGATATTGCGGAGCAGGAACGGCAAAGCTCATTTATCCATATGAACATGTGTTAAAATATTGTGCTTTAAAATGGGCTGTGCAGGGATTAGATGAATCGTGGCTTCATTTAGATCAACTGTTTCAAGAGAAGAAGCAAAGATATGACCAAGATGTAAAGCGTGGTATGCAACGTGAAAAACCAGAGCGAGGTAAAAGTTATTTAGAGGACTTAGAGCATCTTGCTACTCGCCCAGAACAAGCTCATATTTTCTATAGACAAATGTACAATGAAACACGTGAAGGAGCAGAGGGCGGTAAGCTCGGAGTTGCGAAATCTAAACTGTTTTTAGAGGCTGTAGAAAGTTATGTACAACGAACGGTGCAAAAAGATGAGGAATTAAATCGTCTGCAGCACGAGTGTAAAATTTCGGCTGCGAAACTGAAAATGATGGAACAAATGAAAGGGGAAGTAGCAAGAGTTGATCATGCGGTTCGTTTATATGCGTATGCGATTCCGAGTCGTGTACATGAACATGTAACAACTCTTTTATATGACATGATTGAATCGGACCGTTTTTCACAAAGCGGATCTGAAGGACAGTCCTATCAATTAAATACATGGTTTTTAAAGAAAACAGACCCTGTTCATCCAGTAGCAGCACGTTTTATGTTATACGAAATTCGAAAGCAGTTAGTAGAAAAAATGAATCGATTACATGAAAATAATGAACAAAAGCGTAATTTAATTCAAAACTACGATAAGAAATTTAATGTGAGTAATATTGATGGGACGGTAACGGCTGTACGCCGAGTAGAAATTGCTCAGCAACAAGGTTGGTTCGGAAAAATGGTGAATAATCAGCAACGTCTATTCAAAAAAGAGTTTGAAGACATCGTAACGCAATACGTACACAAATTAAATGAGTATCGTAAAGAAATGTTATTAGAACTTGTGTATCAATCACTATATCAAGCAGTTAATAAAATGATTCAATATTGGGAAAGGTTTTTTGATAATTTACACGAAACACGTGAAAATTTATTGTTTGAAATTCAAAAACGAAGCAAGGAATTTGAAGGGAAAACAAACCCGACGAATGTATACGTATTAGCTGAAGAGAAGTTGCAAGAAAAGATTTGGCAAGATATGCAGCAACATTTAAATTTAGGTGTATTACCGAAAGATATATCTGCGGAAATTTATATGAGTTTGTACGGAGAATATTGCAGGGATGCAAAGACGGAAGAGATTCAGTCGAAAAAGGTTGAAGATTTCTACCGTGAACATATACTGAGCTATTGTTATGACGAACTACAAGTACGCTATCGTGATAAATTAGAGCTGAATATTGTAGAGGCGTTACGAAAAGAAGCAGATTATAAGAAACGTGACCGTGATGAATACGTTCGCGAAAAAATTGAAGACCTTTTCCATTTAGCAAGCCCATTCGTGCCGAAAGTTTCCCATCATAGAGAATTACAATATTGGGGTATACATCCATCTTTAAAGAAAGAACTGCAAGAGGAATTAATTCAAGAGATGTTTAAAGAAAAAGATACAGTGCATGAAGCCTTTTCGCCATTTGAAGTAATCTGTTATCGGGCGCATTACGGCTTGTCGCTACAAGACTTTCCTAAATTATCATCAGGACATATTGCGAACGGGTTTATGAATGATAAAGGTGACTACTTCCAATCGTATTATCGCCGCGTGAACAAATTAAATAGTAAAAAATCTAGTTTAACACCGCATTTAGATAAGTATTGGCACTTACCGGCCTTTATGCCAGACTTGAATGCGACTCAAACAAAATTAGACTACGATAAATGCAATCGAGCTCTTCTATACGCGTATATGTATCGCTGGATTAGTTTAGTTGCGGTTGATGGGCAATTTGTGTATCAATATAACGGCGTTGGACGTAGCTTCTTAATTCAGTCGATGGGGAAAAATATTTCAAGTGAAAGTTATAAATTACACAGAGCATTACTTCATAATCCGTTCATTTATGAAAATATCTTATCCAGGTTTGAAGAAGAACAAGAAAAAGCGATGATACAAGGTGGACATTTATATACACATCCGTTCGTATTAGGAGCCCAAGATGTAAGATGGCTCAGAAAAGAACACGTACACAATATTTTAGATATGATTTTAATGTACGATCGTGAAGCCAAATATGATCCGACGTTAGAAGAAACGTCAGATGAATTATTAAGGTTATTCCTTGATGAAATTGAGTTATACTTCCAAAACTATTACGGTACAGGTGCCGACATGGTTGCAAAGAAAGAAAAAGAAATGTTTATTAAACAATTATGGGATCGTTCGTATGCGAAAGGGTATGTGGATCCAAATAGTGCACCGTATAAAAAGTGGCAAAATTTATTACACGTTCATGATGAAGAAGAAACTCCAAAAACGAATGTATAATGAATGAAAAGGGAATCCTTAAAAGTGGCAATACAACTTTAGAAAAGAGGGATTCTGATGCCGTTTTTAGGAAGTGTATATCAAATATTTGGATTATATCCGGAAATTTATTATGGGATGATTTCAGCTGAAATCGCAGAGCAACAAAGGTTGGAACAGGCGGAAAACGAAGAAACAGAAACAGAAGCATGACTATATAGGAAGCTTCAAAATAGAAATGATAACACTCTATTTGCTCTTTGAACGTATAAGAGCAAATAGAGTGTTTTTACTATTTAATAATACCGCTTTCTAAAATTTTAATTGTAGGTGTTACTTTTACACTTGCCTTTGAAAAAGATTTCGGCCAATCATCTTCAACCTTTTTCCATTCTTTATATTGAAATGCTCTCGCATAATCACCAAATCCGAATGGATCAAGTTGCTGTTTTTGAATTTTGTGGATTAATTCATTTAAATCTTTATTTAGTTGTTTTGTAATAAGTGCAGTTAATTTCTTTTGGTCTTTATATATATCCATGTTGAATGTCATCTCAGCTATGGATATATTAAAATTCATTTTAATATTAAATTGGAAATGGTTATCGTTATAGCCGGTCCCAATCATACGTTTGATGGTAAGAACGTTTATTGTTATGAAATCGCCGCCGTCTGTATCTTTTAAAGCACTATTACTTTCAACCGAATCAGAAGGAATCTTCATTGTAAGAGAAACAGGTGTATTAGCTTTCTTTTGTAACAAAAGAAGAAGGGCGCTTTCATAACGATTTAATGACATTTTATAGATCCCTCGAGAAGTTAATAATGCAGAACCAGTAACAATTACGTCTTTTTTTCCTTTTTTTATTTCTGAAATTGCAGGTGTAATCCCTTTATTAAACGTTTGTCTGTGAAATTCATGGAATGTGGTAAAAACAGTCCGATTGTATAGTTTGTTCGTGTTAATTAAATCTGTTAAATACTCAGGAAGAGCGGGCTTATCTTTAAAGTTATTATATATAACAGAAGAAATAGGACCATTTACTGCAACCATGCGCATGTTTCCAGTGTTTTTGGGGTCACGATACCAAACATCAAGGTAAGGCATAGCACCTTCTTGTTTTAAAAAATTTGTGCTAAATAAAATGAGCTGTAACTTTTCTGTAGATACTAAACCGCCACTTGAACTATTAAAAGCTGCTTTTGCTTCTCGAGGTGTACGTACTTTCGCTTCATGTGTTTCGTACTTTTTTTCTACGTCTTCATTAAAAATAGGATTTACGTGGTACACAATTAAATTTCCTTTCGCTCTTGCGTCAAAACCGTAAATTAATGAAATCGATTGTTTTTCTAAGTCTAGCCGATCTCCACAGCCTGTTAAAAAGGTTATGAGAAAGCAAAGTATAGTGAAATGAATAAAGCATCTCATTTAAATTTTTCTCCTTTTCCAATACTGATAAAGTGTCATGTATAAGAGAAATACGACTGGGAATAGAAAAACGATAAAATAACTGGCAGTTCCCCAAAAATCCCGCAACGCATTTATTTGGTAAGAGGAAGGGATATAAAAGAATAAAACGACAATACACCCGATTAATAAAAACCAAATAGGTAACGAACTCCCTTGTTTGTTACGTAATTGATTGATTCCATCTGAAGCAGTGAAAATATAAGGAATACAAGAGTCAAAAATAATGAAGAGATAAAATGATAAAAAGATAATTTCAAATCGTTCCAGAAATGAAAAGTGAAATGGTGTAACAAGAGAAAGCGTAGGCCATAAAAACTTAGTTATGCCATCTGGGCTAAAATAAACGAAAGAAACGAACGTAACTTGTAGGTAAACGAATAACGTAATCATATTTGCGAGAACGATGCCTTTTTTTGCAGCTGATTTGTTAGTTAGATAGGGATAAAGGACAAATGCAAACTCGAATCCGAGAGACGCAATGATAGTTGATTTCACTGTGGTAACAACTGGTAGCCATCCTTCCTTTAGAAAGGGAAGAAGATATATCCAATGACCATCTTTAAGAGGAATAAACAATAGTAATGGTATCCAGAGGGTAAAAAGCACAGTGAAAACGGCAAAGCGACTAATAATAAGTACACCTTTACATGCGAGCATCAGCATTGGAATAGATAGTAAAATCATAATTAAAAACATTGGAGTTCTAGGTAAAATCCAAATATGGATGACATATAAAAGAGAAAAGATTAAGGAGACCGCAGCAAGTATAGCGTATAGAATCCAAAGAAGCATAGCGAATTTTCCTAGCCACTTCCCAAGATAACGAGTCAGCACATCAAGTAAAGTATATCCAGGATGCTTTTCCATAATTTTCACAATGCATAGACTGACTAAAGTAGTGATAGCGCATCCAATAATAATAGAAATCCATCCATCTGTATTTGCTCCTTGTGCAACTTCACGAGGGAGTGTAAGGACACCGAATCCTACTTGAACACCACTAATCGTTAAAATGTATTGGAATAAACTAATCTCCCTCTTTGCAAGCTTTGTCACTTATCTTCCTCCATTTCCTCTATATCCGGTTGTCGATTGTCTTGTTTTAAGTTAAGGGATAGTGGGCGTTTCTTCATTATTTTCCATGGTAAACGTACAAGAATATCTTTTAAATCCGAAGCAAATAACGGAGAAAAAGGACTACCATAAGGAACACCGAGAGATTCCATAGAAAGAATATGAATAATGATGATTGCCATCCCAACCATAATGCCAATGACACCAAATAAAGAAGCAATCATCATCATTGGGAATCGAAGGAGCCGAATTCCTGCAGACATCTCCAGGTTAGGGATAATGAAAGAAGCAACCGCAGTAATCGATACGACGATAACCATAACGTTACTTACTATTCCTGCTTGAACTGCAGCTTGTCCGATTACAATTCCTCCTACGACCCCGATTGTTTGTCCAACGGGACCAGGAAGCCGAACTGCGGCTTCACGAAGCATTTCGAGTACTAATTCCATCAGTAGTGCTTCAAGTATAGGAGGGAAAGGGATTTTAGCTCGAGATTCTCCAATTGTTAATAATAACTTCAGTGGAATGACTTCATAATGAAAAGAAATCATAGCAATATAAAGAGCGGGAGCAAAAATTGCAATAAATAATCCGGTGAAACGAAGGAGTCGTATAAAAGATGGGATCATTGGTCTAAAACTATAATCATCTATCGTCTGAAAAAAAGATGAAAAAGTCATAGGACCAATTAATACGCCTGGTGAGCGATCTACAACAACAGCAATTCGTCCATCCAGAATGTGATGGGCCGTTGTGTCAGGGCGTTCAGTTATTGATAATTGTGGAAAGAGAGTATAGGAGTTATCTTCAACAAACCCCTCTAATTCACCGGTAGTAATAATGGCATCTACTTTTATTGACTCGATACGGGATGCCATTTCTTGTACGACATCTTCGTTCGCGACATCTGCTAGATAAAGCAAAAAAACTTTTGAAGTTGCTCGTTCGCCAACAGTGAATTCTTTCACTTTCAATTCTCGATTTGGAATATATCGACGAATAAGAGCGAGACTGTCGCTTGCTACTTCATTAAATCCTTCATGAGAGCTTTTTATGGAGCTCTCTGTTGTAGGTTCTTCAATACTCCTTTTTGGCGCCGCTTGCGTATCAAGCTTTAAAGCGGATGCTTGCCCATTTATAAATAAAATGCTTTTGCCATGTAAAATGGACTGTTCAATGTCTGTCCACTGTTGAACCTTTGTAATATTTCCGATAGAAACAGAGGATTCCCAAAAATCGTCCTCATTCCATTCTTTAAATAAGAGAGGACGAAGAATGTCTACGTTAATAACAGTTTTATCTACAAGTCCTTCCATATATATAAGTGCAGCTTCTTGTCCGTTTTTTAACGGGAAAGTGCGTGTAATTAATTCTGGAATACCGCTAAACAATTTGGACAAGTGCTTTAGATTAAGTGGAAGAGAAGAAGAAATAGGTTTACTTAATGTATGATTAGCTTGCTCTTGTGCGGAAAAAGATTTTTCTCCACGTATCCATTTGTTATAAGACCCCATTTGTTTGCTTACCCCTTGTTATGTATTATCCCACTATTTGTAGGCAGTAAGACCCCACCTCAAAATTCAGCGAAAGCAAAGAAGTTAGGTGGGCGTGCTGCCCATAAAAGTCCGATTGGTGAAGGCGAATAATCAGTGGGGGATGAACGAACCCCCGCTGATTAAAGTTTCACTTTATATGGGTTATTATGGATAGTTCCATGCGGACATATGCGTAATTTAAATTTTATATTGTATATTTTTAGTTTTAACGCTATAATCATAGTGTTAAAGATGGAATCGTGATATGACCTGTTATGAATCTATCGTTTTATTTATGAATAAATGGATTGGTATTTTAGCAAGATTTGCTAATAAACTACTCCACCATGATGATAGCGTGCCCAAAATGTGGTGCGTATATTTTCGTGGTGGAGTTTTTTTTATTCTCAAAAAGGGGGAAAGACCATGAATAACAACATGGTTCATATTACAATTGACGGAAAAAAGTATACAGCGGAGCCCGGTTCAACAATATTGAGTGTTATTAATGGAAATGGGATTGAACATCCGCAAATTTGTTACGTGCCAGAAGTAGATCCTATTCAAACATGTGACACTTGTATTGTAGAAGTTGACGGAAAATTAATGCGTTCTTGTTCGGCGGTGGTCACGGACGGTATGAATATTGAACTGGCTTCTGGTCGTGCGAAAGAAGCGCAAACAGAGGCGATGGATCGGTTATTAGAAAATCATTTATTATACTGTACGGTATGTGACAACAACAATGGGAACTGTAAATTGCATAATACAGCAGAGTTAATGGAGATTGAACATCAAAAATATCCTTACGAGCCAAAAGTAGATGTAAGTGAAGTGGATATGACGCATCCGTTTTATCGTTATGACCCTAATCAATGTATCGCATGTGGTCAATGTGTTGAGGTATGTCAAAACTTACAAGTAAATGAAACGTTATCAATAGATTGGGAAGCGGAACGTCCACGAGTTATTTGGGATGAAGGAGTAAATATTAATGATTCTTCATGCGTGAGCTGTGGTCAATGTGTAACCATTTGTCCATGTAACGCTTTAATGGAGAAAACAATGCTCGGTGAAGCTGGATTTATGACGGGATTAAAGCCAGACATTCTTGAACCGATGGTTGATCTTATTAAAGAAGTTGAGCCTGGATATAGTGGTATTTTTGCGGTATCAGAAGTGGAAGCGGCCATGCGTGATACTCGTACGAAGAAAACGAAAACAGTATGTACATTTTGTGGCGTTGGTTGTTCATTTGAAGTGTGGACGAAAGGGCGTAAAATCCTTAAAGTACAGCCATCTTCAGATGCGCCAGTTAACGCCATTTCCACTTGTGTAAAAGGGAAATTCGGTTGGGATTTCGTAAATTCTAAAGAACGAATTACGAAACCTTTAATTCGTAAAAATGGAACGTTTGTTGAATCTACATGGGAAGAAGCACTGAATGTAGTTGCAAGTAAATTAGGATCCATTAAAGAAGAGCACGGTAAAGACGCTATCGGCTTTATTTCTTCATCTAAAATTACAAATGAAGACAATTATGTTATTCAAAAATTAGCTCGACAAGTATTTGAAACGAACAATATTGATAACTGTTCACGTTATTGTCAATCACCAGCGACGGACGGATTATTCCGTACAATTGGTATGGGTGGTGATGCAGGAACGATTAAAGATATTGCACAATCTGGTCTTGTTATTATTGTAGGTTGTAATCCGACAGAAGGTCATCCTGTTTTAGCTACACGTATTAAACGTGCGCATAAATTACACGGACAAAAGTTAATTGTGGCTGATCTTCGTAAAACAGAAATGGCAGAGCGTTCAGACGTCTTTGTTAGTCCAAAACAAGGAACAGACCAAGTGTGGCTAATGGCTGTTACGAAATATATGATTGAACAAGGTTGGCACGATCAACAATTCATTGATGAGAATGTAAACTTCTTTGAAGATTTTAACGAGAGTTTGAAAGAATATACGCTTGAATATGCAGAAGAAGTGACAGGCATTTCAAAAGAAACACTTATTCAAATGGCTGAAATGATTCGTGATGCAGATGGTACATGTATTCTTTGGGGGATGGGGGTAACGCAAAATACAGGTGGATCTGATACTTCCGCTGCGATTTCAAACTTACTTCTTGCAACAGGGAACTATCGTCGTACAGGAGCAGGTGCATACCCACTTCGAGGTCATAATAACGTACAAGGTGCTTGCGATATGGGTACTTTACCAGGATGGCTTCCAGGATATCAGCACGTTACTAACGATATGGAACGTGCGAAATTTGAAATGGCTTACGGAGTGAAAATTAATAATGAACCGGGCCTTAATAATATTGAAATGCTTCGCGCAATTGACGAAGGGAAAATGAAAGCTATGTATCTTGTCGGAGAGGATATGGCTCTTGTAGACTCTAATGCGAACCATGTACATGAAGTGTTATCAAGCCTTGATTTCTTCGTTGTGCAAGATATTTTCCTTTCTAAAACTGCTCAATATGCAGATGTTGTATTGCCCGCAGCACCATCTCTTGAGAAAGAAGGTACTTTCACAAATACAGAACGCCGTGTACAAAGACTATATCAAGTTCTTCCTACGCTTGGAGATGCGAAGCCAGACTGGTGGATCGTGCAGGAGGTTGCGAATAAATTAGGTGCAAACTGGAATTATAGCCACCCAAGTGAAATCTTTGCTGAAATGGCAAGTTTATCACCACTATTTTCACAAGCAAGCTATGAAGTACTGGAAGGATGGAATAGTTTCCATTGGGGAAGTTTTGAGGGCACGAATACACCGCTTCTGTTCCAAGATGGATTTAACTTCCCAGATAAAAAAGCTCGTTTTGCTATTGCTGACTGGGTACGTCCAGCTGAGTTCCCAGCTGAGTTCGATCTTCACATTAATAACGGTCGTATGCTTGAACATTTCCATGAAGGGAATATGACAAATAAATCAACAGGTATTCAAACGAAAGTACCTGGTGTTTTCGTTGAAATTTCTCCAGAACTTGCAAAAGAACGTGGAGTGAAAACAGGTTCATTAGTTCGTCTTGTCTCTCCTTTTGGAGCATTAAAATTACGTGCACTCGTTACAGATCGTGTAAAAGCGAATGAGTTATATTTACCGATGAACTCTACAGATAATGAAACGGCAATTAATTTCTTAACAGGTCCTGCTGTTGATACGCGTACGAATACACCTGCGTATAAACAAACGAAAGTACGTATGGAAGTGTTAGAGGTTAATGGCGAAAATCCGATGCCAAAAGCGAACCCGCGTAATAAAAAACGTCATCCTCAAGCAGGTATTGAGGTTAATCGTAAGTGGGCACGTCCAGGGTATGTGCATTTAACGGATAAGTAGGGAGGAGAAAAGAATATGGCTGCACCTATTAAAACGATTCAAAGACAAGAACAAACTGAGGAAGAAATAAAACAGCAAAAGTTAGATGATTTAAAAGAACTTCTAGCTAATAATGAAGAAGCTCTAAATCAAATGTTTAATATAGTAGGGGAATTGAATGATATTGGCATGCTAGAAGCAGCAAATTCTATGCTGAAAGCGAAAGAACCAATCGCAAAGATTGTCCTCGGTCAAGTAACTCGTGAACCTGTTACAAATTTAATTAATAATATGATGGGTGCTGCAGGTGCTTTAACAGAACTTGACCCAGAGCTTACGAAAAAACTTATAGCTAGTTTATTAGTAGGATTGGAAGAAGGTAATGAACATCTAGAAAGTAATAAAAAAGTCGGGGTATTCGATCTTATGAAGGTATTGAAAGATCCAGATATTAATCGGGCTATTGGTTTTGGTCTCCATTTCTTAAAAGGTATGGGTAAAGGATTAAAAGACGAATAAGCTTCAAAAAGTGAACCTTTTCGTCCAAATGTTTGTACAAAATAGTTTGGATGAAAGGGTCATTTTGGTAAAATATATATGAAAGTAAAATGAGTGTTTTTGGGGGTATGATTGTATGTCAAAAAAAGTACATGAATTTAATGATATGATACGAAAACTTCGAAAGGAACTTTTCGGAAAAGGACCGGAACGAATTCATACTGTATTTGCTGAAAATATGGCTATTGCAACTCTTTATGGAAATTTAACACCTACTGAAAAATTTATTTCCAGTACGATGGATGGTGCGGAAATGGTTCATATGGCTAGAACGAAAATGATTCAAGAAGTGTATGCTGCAAATTCAGGTGAACATTTGGAGGAACTTGTAGGAGCGAAATTAGTGAATCTATTTTCAGATATGAAAGTAGAAGAAGATATCGCAGTTTCTGTGTTTGTTTTTGATAAAAATATAACGTGAGGGAAGGGTACTGATCGTGAAACCGATACAGGTAGAAAGAGAAGTTTTCCGTTATGAACAAGGGGCATTTAAGCATATAGAGGACAGCATTGTAACAGAGTTTCCAGTCACGATTAAAATGAACGGACAGGAGTTTGTTACAATGGTTAGTACTCCAGAATATATAGAAGACATGGTAATAGGCTTCCTAGCATCTGAAGGAATCATTCGGAAGTATGAAGAGATTGATGACATATGGGTACAGGAAAAAGAAGGATTTGTACATGTAACGACGACAAAAGTAAACCCGTATTACGAACAAATGCAAAATAAACGTTATATTACGTCGTGTTGCGGTATGAGTAGACAAGGATTTGTTTTTGCAAATGATGCACTAAGCGCAAAGAAAATGAATGGTGTCCATGTACAGGTTGGTGTGGAAGATTGCTTCCGATTAATGAATGAGATGCAACAATCTGCGGATACGTTTCGTCATACAGGCGGGGTTCATAATGCAGCTTTATGCGATGTAAATGGTATTATTTTAAGTCGAATGGATATTGGTAGGCATAATGCACTAGATAAAATTTACGGTTATTGTTTAAAAAATAATATTTCGATAAAGGATAAAATCATTGTTTTCAGTGGTCGTATTTCTTCGGAAATATTATTGAAAGTTGCAAAGATTGGTTGTGAAATTATCCTGTCAAAATCAGCTCCAACCGAGTTGGCGTTGCAGCTAGCAGAAGAGTTAGGCGTTACCACAATAGGGTTTATTCGTAATCAGTCTTTAAATGTATATACGCATCCAGAACGTGTTTTAAATATAAAAAAGTAAAAGTGAGGCAATGAAGATGAAATCAGTTACATTAGACAAATTGCAACGTCCGTTAAAGGATTTACGTATTTCAGTTACTGATCGCTGTAATTTTCGCTGTCGATATTGTATGCCAGAAGAAATATTTGGTCCTGATTACTCGTTTTTGTCTAATGATAAAATTTTATCTTTTGATGAAATTGAAAGGATAACCCGTATTTTCGTTTCTTTAGGCGTGAGAAAGTTACGAATCACAGGAGGGGAACCGTTACTTCGAAGAGGGCTTCCAGAGCTTATCGAGCGGCTTCATAAAATAGATGGTGTAGAGGATATCGGTTTAACAACAAATGGATCGTTACTTAAAAAGTTTGCTCCTGAATTATATAAGGCGGGTTTATCACGTGTGACAGTTAGTTTAGATTCCTTAGAAGAAGAGCGATTTTTCTATTTGAATGGTAATAGGAGCAAAGTACAAAGGGTTTTGGAAGGAATACAGGCTGCGGCTGAAGTTGGTATGAAAGTTAAAATAAACATGGTCGTGCAAAAGGGAAAAAATGAACAAGATATTTTGCAGATGGCACAATATTTTAAAGAAAATAAACATATTCTTCGTTTTATTGAGTATATGGACGTTGGAAATTATAACGGCTGGGAGTTAAAAGAGGTCGTCTCTAAACAAGAAATAGTAGATGCCATTCATAAAATTATGCCATTAGAACGGATAGAAGCGAATTATGCTGGTGAGGTTGCTACTCGTTATCGTTATATTGGAAGCGATGAGGAAATTGGAATCATTTCATCTGTAACAGATTCTTTCTGTTCATCGTGTACGAGAGCTCGCATTTCTGCGGAAGGGAAATTGTATACTTGTTTGTTCGCTTCTAAAGGAAATGATTTGAGAGAATTACTTCGATCTGGGTATACTGACGAAGAAATTACAGATGTAGTGCGCGATATATGGAATAATCGAGAAGATCGCTATTCAGATGAACGCTTAAGTAACAGTAACAAAAAACCTATGCCTAAAATTGAAATGTCACATATCGGTGGTTAATATATAAAGCTGACATAATAGTGAAAAATGGAAAGTGTGCAAGAGATGTGGACTTTCTATTTGATAGTAAAAGTGATGATTGATATTTCTGTAAAAAAATGTGCAGAGAGATTAAGCAGCATTCAAAAACCTTTATTTTAAATAGGTTTTTTGAAGCTGCTTTTTTATGTGGAGAAAATGGAGGAATTAGTAATGGCATTTCATAAACCGGAACAAATTGCTGAACTCGTAATTGAGGCCGGTGTTCAAAAAGTGAGTCAGACGCTGCCAGCAATGCTTATTCTTGGTTTTTTAGGAGGCGCGTTTATTTCATTTGGCTGTTTACTTAACATTCGAGTTTTAGGTAATTTACCTGAGCGCTGGGGGAGTTTGGTGAATGTTTTAGGAGGCGCGGTTTTTCCTTTTGGACTCATGCTCGTAGTATTGGCAGGAGGAGAATTAATTACCGGAAATATGATGTCATTGTCTATGGCGCTTTATGCAAAGAAAATTACATTGGTAAATGTACTAAATAACTGGGTTTGGGTTACTCTTATGAATTTTGTTGGAGCTATTTTCGTTGCATATTGTTTTGGGCATCTTGGTGGATTAACAGAGGGAGATTATTTAAATAAAACGATAGCGATAGCGGAAGGAAAGTTACATGAATCATTTGAGAGAACTTTAATTTTAGCAATTGGTTGTAATTGGCTCGTTTGCCTGGCACTTTGGCTTGCTTATGGGACGAGTGATTTGGTCGGAAAGATAGTTGGAATATGGATTCCAATTATGGCGTTTGTTGTAATTGGATTTCAGCAAGTAGTGGCAAATATGTTTGTCATCTCAGCAGTTATTTTTGCAGGCCATCTAACGTGGATAGACCTTGTTAAGAACTTTGTTCCTGTTTTTATTGGGAATGTAATTGGAGGAGCTGGGTTTGTTGGGTTTGCATATTTTGCTTGTTATCAAAAACAACATTCTAAAGTGAAATAGATTTCTTGAAAGGAAGGGTATGCAATGGAAGAGCGGTATTCCCGGCAACAGTTGTTCAAACCGATTGGGAGTAAAGGCCAAGAAAAAATTCGAAATAAACATGTGTTAATTATAGGAGCGGGTGCATTAGGAAGTGCAAGTGCAGAGAGTTTCGTACGTGCAGGTATTGGGAAGTTGACGATTATTGATCGTGATTACGTAGAATGGAGTAATTTACAAAGACAACAACTATATTCTGAACAAGATGTGAGAGACAAAATTCCGAAAGCAATAGCGGCTAAAAATCGCTTAGAACAGATTAATTCGGAAGTGAAAATACATGCTTTCGTAATGGATGCATGTGCAGAAAACATGGCAGGGCTATTAGAAAATGTCGATGTAATCATTGATGCAACAGATAATTTTGACATTCGATTTCTAATAAATGATTTATCACAAAAACATAATATTCCGTGGGTTTATGGTTCTTGCGTTGGATCATACGGTATGAGTTATACGATTATTCCGCAAAAGACGCCGTGTTTACATTGTGTACTGAAGAATGTTCCGGTTACAGGTGTGACGTGTGACACGGCTGGGATTATTAGTCCGACAGTTCAAATTGTTGCAGCATATCAAGTGGCAGAAGCACTCAAAATTTTAGTGGAAGATTTTTCAGCAATTAGAAAAACGTTTTTCATGTTTGATATATGGAGTAATCAAAATCATTGTATCAAATTAGTAAAAATAAAAACGGACGATTGTCCATCGTGCGGTTTGAATCGAACTTATCCTTATTTATCATATGAAAATCAAACGAAGGTAGCCGTTTTGTGCGGAAGAAATACAGTTCAAATTAGACCAGTAGAAAATAGACAGCATAATTTTGATGATATTGAAAAAGTATTAAAAAAACTTGGGAAAGTAGATCGAAATCCTTATTTACTATCTGCCCAACTAGATGATTACCGCGTCGTTATTTTTCAAGATGGTCGTGTTTTCATTCATGGTACAAATGATATTCCGAAAGCGAAACAACTATATTATCGCGTATTCGGTTAATAGAAAGGGTTGTCGATAATGGAAAGAAGAGTGCCAATTACGGTTGAGGAAGCTGTGCGTAAAGTAATGGGATTTGCTAGTAATGGCTTAAAGGAGCTACTACCTATTGAATTAGCTTACGGACGTATATTAGCAGAGGATATAGTAGCTGACCATGATGTACCTTCATTCAATCGTTCACCATATGATGGGTTTGCTATTAGAGCAGAAGATACGACTTTAGCGAGCTATGAAAAACCAATTGCATTTGAGGTAGTTGGAGAGATTGGAGCAGGCTCGCTATTTCATGAAGAAGTAGGTCCGTTTCAAGCAGTTCGAATTATGACGGGAGCGCAAATTCCGAATGGGTGTGATGCGGTTGTTATGTTAGAGCTGACTCGTCAATATGAGGAGGCTGGAAACAATTATATAGAAGTGAAGCGATCATTCAAAACGGGCGACAATATTTCTTTTCAAGGTGAAGATGTTCGTAAAGGAACGGTTCTTGCAAAGAAAGGATCATACATTAATCCAGGTATTTCAGCTCTTCTTGCTACGTTCGGCTATAGCAAGGTGCCAGTGGCGAGAAAGCCTGTACTTGGATTGTTAGCGACCGGTAGTGAATTACTGGATGTAAATGATTCATTACAGCCAGGGAAAATCCGAAATAGTAATACGTATATGATATTGTCTCAAATTCGAAGAGCGGGCGGAAGAGTAAAATATTTTGGGAAGTTTAGCGATGATTTTCATACATGTTTCAAAGCTGTAAAAGAAGCGTTAAGCCAAGTAGATATGCTCATTACAACAGGTGGTGTATCAGTAGGGGATTACGATTATTTACCAGCTATATATGAAAAGTTAGGTGCATCTGTTCTTTTCAATAAAGTTGCAATGCGACCAGGGAGTGTAACGACTGTAGCACAATTAAACGGAAAGTTATTATTTGGTTTATCAGGAAATCCATCTGCTTGTTACGTAGGATTTGAATTGTTCGTAAGACCTTGTATTCGGACGTATATGTTTAGTGAAAAAGCACATTTAAAAAGAGAAAAAGCATTGTTAGGAGAAGATTTCCTAAAACCGAATCCATTTACAAGATTTGTACGAGCGAAACTGACATATAACGAAGGGCAATTAACCGCTTATCCGTCAGGTTTTGATAAATCTAACTCGGTTTCTTCTCTAGCGGAGACAAATATATTTATTGTACTTCCAGGTGGAACGAGAGGTTATAAAAAAGGTATGTTCGTAGACGTTCTCTTGTTGGAGGATAACGAGGGTAATGAATGGCCTTGGACATTTTATAAAGTGAGAGGTGGTTCTAATGGGACAAGTTCTATTTGAGATTGTAGATATACCAATTGTGGTTGAAGAAGTAACGAATAAAGTGGCAAGAAGAGAAGCAGGTGCGATTACAACGTTTATTGGTACGGTGAGAGAATTAACAAAAGGAAAACGAACGTTACATTTAGAGTATGAAGCATATAAACCGATGGCAGTAAAACAACTTACGCAAATTGGTGAAGAAATTAATAAAAAGTGGCCAGATGCAAAAGTAGCAATTACACACAGAGTAGGACGACTCGAAATAATGGATATTGCAGTTGTCATTGCCGTTTCATCACCACATCGGAAAGTAGCTTATGAAGCGAATGAGTACGCAATTGAACGTATAAAAAGAATCGTTCCAATTTGGAAAAAAGAATTTTGGGAAGATGGAACGATGTGGATTGGAGATCAACTTGAAAATACGCCTTATCCAGAAGGAAAACCAAAGAAAGAAGAATGAGAAATGATTACAATTTTACTGTTTGCAAATTTGCGTGAGGAAGTCGGATTAGATCGACTAGTAATGTTAGAAAAACAAGAAATGACTGTTGGGCAATTAAAAGAATGGATGAAAGAAAGTTATCAATTACAATCTTTGGAAGCTGTAATGGTAGCAATTAATGAGGAGTTTGTAACAAATGGAGAGACGATTCAAGCTGGAGATGTAGTTGCATTCATTCCGCCTGTTAGTGGAGGTTAATACGTTTAAGAAGGTAGTATATGATAAATTATTTTATTAGGACATGATGTTATAAAAAATTAAGAATATGAGAAGGGATGAGTGTTATGCTTACTCATGAACAAATTATGAATGCTTTAAAACATGTGGAGGATCCAGAGTTACACAAAAGTATTGTAGAATTAAACATGGTTAGAAATATACAAATGAATGGTACAGAGGTTAAACTTGAAGTAGTGCTAACAATCCAAGGTTGTCCGTTAAAAGCAAAAATTCAACAAGATATTGAAGAATCACTTCACGCAATTGGTGCCTCTAAAGTGGATGTAACATTCGGTTCTATGACAAAAGAAGAACGTGCAGCTTTAACAGAGAAGTTAAAGAAAAATAATAGAACAGAAACTGGTATGCCGAGCATGCTTCGCCTTGATTCAGGAGTACGGTTTATTACTGTAACGAGCGGAAAAGGTGGAGTCGGAAAATCAACGGTGACAATTAATCTTGCAACTGCACTAGCTCGCATGGGAAAAAAGGTGGGGATATTAGATGCAGATATATATGGTTTTAGTATTCCAGCTATGATGGAAACGAATCAAAAACCAACGATGATCGATCAAACAGCAATTCCAGTCGTTAGTCACGGTGTTAAAATCATGTCGATGGGATTTTTTACAGAAGGAAATAACCCAGTTATGTGGCGTGGACCGATGTTAAATAAATGGATTCAAAATTTCCTTGCGAATACGCACTGGGGAGAATTAGATTATTTACTGCTTGATTTACCACCTGGTACAGGAGATGTTGCCATTGATGTTGCAGCAATGATCCCGCAAGCGAAAGAAATAATTGTTACAACGCCGCATAATGTAGCTTCATTCGTTGCTTCAAGAGTCGGTGTAATGGCAAAACATACGAATCATGAGATTTTAGGTATTGTGGAAAATATGGCTTATTTTGAAGAGCAAGATGGATCGAAAAATTACCTCTTCGGAAAAGGTGGCGGTGAAATGCTCGCAGAACAACTGCAAACAGAAGTAATTGCCAAAATACCTTTTGCAAAACGTGAAGAAAATAACGGTTCATCTGTATATGATGAAGATTCTCTTGTTGGAGAAGTATTTACATCGTTAGCGGAAGATATTATTTATAGAGGATAGAGGGGGAAGTTTAGTATGGCGTGTAATATCGATCATTCTATGGAAGATGTAATGAATAAGCTTGAAAGTCAGAAGAGTTTTTTATCTAAAGAGATTTTTGCAGGATTGAAGGTTTTTTTGCAAGGTAATCATTCACAGGGAATATTAAATGATATATTTCATCTTTTAAAAAAGTATGACTTAGTTAGTGAAGAAGAACGAGAGACGAGAAAAGCACAATTATTGCACATGATGAGGTAAATACCCTTTAGCTTTAGAATTTTTTCAGGAGGGGTGAATGTGATGGATATGAAAAAGATGATTGAAACGATAGAAGCAACAAAAATGAATGACGTAACATTATCGATTCCTCAGTTACATCAAAAGCTTGTGAAGTTGTATAGCCAAAAAGATAGTGCAGCGTATACGGAGCTATTAAAATATATTTTATCATTATCCGTGCAACTTGATTTACATTTCGTATTGAAATATTTTGGGGTGCGACCGGTTGTTGTTGCAGATGAACGTATGCAATTTCAAGAGATATTTAAATGTTTAGCTAAGAAGGATGATAAAGGGGAATGGTTTTTAAATTTGGTTTCTTTATACGTAGGTTTACTTGTAGTACTTCATTTTGATGAGAAAGAGATTGAGAGAAGTTTTTTTGGTGATATGACTACAGTAGGTGAAGGAAATGAAAAAGAAATATAAATATATACTCATAATATCTTTCTTTTTAATAGCTGTAATCGCACTTTCTATTGGTTATGTAAATATGAAAGTAATGAATTAATATCGACCAACTAAACTAGTGTGCTAAAAAGTGTTCTTCAGTTGTTTCCATCGTTTTTTCATGTTACCATTAAGCGAATTTTTCATAGGGAGAGAAAGCGATGAAATGGATTTATTTTATTATTATTAATGTTATAGCTTTTAGCCTTATGGGGCTTGATAAACGAAAAGCGAAGAAGAAACAGTGGAGAACACCAGAAAGTACGCTATTTTTATCAGCGGCAGCTGGGGGAGCAGTTGGTGCTTGGATCGGTATGTATATGTTTCATCATAAAACACATAAAAAGAAATTTGTTTTCGGTATACCATTACTTGTCGTTATAACAGTATGTTTATTTTTTGCTGTATGAGAAGTGTCGAAAGAATTGCGGATTGATTATTGGTAAAGTAAGCATGTGGGACCGTATAATGGAGAAAAATGAGAAGAGGAGAAAATGGAAGATGGGGAGTCAATCAGCAGAGCAAAAAAAAGGGATCATATATGCGGCTGGTGCTTATACGATGTGGGGAATTCTACCGATTTATTGGAAATGGGTTGAGGAAGTCCCAGCAGATGAAATATTAGCGCACCGCATCGTTTGGGCGTTCGTTTTTATGTTACTCGTATTAGGTGTTACGAGGAGATTTCGCCAGTTTATCGGAGAGTTTGTGAATCTTTTTAAACGACCTAAATTATTAATGTCATTAACAATAGCTTCAGTTTTGATTAGCGGAAACTGGTTTGTTTACATATGGGCCGTAAATCATAATCATGTCATTGAAGCAAGTCTTGGTTATTATATTAATCCACTTATTAGTATTTTACTTGGTACAGTCGTTTTAAAGGAAAAGTTAAACTTTTGGCAATATGTTGCAGTTGGTTTAGCTGGGGTAGGGGTTATCATTTTAACAGTACGTTTCGGATCTATTCCGTGGGTTTCTTTATCACTTGCTTTTTCATTTGGACTATACGGATTAACGAAAAAATTGTTAAATTATGATGCGACAATTGGACTTACGATGGAAACGATGTTAGTGACGCCATTTGCGATTCTTTATCTCGTTATGACAGGAGCACATGGTTTCGGTTCATTTGGTTCTATTTCTATGGTATCGACGTTACTTTTAATTGGAGCAGGCATTGTTACAGCATTGCCACTTTTTTATTTCGCAAAAGGAGCGCAGCTTATTCCACTTTATATGGTAGGTTTCTTACAATATATTGCACCAACAATTAGTTTAATTTTAGGTGTATTTGTATTTGGTGAACATTTCACATCTACTCATATGATGGCGTTTTTCTGTATATGGGTTGCTTTATTTGTATTCTCGGTAGCAAAAACAAAGTTTTTAGTGCAGAAACAACCGAAATTTATTAAAAATAAATCAGCAAAAGTGTCATAATGCGTAGTATTTTCTACGCATTTTTCTTTATACTTATATTATATAGAATTTTCATTATAGCTAGTAGGGAGCTGAGAACGTGGAAACAATTTTACATAATGATCCGATTATGGCTGCTGTAATTTCGTGGTTTTTAGCACAGTTAACGAAAGTTGTCTTTAAATTATTTAAAACGGGTGAGTTTGATTTTGCGAAGTTTTTTGCTTCAGGCGGCATGCCAAGTTCTCATGCTTCAACTGTTACAGCACTTGCGACAGGTGTTGGAGTTGTGGAAGGTGTGGAAAGTTCCATGTTTGCGATTGCTGCCATTTTTGCCATTATTGTTATGTATGACGCTTCAGGAGTAAGGCTTGCGGTAAGTAAACAAGCGAAAATATTGAATGAATTTTTTCACGGTAGACAAACAGAATATAAGAAGTTAAATGAACTTGTCGGACATACACCGTATGAAGTAGTAGTCGGTGCTTTATTAGGGGTTATTGTCGGAGTAGGATATTGCTTATAAGCAGAACATACTATATGTTCTGCTTTTCTTTGTTTTTATACATATTCACCTGTCTTATTGAATATCGTTATACGGATTTCGAAAAGGCGGGTGAGTAACTTGTTATTATATGAAAAAGTGCATGAAGAAATAGTGAGAAGAGCAACTGCACTTCAAACGATGCAAAGGCAAGATGGTACGTGGCGGTTTTGTTTTGAAGGAGCGCCATTAACAGATTGTCATATGATTTTTTTATTAAAATTACTAGGTAGAGATAAAGAGGTAGAACCGTTTGTGAAAAGATTAGCATCACTTCAAACAAATGAAGGGACATGGAAGTTGCACGACGATGAAATGGGTGGCAATTTATCAGCTACTATTCAAGCTTATGCTGCGTTACTTGCTTCGAAAAAATATACAAAAGAAGATGCGAATATGAAGCGAGCGGAAATGTTTATAAAGGAGCGTGGCGGGGTAGCACGTGCTCACTTTATGACGAAGTTTTTATTAGCGATTCATGGAGCATATAAATACCCTCCGATCTTTCATTTGCCAACACCGATTATGTTTCTGCAAAATGATTCCCCCCTTAGTATATTTGAATTAAGTAGCGCAGCTCGTATCCATTTAATTCCGATGATAGTTTGTTTAAATAAAAGGTTTCGTGTTGGAGAAAATTTATTGCCAAATTTAAGTCATATTGAAGGCGGGGGTGGAGAGTGGTTTCGAGAGGATCGATCTCCGGTCTTTCAAACGGTAGTAAGTGATGTGAAAAAGATTATATCGTATCCGCTTTCTTTACATCATAAAGGATATGAGGAACTAGAACGTTTTATGAAAGAGCGTATCGATGAAAATGGAACGTTATATAGTTACGCAAGTGCTTCATTTTATATGATTTATGCTTTACTTGCATTAGGACATTCGATTCAATCGCCAATTATTCAAAAGGCAATAACGGGGATAACATCTTATACATGGAAGATGGAAAGAGGGCATCATTTGCAAAACTCGCCGTCAACTGTCTGGGATACAGCATTACTTAGCTATGCATTACAGGAGGCTCATGTTTCAAAGGAAAGTAAAATGATTCAAAATGCAACAGTGTACGTATTAAAAAAACAGCATACAAAAAAAGCTGATTGGGGCGTACATGCACCGGCTCTTACTCCAGGTGGTTGGGGTTTTTCGGATGTGAATACGACAGTTCCGGATATTGATGATACAACGGCTGCGTTAAGAGCGTTGGCACGAAGTAGGGGGAACGAAAATGTAGATAATGCTTGGGGAAAAGGAGTTAATTGGATTAAAGGATTGCAAAATAATGATGGTGGCTGGGGCGCTTTTGAAAAAGGGGTAACGAGCCGATTATTAGCAAATTTACCAATCGAAAACGCAAGCGATATGATAATAGATCCTTCTACACCAGATATTACAGGGAGAGTGTTAGAGTTTTTCGGGACGTATGCACAAAATGAATTGCCTGAGAAACAAAAACAAAGTGCGGTAAATTGGTTAATGAATGAACAGGAGGGAAATGGATCTTGGTATGGAAAATGGGGTATTTGTTATATATATGGCACTTGGGCGGTGATGACTGGTTTACGGTCACTAGGAATTCCTTCTACACACCCTTCCTTGAAACGAGCCGCTTTATGGCTTGAACATATACAGCATGAAGATGGTGGCTGGGGAGAATCTTGTCAAAGTAGCTTGGAGAAAAGGTTTGTTACTTTACCATTTAGTACACCATCGCAAACAGCATGGGCGTTAGATGCTCTTATTTCCTACTATGATAAAGAAACACCAGCTATTCGAAAAGGAATTTCATATTTACTTGCGAATCCTAATAGGAATGAAAAATATCCTACTGGTACAGGTTTGCCGGGTGGATTTTATATTCGTTATTATAGTTATACCTATATATATCCATTACTTACATTTGCGCATTATGTAAAAAAATATAGAAAATAAACCGAGAGATATCTCTCGGTTTATTTTGTTGGGTAGTAGGTCCCTGTTGAAAAGAATAAGGTTATGATTTACCTTATTTTTCTGTTGACTGGCGTTTTTGACGTGCATTAGCGGCATTTGCACGTGCGTTTGCTTCTAAGTCATTGTGGTCAGCGAGTTCTCGAGAGAACTCGACATCAATGCCATCAGCAGCTTTGCTCTGTTTGAAATTCTTTTTGTTCATTCGATACAATCTCCTTGTGCATTATGCGACGTTGCAAAGTTAGTTTGACACAAATAGACTTTTTTATACAAAGAGGATTTGGAAAGCAAGGGGCAGAAATATACAGTATAAGTAATAGAAATGGGGGATAGGGATGGAGTTTTTAACTGGGAAAACAGCTGTTATAACAGGTGGTGCACAAGGAATAGGAAAAGAAATAGCAAAGGTTTTTGGAAAACTAGGGGCGAAAGTATTAATAAGTGATGTGAATGAAGAAAAGTTACAAGAAACGACAAATGAATTAGTGGCAGAAGGATATGAAGTGAGGCAGTATCGTTGTGATGTGAGTAATCAAAATGACGCGAAGACATTAATTGAATATGCAGTTCAAACATTTGGTGAATTACATATTTTAGTGAACAACGCAGGTATTACACGAGATGCTATGTTACATAAAATGGAGAAATCAGCATGGGAACAAGTACTGCAAGTAAACTTAAGCGGTGTTTTTTATTGTATGCAGCCAGCGCTTCTTTATATGAGACAGCAAGGATATGGAAGGATTATTAATATTTCTTCTATTAGTAGGGATGGGAATATTGGACAAGCGAATTATGCAGCTACAAAGGCAGGAGTTGTAGGTTTAACGAAAACAGCGGCGAAAGAAGTTGGAAGTTTCGGTATTACTTGTAATGCAATTTGTCCAGGGTTTATGGATACAGATATGACAAAAACGATACCAGATAAAGTGAAAGAAAAGATGGTTGGAGCGATTCCAGTTGGTAGAATTGGAACGCCAGATGATATTGCGAACGCAGCGGCCTTTTTAGCGTCAGAATATGCATCCTATATTACAGGAGAAGTATTAAATGTGAGCGGAGGGCTGCAAGTTTAAAGGAATACAAATTGAAAAGAACCTGACCGAGTGGGTCAGGTTCTTTTCAATTTAATTTAAGTTTAACCAAACGCTCTTCACTTCTGTATAGTTATTTAATGCATAAGAGCCCATTTCACGGCCAAGACCAGATTGTTTAAATCCTCCAAATGGAGATGCTGCATCAAAGACGTTATAACAGTTTACCCATACTGTACCTGCGCGTACTTTACTTGCAACATAGTGTGCTGTCTTAACATTTTCTGTCCATACACCAGCTGCCAAGCCGAATTGTGATTTATTCGCACGTTCAATTACTTCATCAATATCGTTAAACGGTATTGCAGAAATAACTGGACCGAAAATTTCTTCTTTTGCAATCGTCATTTCATCATTTACATCAGCGAATACTGTAGGGGAAACAAAGTAACCTTGATCGAATGGATTACTTCCTCCGCAAAGTACTTCAGCGCCTTCTTCAATTCCTTTTTCGATATAGCTCATTACACGTTTTTGTTGTTCTTCGGAAACGAGAGGCCCGATTGTTGTTTCAGGGTTAAGACCGACACCTTGATTTAGTTTTTTAGAATAGAGGACGAGATCAGCCATCACGTTATCATACATTTTCTTTGGAACAAATAAGCGTGATCCAGCAGAGCATACTTGTCCTTGGTTAAACATAACACCAGAAAGTGCACCAGGAATCGCGCGAGATAAATCAGCATCTGGCAAGATGATATTTGGTGATTTACCACCTAATTCAAGTGTAACGCGTTTTAATGATTCGGATGCTTGTCTCATAATTTGTTTACCAACTGGAGTAGAACCAGTAAATGCAATTTTATCAACGAGTGGATGATTAACGAGAGCTTGTCCAGCTGATTCACCGAATCCAGGAACGATATTGATAACACCTTTCGGGAATCCAGCTTCTTCAATTAATTCAGCTAAGTATAGAGCGGAAAGTGGAGTTTGTTCTGCAGGTTTTAAAACGATTGTACATCCTGTAGCAAGTGCTGCTCCCATTTTCCACATTGCCATAAGAAGTGGGAAGTTCCAAGGAATAATTTGACCGACAACACCGACAGCTTCATGGCGTGTATAGTTAAAGTAATCACCGGAGACAGGAATTGTTTGACCAACGATTTTCGTAGCCCAGCCAGCATAATAGCGCATATGTTCAATTGCAAGTGGTATGTCTGCTGCCATTGTTTCACGGATTGGTTTTCCGTTATCTAACGTTTCGAGCTGTGCAAGCTCTTCTTTATGTTCTTCCATTAAATCGGCAAGCTTGTACATAAGGCGGCTTCGTTCAGCGGTACTCATGCGAGACCAAGGACCTTCGTCAAAAGCCATGCGAGCCGCAACTACAGCTTTATGAATATCTTCGCGACCAGCTTCAGAAACGACGGCAAGTGTTTCGCCAGTTGCTGGGTTAGGTGTTTTAAATGTTTTTCCGGAAGCGCTTTCAATGAAAGATCCATTCACATATAACTTTTTCGTGCCTTGAAGAAACTTTTCTACCTTTTCATGAAGATTTACAGCTAGTTGACTCATTGTATAACCCCCTTGAAAATATAATGTAAACGCAGTACGAGACGGCGTTTATTCCGAAATCAAGGATGTGGGAACTAGATGAAAAGCCTCTAATTCAAATCATAATTAATAAATACTGAAAATTCAAATTTCATTTGTGTTACAATTGTAAAAAATATGTAATGTAAGAAAATCTTCTATGTAATTATAAAAAATCCTGCTTGTTTTTGCTTTCTAGTAGGAAAAACTAGAAGAACAATGGTACAATAATACATCGTGAGAGGAGGGAGAAAAATGAAGGATTATCATGATGATCCACGTTTTCGAATTGCCCATAGAGAAGCGTTAATTGGTCTTGGACTGGCTATTATTAATTTTATAATATGGTACGGATTTGCTTATGGGCTTGGTAGTAAAGATCCAAGTGAATATACATACGTATTCGGTTTTCCAGCATGGTTTTTTTATAGCTGTATTGTTGGATTTATCGTTATGGTTATTTTGCTTAGTTTAGTTGTTCGTTTTGTATTTCAAGATATTTCACTCGATGAGGAAGAAAAAAGTGAGGAATAATAGATGAATTGGTATGTAATCATTCCAATGATAATTTCATTTATCGTTGTATTTTTAATTGGTGTATATGCTTCAAGGCGTGTACAAACAACGGCACAAAATAAATTTTTACAAGAATATTTTCTTGGTGGGCGTGAGCTTGGCGGTTTATTATTAGCAATGACAATGATTGCTACGTACGGTAGTGCGAGTAGCTTCATTGGTGGGCCTGGTATAGCATACAATATGGGGCTTGGATGGGTACTATTATCAGCGATTCAAGTTGTCACCGGATATATCGTATTAACGGTTATTGGTAAAAAGTTTGCAATTATCGCTAGGAAGATGGAAGCAATTACTTTGATCGATTATTTAAAAGGAAGATACAATAATAAAGCAGTCGTGATTCTTTCAGCGTTATGTATTATTATCTTTTTATTTTCAGCAACAGTAGCTCAGTGGGTTGGCGGTGGACGATTAATTGAGTCGCTAACGGGTTTATCGTATACAACAGCGCTATTTTTATTTACTTTTTCTGTACTTGTGTACGTATTAATTGGTGGATTTCGTGCAGTCGCGTTATCAGATACGATATTAGGTATCATTATGCTGGTTGGAACGACAATCATTTTAATTGCGACTGTCATCGCCGGTGGTGGAATTGAAAAGATTATGCACGAACTCGTTCAAATTAATCCGAATTTAATTACACCATTCGGAGCAGATGGTAGTTTAACGAAATCATATGTTACATCGTATTGGATTTTAATTGGAATTGGCGTCGTTGGTTTACCGCAAATTAGCGTGCGTGCAATGTCGTATAAAAATTCAAAAGCGATGCATCAAGCGCTCATAATTGGGACGATTGTCGTTGGTACAATTATGATTGGTATGCATTTAACAGGTGTGTTTGCACGAGTAGTACTTCCGGGTATAACAGTACCAGATAAAGTAATGCCGCTATTAGCAATGGAAGTATTGCCACCTTGGTTAGCTGGAGTTTTCTTAGCTGCACCAATGGCAGCAATTATGTCTACAGTAAACTCGTTATTGTTACTTGTAAGTTCATCGATTATTAAAGATATATATGTAAATTACATAAATAAAGATGCAGCAGACAGTACGATAAAAAAAGGAAGTCTGTGGATTACTGGTATTGTAGGGCTGCTCGTTTATGCAGCAGCGATTAAGCCACCAGATTTCTTAATATGGTTAAATTTATTTTCATTCGGTGGATTAGAAGCGGCTTTTATTTGGCCGATTGTGTTAGGGTTATATTGGAAAAAAGGGAATGCAACTGGAGCACTCGCTTCCATTGTAGTTGGGGTAGGCTCATATATGTGTATTCATCTTTTCTATCCAAATCCGTTCGGTATACATACAGTTGTCTTCCCAATCTGCTTTGCATGTATTGCTTACATCATTGGCAGTATGGTTACTATGAATAAAAAAATCTAGATAAAATGGAGAACGCAGCCCGTATAGGGTTGCGTTTTTTCGTATGAATTTGTTCTTTTTTATTCTGTATACGTATGGGTATTCATAAATTAATAACAATTGAGTGGATGGAGTTGAGGTCGATGAAAAAAGTATTATTTTTAGGAGACCCAGGAATTGATGACTCTTTAGCCATTATGTATGGAATCATGCATCCTGATATTGATATTGTTGGTGTTGTAACAGGGTACGGGAATGTAACACAAGAAAAAGCAACGAGTAATGCGGCGTATTTATTGCAAATGGCAGGACGTGAAGATATACCAGTTATTAACGGTGCGAAAATTCCTTTGTCTGGGGATTTTGTGACGTTTTATCCGGAAATTCATGGTGCAGATGGCTTAGGACCTATTAAACCTCCAAAAGCTTTTTCACCAAATATAAAACCTTTTTGTGCATTTTTCGATATTCTTGAGCAGTATAAAGGAGAATTGATTATTGTTGATGCAGGAAGGTCAACGACACTAGCGACAGCTTTTATTTTAGAAAAGCCGATGATGAAGTATGTGAAAGAATATTATATAATGGGCGGTGCGTTCTTAATGCCAGGCAATGTTACACCAGTCGCAGAGGCGAATTTTCATGGTGATCCGATTGCATCGCAATTAGTCATGCAACATGCTAAAAATGTGACATTAGTACCTCTTAATGTTACATCCGAAGCAATTATTACACCAGAAATGGTAAAGTATATTACGAAACACTCTAAAACGAGTTTTAATAAATTAATCGAACCGATATTTACGTATTATTATAAAGCTTATAAAAAGATAAATCCAAAAATAACAGGTAGTCCGGTACATGATGTTGTTACGATGATGGTTGCGGCGAATCCATCCCTTTTAGATTATGTGTATCGCCGTGTCGATGTAGATACAGTTGGTATTGCAAAAGGAGAAAGTATTGCTGATTTCCGGCCTCAGCCTGACTCAAAAGCATTAAAGAATTGGGTGCGAATCGGTTGGTCATTACATTATAAAAAATTTCTAGAAGACTTTGTGAAAATTATGACGTAGACATGATAGGAGCATACAAGTTAAAATAATGGAGATGGTCATGTAAATGATCATCTCCATTATTTTGTTTTTAAAAGATAGAGAGATAAGAGTTACACAATAGGAGAGGAATTTTACTTGAAAAAAACTATAGTATGCGCAGTGATTGTGGGTATTTTCGTTTTGCTAATATCGGGTAATTTTTTAGTGAAAAAAGTTTGGAGTTCAAATAATGATGATGCACAGTATATAGCATCTTTTATTGAAGAACATAAAGATGAGAAAAATAGTGCGCTTTTAGTAAAGAGAAATGATAAAGTTGTTTATTCTGTAAATCCAAATGTTGTATTGCCAGTTGCTAGTACGATGAAGCTAATAGTGGCACTTGAATATACGAAACAAGTTACAGAAGGGAAAATTGACCCCTCTAGTTTCGTTTCCATTAATGATGTGAATCGTTATTATGTGCCGAATACAGATGGCGGTGCACAAGACAGATGGCAAAATTATTTGCAAAAAAAAGAAAAAATAACTGAAGGAGCAGTCTCATTAGAGGAAGTTGCAAAAGGTATGGTTAAGTTCAGTTCAAATGCGAATACTGAATACTTAATGGAAGTGTTAGGATTGGATAACATTAACCGAAATTTACAAAGTTTATCGCTTCCTGCACATCAACCACTATTTCCGATTGTTTCATCTTTATACATTCCGGGATACTTGCATAAAGAACTACATGTTCCAAAAGATAAAATAGAGAAAAAGTTAAAAGAAATGTCTCAAGAGCAATATCGTGAGTATGCGATGATTATTCATGAACGCTTAAAACAGAAAGGGCCATTATTGCAGAAGGAACTTCCTCTTTATTTGGAGGACCGTTACGATAAAATTTGGTCAGATAGATTGCCGGCTGCTTCTGCAAACGATTATATGGTATTGCTTCAAAAGGCAAATCATAAAGGTGGCTTGACAGAAGCGGAGGAAAAAGTGTGGGCGGATATCGTTGAGACGGATATGAGTGCCAAGAAATATCGTAAAATATTCAGACACGCGGGGCAAAAGAATGGTTATACACCATGGACAGTGACAAAAGCAGTTTATGCAATGGATAAACGCGGGAACTGTACAGAAATAGTGTTCTTAGCAAATGATTTAAATGAGGACGACAGTGCGGAAATACGGAAACATTTAGCAAACTTACATTTCCAAGTGTTGCAAAGTGATAAATATGATGCGACTTTTATTAAATAAACTCGGTGCTTAAAGCACCGAGTTTATTTTTGTGTACAAGCACTTTTTTGCTATCTCTGGGTATGATGGGTAGTAATACTTAGGTGAAAGGGGAAAAGGTGATGAAACAGAGTAAAGAAGAGTTTATAAAGAGTGAAGGCGCTGATTTCCCTGGGAAAACATATGTGGATTGTGTATTACAACATGTATTTGATTTTCAGCGAAATTACTTATTGAAAGATATGTTTGAAGTGCACAAAGCACATATTATAATGTTGACTGAAGAAAATTTAATGAAAAATGAAGAAGCTAAAGTTATATTAAACGCACTAAAAAAGATAGAGGGAATTCCGAAAGATCAATTGCTATATACAGAGCAACATGAAGATCTCTTTTTTTTAGTAGAACATTTAATTTTTCAAGAAGCAAAATGTGATTTTGTAAGTAATATGCATATTGGTAGAAGTAGAAATGATATGGGCGTTACGATGTATCGCATGAGTTTAAGACGATATGTTTTACGATTAATGGAACATCATTTGTTATTGCAAGAAAGTATATTGCAACTTGCCGATGATCATAAGAAAACGATAATGCCAGCATATACACATACGCAACCAGCACAGCCAACAACATTGGGTCATTATGCGTTAGCGATTTACGATACGATGCAAAGAGATTTAGAACGAATGAAAAAAACGTATCAGCTTTTAAATCATTCTCCGATGGGGGCAGCTGCTCTTTCTACAACAAGTTTCCCAATTAAACGAGAGCGAGTGGCTCATTTACTTGGATTTACAAATGTAATCGAGAACTCATATGATGCTGTTGCTGGTGCGGATTATTTATTAGAAGTTAGCTCGTTACTTATGGTAATGATGACAAATACGAGTAGATGGATTCATGACTTCTTATTATTAGCAACGAAAGAATATGATGGTATTACTGTTGCGAAGCCATATGTACAAATTAGTAGTATTATGCCGCAAAAACGAAATCCGGTTTCAATTGAACATGCCAGAGCTATTACGAGTAGTGCTTTAGGGGAAGCTTTTACTGTATTTCAAATGATTCATAATACACCATTTGGTGATATTGTCGATACAGAGGATGACTTGCAGCCGTATTTATACAAAGGAATTGAAAAGACAATTCGTGTGTGTTGTATTATGAATGCAGTCATTCGAACGATGAAAGTAGAAGAAGAAACGTTAAAAAGTCGTTCCTATAAACATGCAATTACGATAACTGATTTTGCAGATGTTTTAACAAAAAACTATGACATTCCATTTCGACAAGCGCATCATGCAGCAAGTGCTATTGCAAATATGTCATTGGAGCAGAAAAAGGAGCTTCATGAATTACATTTCGAAGAAGTAGATCTGTACTTACAAGAAAATTTGAAAGTGCGTTTATTAGAAGAAGAGTGGAAAGAGATTATATCACCCGAAGCTTTTATTCAAAAAAGAAATGTATGTGGTGGCCCGAGTAAAAAAGAAATGGAGCGCATGATTAAAAAACGAAAAGAGTCGTTTCAACAAGAAGAAGAGGTATTTGAAAAGGAAAAACAGAGAATTTTACAAGCTGAAAATGATTTGAATACGTTAGTCTTGAATATTATTGAATCGTAAAAGAAGGATTTAATGAATTAATCGCCAATACTTAATGAAACTATAAATAGAGAGAAGAGATTGTCGATGATTCAATTACATGTGTATGAAGAGATACTTAATTTTAAAGAAGAGGTTACACCATTTTTAGAAAAGAATGAGCAGGAAAATAATCTTATATTAGGGTTATTACAAATGGTCCAAGAACCGATATTTATGGGGGCAGCGAAACAAGGAGAAGAAATTGCGGTTGTATTTCTTCAAACAGAAGAGAAGAAACAAATCATTGTTGCAAATGCTGAAATTTCGGGAGTAGCTATCAAAGTGCTTGCAAAAGAGTTAACGAAAGTATATCCGGATATTCCTGGATTGATTGGTAATAAGAAAATTGTACAGAAATTAGCGGAAGAGATCGCGATGTTAGAAAATAAGAAAACGAATGTTGCAATGGAGCAAGGTATATATGAATTAAAACAAGTAAAGAAAAAGTGGAACGGAGATGGAATCTTTCGAGAAGTAAGTAGTGATGAACTACCATTAATAGAACAGTGGATATATCAATTTTGTGAAGACGTGAAGCTCCCAACTACGAAAGAAGAAGCGAAACAAACAGCACATACATTAATCAATAATAGTCGTCTATTTGGTTTGGAAGTGGATGGAAAACTCGTTTCTGTAGCTGCAAAAACGAGACCAACTAATAATAACATAACGGTTAATTTCGTATATACGCCAAAAGAAGCAAGGAAAAAAGGATATGCGTCTAATTGTGTAGCCGCCCTCAGTCAACATTTGTTAGATGAAGGTTATAAAACGACCACATTGTATACGGATTTAGCAAATCCAACATCTAATAAAATTTATAAAGAAATTGGTTATGAGCAAATTATGGAGTCTGTACTTATATTTTTAGAGGAATAGAATGAAAAAGCGTGCTATTTTAGCACGCTTTTTCGCTATTCATCAATTCTAATAACCTCACCCTGCGGGAAGTCCTCAGTTTCTAGTAAGTTACGTATAGCTTTCGCAACGTATACAGGTGACAGTAGTTTTCCTTCTTCTTTTAATGCGATGAAGCGGTCTAAATTTGTGAAGTCTTCTTTATTTGTTTCACGAATTTGTACTTGCATATTTGTATCAACAACACCAGGTGCAAAAGCGACAATTTTTATTGGGTATTCTTTTTCCGCTTCTTCAGTAGCTACGCACTGTGTAAACATATTTACACCAGCTTTCGTTGTACAGTAAGCGCCCCATCCAAAATAAGGATTTTTTCCTGCTCCAGATGAAATGTTGATAACGCGTTTATCTATTTTCCATTCTTTCGTATGTTTCATGAACGTAGATGTAAGAATCATAGGTGCAAGTAAATTAATGTGAACGTTCGTAATGAGTTGTTCACTTTCTGCTTTTTCAATTGGTTTCATTGGTGCAAGTGTGCCCGCATTGTTAATTAAATGAATAGAGGATACATTGTCTTCTTTAATAGATGAGATGATCTCTTTAAAGTTAGTTTCTAAGTTATGTACATCTTGAAGATCTACGGAATGGAACATACAATTGCTGTTATTTTGTTCTGCAAGTTTAGTAAGCTTTTTATTTTCTCTTCTAGAAATAGAGATGACAGTTGTATTTTTTTCTAATAATTGCGTGGCAATTGCTTCACCTAAACCTTGTGAAGTTCCTGTTATGATTACATAGCGCATAATGTTACAGACTCCTCTCGCATATGCGGAATTTTGTTGGACAACGTACATCACATAGGTTGTCTACATTTTATAGTATAAATCACTTTTTACTATAGATGAAATGAGATGATTATGTGCCTTTTATGAACCGTTTTACAACAACAGTAACTGGTGCTGTCACGTTTACTGGGAACACGTTGGGACTCAGTCCTACATCTCCTGCGCCTGGCAATAACTTTGGTACGATTGATGTGTTTACTACAGTAAATACATCACTTCAAGTGCCAGGATTCCCAGCAGGAACGACAAATGATTGGCGATTAAATTCTTCAAGTGCAATTTTAAACTTGCCAGCAGGGAGTAGTGTATTATACGCAGAACTTGTGTGGGCTGGGACGTACAGGACTGATACTGAGGATGTTACAGCGTTTTTAAATGATAATATTTCGTTTACAACACCAACAGGAACATTTTCTGTTACGCCAGATCCGGCTACTGCCCAGCAAGGTTCAGTAGGGAGCCAGTTTTATTATAGTCGTTCTGCTAATGTAACAAATCTTGTTACTACGGGTGGAGCAGGAACATATACAACGGGTGTCGTACCAGCTACAAGAACATCCGCTGAGACATCAATTAGTCGTTCGGTAGGTTGGACTCTTGAAGTTGTTTATCAAAACGCGAGTTTACCACTTCGAAATTTATCAGTGTATGCAGGTCAAGAAATTATTGAGGCTTCATCACCACCAGTAGATGCTATTATTTCAGGTTTTGCAACGCCGTCTACGGGAACTGTTACAGGAAGGGTACTTGTAACTGCCCAAGAAGGTGATGCTAACATTGTTGGAGATCAACTTCGATTTGGGCCGAGTATGAATGCTACAGTTGCTTTATCTGGACCAAGAAATCCCGCAAATAATTTCTTCCAATCACAAATTTGTAATGACAATGGAAATTTAGATACGAGCGGCACATTTGGAAATTTGAATCAGCCGCTGGGGGCAGCCTTTCCTATCCGAAGACAAGGGTGGGATATTACGAATGTAGATGCCTCATCATCATTGGTAAATAATCAAACGTCAGCCACGGTTCGGTTCGTTACAAATGGAGATGGATACGCTGCAGCTGGATTTGGTGTTCAAATTGATGCGACGGGGCCGATTATAAATCCTGTTAAATCAGTTGATAAAACAGTTGCAGGGGTAGGCGATATTCTTACCTACACGATTACAATTCTAAATACAGGAACGGGAAGTGCGGATAACGTTGTATTACAAGATAGTATTCCGAATGGAACGACGTTTATAGCAGGCAGTGTGACAGTAGGGGGAGTAACCCAGCCGAGCGCGAATCCAGCCACTGGAATTAATTTAGGAATGATACCTAACAATGCACAGAGAATCATAACATTCCAAGTGAGAGTCACAACATTCCCAAGTCCGAATCCAATTCCAAATCGTGCAAGTGTGTCTTATCAATTCCGTCCTTTTGTAGGAAGTCCACTTGTTACAAGTACAGCTTCTTCAAATACAGTACAGACGACAGTAAATCGTGCGAATTTAAGTTTACAAAAGTCTGTAGATTTGCAAACCGCAACAATTAATGATGTATTAACGTACACAGTTAATGTGACGAATAATGGAAATGTCACTGCAAACAATGTGATTTTTGTTGATAGCATACCTGCTGGAACAACATTTGTCGCAAACAGTGTTACGGTAAATGGAGTAGCGCGTCCTGGGGAGAATCCCGCAAGTAGTATTAATATTGGGAGTATTAATGCTTCGCAAACGACGGTAGTGCGTTTTCAAGTTCAAGTAACATCTAACCCGCTTGTAAATCCAATTCCGAACCGTGCAAGTGCAACGTTTAACTTTATTCCAGTTTCTGGTCAACAACCAGTTTCAGGGCAAGCGACAAGTAATACTGTAGTTACTACTATTAATATAGCTGATATAAGAACGAGAAAAACAGTTGATAAAGCTTTTGCGACAATTAATGATGTTCTTACGTATACCATTACAATTGAAAATACAGGAAATGTTGCTGCGACGAACGTTATTTTTCAAGATCCAATCCCAATTGGAACGACTTTTATCGCAAATAGTGTGACTTTGGACGGGGTTTCACAACCTGGGGCAAATCCAGCGACTGGGTTTACGATAGCGAATATATCTCCAGGTGGGAGTAGGACTGTTACATTTCAAGTACGAGTAACATCTACGCCGTCAGGGGGTACGATTGCCAATCGCGGAAATGTATCAGCTAATTTCGTTGTTAACCCGAATCAGCCACCAGTAACGATTAATAGACAAACGAATACAGTTGTGACACAAGTTAATACAGGCGGTTTAAATGTAATAAAAGAAGTGAATACAACACAAGCGGCAGTAGGGGACACTTTAACATACACAATTGCCGTTCAAAATACGGGAAACGTCCCGTTAACAAACGTATTTTTCCAAGATGCTATTTCTTCTGCTGTTTCATTTGTGGCAAATTCTGTAACAATTAATGGAGTACCGCAAAGTGTACTGAATCCGAATACAGGATTTTCTCTTCCAAATATTTCTGCGGCTCAAACAGTTATAGTCACATTTGGCGTATTAATTGTACAGGATCCAGAAAATGAAGATATTTTAAATCAAGCAAATGTAACAGCAAGTTTTCAAGTGAATCCGAGTGAACCACCTGTAACAATCAATGTTCCGAGTAACGTTGTGAATACAACTGTACAATCAGGGAACTTTGAAGTTGTAAAATCAGTAAATACTGATGTTGCAACGGTAGGAGATGTTTTAGTATATACAATCGAAATCATAAATGCAGGTAGTGTACCAGCTACAAATGTATTTTTCCAAGATTCAATTCCGCAAGGGACATTATTTATTGAAAATAGTGTATTTATTAATGGCGTTTTACAAGAAGGAGCAGATCCAGAACTTGGATTCCTATTAAATAATTTGCCTACTGGCGCGAATGTAATTGTTACGTTTGAAGTGTTAATTGATGAAATTCCCCAAGGAAATAATGTTGTAAATAATGCGAATGTCACTGGAGATTTCCTTGTAAATCCAACAGAGCCACCGATTACTGTAACAGTACCAAGTAATACTGTTATGACAGTCGTGAATTCTTCAGGGTTAAATGTAATGAAAAGTGTAAGCGCTACTGAAGCCGGTGTAGGAGATACGTTAACGTATACAGTTCGTATACAAAATAGTGGAACAGTAGCAGCAACAAATGTATCATTCCTTGATCCAATTCCATCTGGAACAATGTTTGTAGCGAATAGTGTAACAATAAACGGAACACCTCAACCAGGTTTAAACCCAACAACTGGACTTCCGCTTGCTAATATTCCAGTAGGGGGGATGGTAACAGTTACTTTTCAAGTAACAATCACGAGTGTGCCACAAAATAGAGTTCTTCCGAATAATGCGAATGTCACTGCGGATTTCCAAGTAAGTCCTCTCCAACCGCCAATTACAATTGTAACGATTAGTAATATTGTTGTGACACGAGTGAATGTAGGATCAATTAATGTAATAAAGAGTGTAAATACACCACAAGCCGGTGTAGGAGATACGTTAACGTATACAATTCTTATTCAAAATACAGGAACTGTTCCCGCAACAAATATTATTTTTCAAGATCCAATCCCAGCTGGAGCTGCATTTGTAGCGAACAGTGTCACGATAAATGGTGTTGTTCAGCAAGGTGCGGATCCTATGGCAGGTTTTCAAGTACCAAATATTCCGGTCGGACAAACGGCTACGATTACGTTTCAAGTTACAGTGACGAGTGTTCCGAGCGGTGGAAATATTAGAAACCAATCGAACGTTACTGCAAGTTTTCTTATAAATCCAGCAAACCCTCCAATAACGACTATTACAAATAGTAATTTTGTAGTGACGCAAGTAAACACAGCACAATTAAATATACAAAAATCTGCATCTGTACAACAAGCAGCACTTGGAGAAACATATACGTATTCTGTTGTCATTCGAAATAACGGCACAGTTACAGCAACGAATGTTTCTTTCGTTGATCTGATTGCACCTGAAACAACATTTGTCGCAAATAGTGTCACGATAAATGGAATGCCTCAACCTGGATTTGATCCGAATGTTGGTTTCCCTCTTCCTAATATTGCAGCTGGAACGCCATTGACAGTAACGTTCCAAGTTACAGTTGTTGCACCGTCTACACGCGGAGCTGTTTTGAATACAGCATCTGCTACAGCTACTTTTTTACTAAATCCTTTACAACCACCTGTAACAACGACAAATTCAAGTAATACGACAGTAGTTACGATACCGTTACCTCCTCCTGGTGAAGTAACAGCAACAAAAACAGTTGATGTTGCAACTGGAACGATGGGGGATGTATTAACGTATACTGTGCTAATTTCGAATGTAGGAGTTATACCTGTTACAGATGTGTTCTTCCAAGACGTAATTCCAGAAGGAACGACATTTGTTGAAAATAGTGTAACAATAGGTGCGATCCAGCAACCAGGTGTAAATCCAGAAATAGGGTTTACAGTTACTCCTTTACTAATTGTTAATGGAAATATTTCAGTAACGTTCCAAGTGACGATTACAGAAATTCCAGATAATGAAGTCATATTAAATGATGCTGACGTTACATTTACTTCACAACCGAACCCGCAGGAACCGCCAATTACACAAATAATATTGACGAATTTAGTCGTTACGACGATTAATATAGCGTTTATTTTTCCGCTAAAATTAGTAGATAAGGAAGTAGCGACTGTAGGAGAAATTTTAACTTACGATGTATTGATTTTTAATTTTGGAACAGTGGCAGCGACCAATGTTCAATTTATTGATACGACTTCCGAAGGTGTAGCGTTTGTACCAGGAAGTGTAAGTATAAACTTGGTACCAGCACCAGGATTAAATCCTTTTAGTGGTTTTACAGTTCCAAATATACCTGTAGATGATTTTGTACGTGTCACCTATCAAGAGATGGTAACGAGCATACCAGAAGGTAGAACAGTTGTTAACTTTGTAGACGTTACAGCTACATTTACTGTAAGTGAAACAGAGCTGCCTATTACGGAAACGACGACAAGTAACACGACATTAACGGAAATAAATGAGTCTGGTTTGAATGTTTTAAAATCAGTAAGTAAGCCAGTTGTTGCCGTAGGCGATATACTCACATATACAACAGTAGTTCAAAATACAGGGACAGTGATAGCGACGAATGTTCAATATAGTGATGTATTACCTTCCTCTATAACATTCGTCCAAAGCAGTGTAACAATAGGCGGTGTGATACAACCTGGATTCAATCCTAATAATGGATTCCCGCTTCCAGATTTAAATCCAGGGGGAAGTGTAGAAGTCACCTTCCAAGTCACGGTTGTCAGTGTCCCAACAAACGGGACTATTGCCAATACAGCACATGCTACTGGAAGCTTTATATTAGTACCAGGAGAACCGGCAGTTGTAGTAAATCAGCCAAGTAACACAACGCTTACAACTGTAAATAGAGGACGCTTTAATGTTATTAAACAAGTAAATAGAACAGCTACACAAGTTGGAGATGTATTAACGTATACGGTGCAAATAACGAATACGGGAACAGTAACAGCTAACAATGTTCAGTTTATTGATACGATTTCAGCAGGAGCGTCATTTGTACCAAATAGTGTCACGATAAATGGAGCACTGCAACCAAACTTAAATCCGATTACTGGATTTGAGGTTGGAGATATACTTGTTGGCGAAATAGTTATAGTGGCGTTTCAAGCGACAGTTACAACGATTCCGTCATCAGGAACAATAACGAACGTTGCAAATATAACTGGAAGCTTTACTTTAGTGCCGGGAGAACCACCAGTTGTAGTAACAGAGCCGAGTAATACGACAATAACAAGAGTAAATAGAGGACGATTCAGTGTTGTAAAAACTGTAAATAAAGAAGCAACTCGATTAGGAGATACGTTAACTTATAGTGTGCAAGTTACAAATACGGGAACAGTACAAGCGGCGAATGTTCAGTTTATCGATGTTCCATCGGCTAGTTTAGAATTTGTTACTGGAAGTGTACAAATAAATGGAATTTCGCAAGTAGGTTTAGATCCTTTTGTAGGCTTTTTATTACCGGATCTTGCGGTAGGGGATAGCGTATTAATCACATTTGAAGTAAATGTAATTTCAATTCCGCCTTCTAATAGTATTATGAATACAGCGAGAGTCACTGGTGATTTTGAAATGATTCCAGGAGAACCACCGTTTACAATTACGAGTCCAAGTAATACGACAGTAACTCCAGTAAATCGAGGTAGCTTAGATATGCTAAAAGAAGTAGACAATTCAATTGTTGGAGTAGGGGAAACGGTAACGTATACTGTTCGTATATTAAATACTGGTACAGCTGATGCGACGAATGTTCAATTTATTGATACTTTATCTCCGGAAGCTACTTTTGTACCAAATAGTGTAATGGTAAATGGAGTCGCGCGTCCTGGAGTAAATCCAGAGGCTGGATTTACGATTTTAGACATTCCAGTTGGTGAAACAGCGATTGTAACATATGAAGCTACGATTACAAGTTTTCCAGATGGCGGTACAGTAGTGAACGTTGCTGGGGCATTAGCAGAATATATTTTAGTACCAGGAGAGCCACCAATTACAGTGATGGACACGAGCAATACAGTTATTGTAACGGTAAATACGGCAATCTTATTTGTTGCAAAAGGAGCAAACTTTGAAGTAGCGATGATAGGAGATGTTGTCACTTACGGAATTGCTGTTATAAATGATAGTACAGTTCCTGTGATGAATATTGTTTTAACAGATATTCTTGATCCTAATACGTTATTTATAAATGGTACGGTAACGGTAAATGATGTACCTCTTCCATTTGCTAATCCGAATACTGGTATCCTGTTAGGTGATTTTCAGCCAAATGATGCAGCAATTATTAATTTCCAAGTTGTAATAACAGGAGGACAAATAAATAATTTAGTTACAAATACTGCTACTGCGAATGGGCTTGCAACTGTAAACCCTAATGAACCGCCTGTAGTAGTTGAAGGTGATAGTAACACAGTTGTAATACCATTTATTCAGCCGAATGTCTCAACGATAGTTGTAAAAAGGGCAGATTTGCAAACAGCAACAATTGGAGATGTTATTACGTTTACGACAGTTATTACAAATACGGGGGATACTGGCATACAAAATATTCGTTTTCAAGATATGTTAGATAGTAGTGTTGGATTTGTCCTTGGAAGTGTAAAGGTTGATAATACTCCAGTGCCAAATGTAAATCCAGTATCGGGATTTTTAATAGGTAGTTTAAGTTCGGGGGAAGCACGCGCAGTTTCGTTCCAAGTAATAGTTGAACGAGCACCAGATGGTTCAGGCAATTATATTAATCAAGCTAGTATTCGCTTTGAATATGAAGTAGGAACAGTATTACCGCCTGTGACACAAATAATAGAAAGTAACATAGTTATCATTCCGTTTGTTCCAACGATTGAACAAATTTGCGAAACAAACTTTAATTGTTTAGATAAAATTCCATTTCAATGTCCCCTATGTAATCACTTGCTTATAAATAGAAAATAAATACCAAAAGCATCCTGCAAGAAAGAATAGGATGCTTTTTTCATATTATGGATAAGTCGTTATCCAATCAACAAGATGCTCACCGCCAAGTGTGAAAACAACTTCTTCTCCTAATGAACAGAACTTACCTATTTTAATTTCGTTTCATCATTCCAAGAAAAAATAGGTGGGCCAACTTTACTATAAATGTAATCATCGATATCATATTTACTATATTCAGATTTTTGATTTAAATATAACATAGCAATTTCAGCATCCTCACTAGAGTAAATAATAGATAGGGAAGTCGAAATGTGTTAATGGATTGGTAATGTGTCAGTATGTTAGTAAGTAAAGTAAATAAAAGGGAGTGGAATGTATGAAACACAAAATGGGATTATATAACAAACCTTTTCAGTCAATTCAATCAGGAAAAAAAGTGTATGAAGTACGGTTATACGACAAAAAACGTCAACTTATAAAACAAGGTGATGAAATTGTATTTACAAACCTTACAACAACAGAAACGATGGTTACAAAAGTAACGGAGATAAAACGATATGAACGTTTTCAAGAAATGTATGAACACATTGATAAAAAATTATTGGATTGTGAAAATAATAGTTTAGAGGAAATGCTAGAAAGTACATACAAAATATATACGAAAGAACAAGAGGAAAATTTGGGAACGGTTGCGATTGGCATTGAGGTAATAAAGTGATAAGACATCGTGGTGCAGCTATTATTGTGCAGGACGGGAAAGTTGCTCTTATAAAACGTATTCGAGAAGATGAGACGTATTATGTTTTTCCAGGCGGAGGAATTGAGGAAGGTGAAACACCTGAAGAGGCAACGAAGCGAGAGGCATATGAAGAATTAGGGATACATATAGAAGTGAGGAGCCTTATTACAAAGGTGAAGTATAAAGGTACCGAATATTATTATGAAGCCTATATTACGGATGGATTCTTTGGAAACGGAAAAGGGGAGGAGTTTAAGCGGAAAGATAGAGGAAGCTATATTCCGTTATGGATGCCGATAAAAGAGTTGGAAAATGTAAATGTAAAACCTTACGAATTGGTCGAAAGTATATTCGATTATTATAAGATATAAGGTCTGACAACATACAAAAAAAACCATTGACATAGCCTTCTGATTTAAGTATTGTATTCGAGTATGTTTATAATCAGGAGGTTTATATGAGCAATCAAACTACTACATATCATGTAAAAATGACAACAGCAGATCCATCTGGAATTGGTCTATTTGGATTAGCAATGGTAACACTTGTAGCATCATCTCAAAAGTTAGGTTTAACAGATGGCGTTTCACTTGTATTACCATGGGCAATCTTTTTAGGAGGATTTGCACAAATCTTTGCATGCATTCACGATGCAAAGCATAACAATACGTTCGGTACAACAGCATTTGGTGCGTACGGCCTATTTTGGTTAGGTGTTGGAACGACTTGGTTAATTCAACTTGGAGTATTTGGCGAAAAACTAGCCCAAACTGCAGATTCAAAACAGCTTGGTGTAGCCTTTATTGGATATTTGATTTTCACAATCTTTATGACGATTGGTGCAATGGAAACACATAAAGTATTATTTATGATTTTCGTACTTATTGATTTCTTATTTATTGGTCTTTCATTAAGTACTTTAGGTGTTATGCCGCACGCAATGCATAATGTAGCAGCATATTCTGAACTTCTTATTTCATTATTATCTTTCTATGGTTCAGCAGCAGCAGTGTTAAATACACACTTCGGAAAAGTTGTTTTACCAGTTGGAAAGCCATTTGGTATTTTTAAAAAGTAATAAAAAAGCACAGATGTCTGTATAGACATCTGTGCTTTTTTATATGGAATAAATAAAAACAAAAATATAATTGAAATTGATTCTCATTATTAATATAATGAGAATGAGAATCATTTATTATTAGAGGGGGATGCCAAGGTGGCGAAAATTTTAATAGCATATGCAAGTATGTCAGGAAATACAGAGAGTATTGCTGATTTAATTAAAGTAAGTTTAGATGCCTTTGATCATGAAGTAGTATTGCAAGAAATGGAAGGCATGGATGCTGAAGAATTGTTAGCTTATGATGGAATCATTTTAGGATCTTATACGTGGGGCGATGGTGAGTTACCATTTGAAGCGGAAGATTTTCATGAGGATTTAGAAAATATAGATTTAGCAGGGAAAAAAGTAGCGGTATTCGGATCAGGTGATACGGCGTATGAGCTGTTTTGTGAAGCGGTGACAATTTTTGAAGAACGTCTCGTAGAACGTGGTGCAGAGCTTGTACAAGAAGGATTGAAAATCGAACTAGCTCCAGAAGATGAAGAGGATATCGAAAAATGCAGTAATTTTGCAATTGCATTTGCTGAGAAGTTCTAAGAATGGGAGTGTCAACGTGGAGACAATGTTAAGTGCAACTGCTATTACAAAGGTAAGAGATGGAAAACTATTGTTAGCTACTACATATAACGGCTTATTCATTGAACAAGATGGAGAATGGAAACAGATTTTAAATGGGTTTCAAAAACGAATTCGAGATTTACATAGTGAAGGTAACGTAGTTTACGGAGTAGGAGACGAAGGAGTTTTTATTCGTAGTATGAATGGTGGGAACGCATGGGAAGTTCGGCGTTTCCCGACGAAAGCAACGAGCTGGAATGTGTGTAGTAATAAGAGTGGAATAGTGGTTGCCCATGGAGAAAAAACACTATATCATTCCAATAATTTTGGCTCTACATGGGAGACCATTCATCCATTTCTTGATTATGGCAGTGATGCACCGTCTATTCGTTCGTTATTTTTATATAAACATTACTTATTTATCGGTACGAAAATACATGCTAAATATGGTGGGGTTTGGCTTTTTGATTTAGAGACACGTAAATTAAAACGGATTAAAATAGTGAAGAATCAGATGATCTCTGCGTTGACTATATATAATTCTTATTTAGTAGCGGCGAGTGGATCGTGTAAAGGAATAAGTGGAAATATTTCTTTTTGTAAAATAGATGAAAGTATTGAGAGCGAAAAAACATATTGGCACACATGTCAAAGCGAGCAGAAAGCGAGTAGCTATTTAGACTTAAGTGTAGACCAAAATGTACTATATACGACTTCAACGCAAAATAAGGCGGGAATTAGTACGATTTGTCGTGTGCACCTTGCTGAAGGAATTGTTACAGTATGTGACTCGGTTAAAGGGCATGGTTGGCGCATCGTTAATCAAAAAGAAGGTTATGTTGTAGCTGGGTCAGGTGAATCAAAAGCGATGCAGTGGAAGAAAAAAGTTGTATAGCAAAAAAAGTTTGCTTTTATTATATTGATATGATATATTATATTTAAACCATTTTACTTTTAATAATATAGAGATTTAAATGAGCTGTAACTTCCGAGGAGGATAGCAATGTTAAATCTCCTCAGAGGTTGCAGTTTTTTAATGTCTGGCTTATTATTGTAAGGTGGTTGAAAATGAATATGTACATATAGGTACATTGTAGGAGGATTTTTTTCATGCAAAACGGTAAAGTAAAATGGTTTAACTCAGAAAAAGGTTTCGGTTTCATCGAAGTTGAAGGCGGAGAAGACGTATTCGTTCATTTCTCAGCTATCCAAGGCGAAGGCTTCAAAACTTTAGAAGAAGGTCAAGAAGTTACTTTCGAAGTAGAACAAGGTAACCGTGGACCTCAAGCTACTAACGTTAACAAGAAGTAATTTTTGAAAAAAGAAGGGCTCGCCCTTCTTTTTTTTGCATTTTTATTGGTGTCCTCCTACCTACATATAATAATAAGACTGAATTTTCGTTCTTTTATTCGGGTTATTTTTGCATAAAGTACATGAATAAATAAATACTGAAAATAGAGTATTGGTGTGAAAAGGAATATAGAAAGAGGTAAATAAATTGAAAAATGCTACACATTTCATTGTGTTCGATATTGAGAGGAATTTCAGACCGTATAAATCAGAAGATCCGTCAGAGGTAGTTGATATCGGAGCTGTAAAAATAGAAATAGGTACAATGAAGATAATTGAAGAATTTTCGGAGTTAGTGAAACCAAGTGCACGATTAACTCGCCATACAACAAAATTAACTGGAATTACAAAGAAAGATTTAATTGGTGTAGAAAAATTCCCTCAAATTATAGAGAAATTTATTCAGTTCATCGGAGAAGATTCTATATTTGTTTCATGGGGAAAAGAAGATTATCGTTTTCTATCTCATGATTGTACGTTACATGATGTAGCATGCCCATGTATGGAAAAAGAAAGTAGAATGGATTTGCAGAAATTTGTTTTCCAAGCGTATGAAGAATTATTTGAGCATACACCAAGTTTACAATTTGCAGTAGAACAGCTCGGTTTAACATGGGAAGGGAAACAGCACAGAGCTTTAGCAGATGCTGAGAATACAGCAAATATACTTCTTAAAGTGTATAGCGAGAGGGATATTTATAAGCGATACAAAAGACATGGTGAGCTTGAACTTGTAAAGGACGGGAAACTAACAGAAAAAGCGAAAAAAAAGATGCGAAAATGGGTATTTAAAGAAATGAGAAAAAATACAGAACGACCTTTCGTATGGAGCACATTTGAAAGTAGTGACACGTGGGAAAGTATAACGGAAAGATATTATATAAGTGAAAATACAGTGGAACTTCTGAAGAAACATTTTCGTACGGCAGTGAGAAAAGCGGAAAGACAGATTAGGTATTTGGCTGAGATGGAGAGGGTGAAGGAAGAGGGAAAGATAACGTAAATGTGTTAAGGTAGCTAAGGTTAGTCCTCTTTTTGTGAGGAGAATTTATTATTGAGCAACGTAAAAACTCCTATTCCATGTATAGATATAGGAGTTTTTAGTATTTACTTTTTAATGGAGTTAATTCGTGGTTCTATTCAATCCCATTCGGATCATACGAAAATTGCTGCTTATTCTCAGTCTGTTCAATCACATCTTGCAATTCATCTGGCTTTAAGAATTAAATAGGAGAGAATCCTTTCTCAAATGTTAGCGTATCTACTTTGATTATAAGTACATATCGATTGTTTACCTTTGCAATATATATTTGATCCCCGAAATCAGCAAGCAGAGCCTTCACAGAGATATGATCTGCTTTTAGCTTTAATTCCACTTCAGGAGCGTGCTCGACGATTTGAGCAGTCGCTTCCGTTACTTCTTCGGTTGAAAACTGTTCCATAATTTCGCGTTCTTCCGTACCTTCTTCAAATACATCTTCAATTTGGTCATATACCATGTACATTACTTGCGTTTTCATAATTTCAGGCATAGAGCGTTCGTACTCAACGAATTTTAAGAAGTCTTCAAAGTAGCGGGCATGTGATGCTTGGTGTATTTTTAGTTCGCCTATTTTCATGATACCTTCTTCAGGCATGTATGGATATTGAATAGATTCGTAATTGATATAGTGGGCTTATATAAATGATTTAATATACAGCGTATCTTTGGTAGTCCAAGTTTTTCCGTTAGATGATACAACTCTTTACGTACACATACTACTAAGTCATGATCGTTATAGTTTCGTTGGTAATACTTTTTCTCATTCGAACGTTGATTTCTGTAAATGAATCTTCCGCTCTTTAACCCATTCGTCCATGTACGCGCTGTAAGTCATCTGTGAAAGGTTTAAGATTTCGTTATCTAAGAATTCTGCTCTTAGCTTAATAAAAGCATCCTCCGCTTCTTATTGTATTTCTTTCGTGGACTCATGACTTTTGATTTTATGTTCCAAATCAAAAAAGTTATTTTCTGTAAACAAAATTCATAATATTTATTTTGAATACTTTTTTCATTATAGAATCTAAAATTGGAGGAACTACGATGCTAAGGAAAAATATAGAAGAAATTCTAACGGAATCTGAACAAAACGGCTGGGGATATGAAGGAATGGCGTTAAGCAGAAATTCACTCATTCATCTATGCTTGAGATTGGAAGATCAAGAAAAAGTTTATCATATTCTGGAACTTGGTGGTGGCCAATCTACTTTATTCTGGAAGTATCTTTCCTCTTCAGGATTATTAAAGATCAAGGTTACAACATTAGAACATGACAAAGATTGGGCAACACAATTATCAACACGTGTAGAAGATCTAGAAAACATTACGGTGTATTCACAAACACTAAAGCAAATTACTGATGAGGAATGGGAAAAAATCTTCTCACATCCTCAATCAGCTCATCTGGATTGGGAATCTTATGGAAAATCAGTTCCTCAAAACCAATACAACTTTTTCGGTATTCACAACGCTTTTTACGCTGAGGTAGATCAGCTAGCTTTGGAACAACAATCCTTTGACATCATGATTTTAGATGGTCCACATGGAAATGGGCGTTCCCTCGCTTATCCTCTTTTTTGTAACTTTTTAAAATCAGATGCACTACTATTAATAGATGATTTTGATCACTATCCGTTTTTGGAAGATTTACATAAAATATTTCACTATGAAGAAATACATCGACAAGCAGTTGGAGAAAAGAGATGGGTGTTGGTCCAGTTACAGGGAAGAAAATAATGAACGTTTTAAGGTGAATATCATCGAGGGTTTTGTTGTAAAGTTTTTTCGAATGAAACTAAACTGTAGAAAAATGAGGTGAGGAGAATGATACATGGGGTATTTTAAAGGAAACAATTATGACTTTACAGTCACAGCCCCGCATGAAAAGGAGGGCACTGCAAATTCTTTGGATTTTTGAAAGTATTAAATCGTACTATCAAAAAAAGGACTCCAACATTTAAAATATGAATATGATATTATCCCCTTAAGGTAGACAGTGTAAAAGGAGCATGAATAAACATGGATGTTACACTTTTACTTGAAGGGGATTTTATTAAGGAAGTGGTTGGTCAGGGATAGGGATATAAAATAACAGGAATTATAGCGCTTCAATATCCGTATATTTTAAGGGAATCTAGAAAAAGTAACCGTTAGTGACAGAAATAAAAAGAGCGCCTAATAATAAGCGCTCATGTTAACTAAAGGATTTCGTTCATATTCGTTTAATGATGGTATTTTTATACGTCTATTCATATTTTTATAGGTCGTCATAGCGGTCACTATTAGTGACTTCTAAAGTCACCAATAGATCACTCTCATATCGATAAAACCTTTATGCGTAAGGGTTTGTAGCCTTATTCTCAATCCGCTCAATCACATCTTGCAATTCATCCGGCTTCAGAAACTCGATAGGAGAGAACCCTTTCTCGAATGTAAGCGTATCAGCTTCAATCATAAGTACATAGCGGTCATTTACTTTCGCGATATGTATTTGATCTCCAAAATCAGCAAGCAGAGCCTTCACAGAGATATGGTCTGCTTTTAACTTTAATTCCACTTCAGGAGCGTGCTCGACGATTTGAGCGGTAGCTTCCATTACTTCTTCGGTTGAAAACTGTTCCATAATTTCGCGTTTCGGACTAGCAGCCCATACTTCCATCGCTTGGTCGAATTGTTCACGTTCTTCCGTACCCTCTTCAAATACATCTTCAATTTGGTCATATACCATGTCCATTACTTGCGTTTTCATAATTTCAGGCATAGAGCGTTCGTACTCGACGAATTTTAAGAAGTCTTCAAAGTAGCGGGCGTGTGATGCTTGGTGTATTTTTAGTTCGCCTACTTCAACCATACCTTCTTCAGGCATGTATGGATATTGGATAGATTTCATATTTTTTGTTGTGATGGCCATTTCAACGTTACGAATAAGTGTTGATTCGTCTGAAATAGAAGCGACTTTCGGTTCGAAGTCACATTTCATGACGAATACGAATGGGTCATCAAAGTATTTGCGTAATTTTGCTTGAGCAATTAAAAATACACCACCACGTACAGCGCTTGTGTCAAGATATGTATAAACGAGAGGTTCGCTCATATCTTTGAAGTTTTCTTTTGTTTCTGCAAAGCGAATACGGTTAAAAAGGTTGTAATGAGGGTTTGAATCGAGTTCGTGCCCTTCTTCTACAATAAAGCGACCGATCTTTGTTGGGGCTTGTTCTGTTTTCGCGTGACGTTCTACTTTTCGCTTTGATATTTTTAATAATTCACCATTCAAAAATTCTTTTAAAGAGCTATCTTCATATTCTTCAGCATCTAAAGTTTGAAAATGTTTATAGCGTTTATCAACTGCTTCACCTTTTCCTTCTACTTGTACTACATAAAAGGAAAGAAAATTTATTTCGAAATCCATATTTATCACCTTGTTTCATTTCGTTAACTCTTATCAGTATAGAGATGGAAAAAACTTTAGTCAATTTATATAAGGAAGGGGGAGTCCCTTCCTTATATAAATTTTTTATTTTTGAATTTAAAAGCCGTCTTCTAGTGCTGAAAATGGAATGTTCAATCTGTTTTCTACTGTACGTAAACGCTGATTTAGGCGGTTTAATCTACGGGTATGACGTTCAACTGTGTTTTCTAGTTGACGTACTCTTTGTTCAAGTTCATTTACTCGTCGTTCTAGTTGACGGTTTCCAGTGCCAGGAAAAGAGATTGGAATTTGAAATTGTCGATTTTGTTCATATGGATTAGCTTGCTCTGATTGATCTATATAAGGTTGATATTGTGCTTGTAAGTCATATTGTGGTTGTTGGTACGCATATTGATTATATGGATCGTATGGATTGTAGGGATACATAAAAACATCCTCCATTTCTTTAAAGTAGGTTGAATTCACCATAATGTATGTGCAAAAGCGGAGCGGCGGCACGGCAAATACCCATATATACAGAAAGGTAAGGGGTATGTACTTATGGGGAATGGCTAAAAATGTTGAAGTAGTATAATAGTTACAGACTTATGTAGTTGAATACAGAGGTAAAACAATAGTGTTTTTAATTTGTATTTCACTTAATTAATGGTATATACTGGATGGAGATAGTTTACATAAAAGTTACAATGTTATTAAACTCAAAAATTTATATAAATATGTATGGACATTTATAAAAGAAAAGAGTAACTTAAATAAAGTGAAAAATAACTTGTAACAATTTATAAATATATTGTAAAATGATTGTAACAAAACATACATACAAATGAAACAATACATAAGAATGATGTTAGAAAAAAGGGGAGAGTATATTGTTCCGTAAAATAAAGGGTATATTAGTTGGGGTGTTATGTGTAGCTGTAGTAAGTGGTTGTGGTACGAAAGTAAGTGATGTTGCACTAGTAAGTGATATTGGCGGACACACTGTAGAAGCTAAGGCAGAAGTGCAGGATACTATTAGTTTAGTTGATGGTCGTACTGGTACTGAAGTGAAAAAGCTAGATTTATCGAGTTTAGGTTATTTTGAAGATGAAGCGAAATTTAAAAAGTCGGTAACGAAGGTTGCAAGCGAAGTTGGGAAAAGCGTTGACAAAAAGATGGTCCCTTCACGTATAGCTCCTGATGGAAGTTGGCAAGAAGGAAAACCTTCGTATGAATTAATGGAAAAAGAATTAGTAGACAAATTGTTGAACGTTGGTATGTGGGATGCTTCATATCAGTTACCTATTGTAGAGAAAAAGCCTACTGCAACATTAAGTGATGCACAAGGAAGTGGTACGGTAATTGGTAGATATGAAACGAATTTAGGCGGCTCAACAGGTGGCCGAATTGAAAATATTCGTTTGTCTGCAGCCAGCATAAACGGAGTTGTATTAGCAAAAGGAGACCGTTTCTCTTTTAATGCATTAATTGGTGATACAACACCAGACAAAGGATATCAATTAGGAAAAGAAATAGTAGATGGTAAATTAGTAGATGGATATGGCGGTGGTGTTTGTCAAACATCTTCAACACTATACAATGCAGCAGATCAAGCTGGTTTGAAAATGGTAGAGAGAACGACACATTCTAAAACAGTAGGTTATGTTCCACAAGGAAGAGATGCGACAATTGCATATCCATATTTAGACTTAGTATTCGAAAATACGAATGACGCACCTGTAAAGCTTTATATGGGCATTCAGGGTGGAAAGTTAGTTGCTGAAGTACATAAAATGAGATAAGAGTTATAACAGGCTGTTTTTTGTAAAGTCACCTTTCTGAAAGTTAGAAGAGGTGACTTTTTTATTATGAAAATAAAATGATTTATAATTCTGACTTTCCTTATTTACATAGGATGATTTTATCTGTATCCTTCATAGTAACGGCTATTATTTATTGGAAAATATAAAGGGACTAAGGGGAGGAGTTATTCATGGTACAAATTCATCCGAAAACACGCATTGGTCATGTGGAATTTAAAGTGAAAGATTTAGAGCGTCAAATTGCTTTTTATGAGAAGGTTGTAGGATTAGAGATAATTAAGCAAGAGGGGAATAAAGCATATTTAGCTGGAAAAGGTGGTAATAATACGTTACTTGTTCTTGAAAAGTTAGAGAATGGGGTACTGCAAGAACCACGTACAACAGGTATATATCATGTTGCTTTTTTAGTCCCAACTCGTGAAGCTTTTGCTTCGGCGCTATTTGGTGTTATTCGTAATAAGAACGTAATTGATAGTCCGGCTGAGCAAGAAGGACGTTATACATATTCAAATGAGATTTTACCAATTTCAAGGTTTAATAGTGCAAGTGATCATACGTATAGCGAAGCATTTTATTTACAAGATTTAGAGGGTAATGGTATCGAAATATATGCAGACCGTCCGCGCGATCAATGGGGAGAAGGGTCAGGAGGGAGTACGCCACTTGATTTAAAAGAACTAGCGACGCTCGTTGATTATGAGTTTGATGGTTTACCGGCGAAGACTGTTGTTGGGCACGTACATTTACGAATAGCGGATGTAGAGAAGTCGCATGAGTTTTATGTAAATACAGTAGGATTTGAAGTACAACAACGTGAAGAGGATTGCTTATTCATTTCTGCAGGAGGCTATCATCACCATATCGGTGCAAATACGTGGAACGGAATCAATAATCCGCACCCACCAGCACATGCAACAGGACTTAAAGTATTTACGATTGTATTACCACATAAAGAAGCGTTAGATGAAGTGAAAGAAAGATTAATAGAAAAACAGCATGAAATAAACGGGACTGCAGATGGATTTACAGTAGTAGATCCAAGTGGTATTACAGTACAGTTTGAAATAGAAACAGTATAAAAGAGTCCAGAAAGTGTGTAATCACTTTCTGGATTCTTTTTGATTATTCATAGCTCAATCCAGAACCTTCTTACAACATTACCATCTTCTTCAGTGAAATCTTCATCACGGAGACCACCGTTATGTAAAATTGTTTTTTCTGAAGCGGTATTCACTTCGTCGCAAACGACAAGTGCTTTCGTGATGTTTAATTCCTTCGTTTTTTCTAATGATAACGCTAGTAACTTTGTAGCATAACCTTTTCTTCTTTCAGAAGGGCGAATGCCATAACCAATATGGCCCCCGGCGTTAAATAGATGCTTAGTTAAACTATGACGTATATTAACAGCGCCTACAATTCTATTAGTGTCTGTAACAAGCCAATACGTAGAATCTGGCACCCACGTTTCAGGAATATTTATTCCATTATGTGCATCCAGTAATTCTTGTATCATAGATGGAAAGTTAGACGGGTCTTTTGAAATAACCCACGGAATCATCGTTTCACCACTATCTTTCCATTCGTTATAAAAATCTAAGTATTCTTCTTGTAAATCGTTAGTAGGTGTAAGCAAAGAGACGTTCATTGTTTGTAGGCTCCTTTAATTGACGTATTATTTCACAAAATTGGGGTATGAAACGAAATTGTTTTCTAGCTTTCTCAACTTCATTTTATGAAATCTACATTTTGTTTTTTTAATTTATTATAATATTTAAAATATCAACATAAAAAGTTCGGTATATTAAGTATATTTTAATAAATTGCTGTTATATCGATAAATGGATGTGTTTGATAAGTTTTGTTTTATTTATATATATAATGAAAAAAGAGTGGAGTGTTCGTGAGCTTACATGTTGATTTTATCTCGCATTAACGGGCGGCAATACTGCAACTTAACTACTTTACTTTCACCGAATTTTGAGGCGGGAGTATTACTGCCCGCAAATAGTGGGATAAATGAAATAAAAACAAAAAAAGAATGAGGCTCGGAGGAACGACATGGAACATTTAATTTCATTATTTGAGCAACACAGCTATAGTATTTTATTCATTGTTATTTTGATTGAACTGCTTGCGATTCCGATTTCGGCTGAATTTTTTATGAGTTTTGCCGGATATTTTGTGTTTCAAGGAAAAATGGATTACACCTTGGCTATTCTAACAGCTATTGCTGCTGGAGGAGTCGGAATTACAGTTACATACTGGATTGGCAGGTTAGGAGGCTATAAACTGATTGAAAAGTATGGCCGGTATATTCATCTTGGACCAAAGAACTACGAAAAAGTAGCCGCCTGGATGGAACGATCAGGAAGTAAATTGTTGGTAGTTGCTTATTTCATTACTGGGGTTCGGCACTTCACAGGATACGTATCTGGTATTTCAAGAATGCCTTATCGAACCTTTTTTATTCCAGCATATATAGGGGCAAGCTTATGGGCAATTAGCTTTATTACGCTAGGGAAAATATTAGGACCACGCTGGCACGATTTTCATAAATTGGCCGGACAATATCTTATCTACATTGTTTTTGTACTCGCTATCGTTATAGGGGGGTTAATAGTTTATAAATTTTACAAAAAACAAATCAAAAACTTTTTCGTACGACTGCTTAATTGGCTCATTTCCTATTTTCGAACAATCAGAGCAACAGAAGTGTTTCTTATCAGTCTTACACTGGTCTTATTAGGAATAATAACCTTAATGTTGGGAATGGCACTGGATTATTTATATAATGAGTTTACTCAGTTTAACGAGGTTACTACTTATATTGTTCATTCTGTACTTCAAACAGGATGGACAAGTAGTATCAAAGGATTTCTATCGTTGCAGTCACCTATCGCATTTAGTGTTCTCATTATTATTACGATTTTAGCCATTTGGAGAAAAGGAAGGGATAGATGGCTTGAAGGTCTCTTACTTATCGTTTCCATACTTGGAGCACATATATACCATAATGCAGTCTTACACACACTGTCTTATTTTCGTTTTATTGGAAAAGATGCGGCAACACGTTCTTCTGCTTTTCCAGATGAAAAAGCAACAATTACCATTATTGTGTTTGGCACCTGCTTATTTCTAATGGTACGTCACCTGAAGAATAAGTATATACAATTAGGTCTCCCTCTTCTGGGTATCGTGCTTTTGCTAGGTATAGCAATTGCAAACATTGCGTTTTCTCATATACTTCCAAGCGATATCGTAGGTGGATATGTATATGGAGGGATGTGGATCTTCTTGAATTTCTTGCTATTTGAGATGTTTCGCCTTATCGTAAATAAGCAAATTTAATATTCAGTGCACACAGGCATATGACAGACAATGAATGTAGAAAGAAGAGGGAATTATGAAGAACTTGATGGACGTCAACAAGGGTGTTTTACTAAGCAAGTTTCATTGTACGTGAAAATGCTGCAAAACAACAAAGATATACGATGATTTGAATAACCATCTTTTTTCATCTCAATCAATTTTCACTTTACTTCTTCTGGGTAATGTACTCTTTCTTTCAAATGAAAAACACCTCCGTTGAATTTGCATACTTATTATGCGAATTCAGGAGGTGTTTTTTTCATGTACCGCTATTCGGGTTCACTTCAGTACTGCATGAAAGGGTGTTTTAATTTTATTATTTTATTGATTTTCTTAAGTGGATGGCTATGGCCGTGAATGGCGCCCTTTTTTATTATGCGTTATACCCAAATAACTTTAGTTCTTCTCCTGAGTCTGAAATTATTTTTTCGAATCGCAATCCTACTTTTTCTAAAAGCTTACCTGAAGTAACATTATCTGTAGAAGTAATTGCTACAATACGTTTCATTCCTAGCTTCTGTACACCGTATTCGATTACCGCAGAAGCTGACTCGTAGCCATATCCTTTTGAACGGAATTTTTCTAAAAAGGCAAAGCCGATATCGACATCTTCTAATGAATCTCTTTTAATAAGACCGCACATACCAAGTGGAGTGAAATCGTCTTTTCGTTCTACTAAGTAAAGACCAAAGCCCATTTTATTATACATATCGACGGGTCCGTTTAAGATGTATTTTTTTGCGTCTTCTAAGTTTCTAACTCCTTTATCACCAATAAACTGAATCCATGCAGGGTCGTTTACTAATTCGAGAATAAACGGAGCATCTTGTATATCGAACCAACGAAGATTGAGACGTTCAGTTTCTAAAACTATCAATCTATTGCACCACCTTTAAAAGTTATAACAATTAGTATGGATTGAGAAATACAAAAGTGCAACATATTTTAATTATGCACTACTTGTTCACACAAAGTTCGTTTGTTTTATATAAAGGGATATTTTATAATTAGGATTAATTGTAAAGAGTGAGATGCTTATACAATGACTCCTAGGTGACTAGGAGTTTTTACTATATAACTATCATTATTACTAAATATGACACACTACACATTCTACTTAAGGAGGTACATAATGAAGAAATTATATAATGCATCGTTTACTTATTTGATTATTGGTTTATTGTCAGGAATTTTTGCTAGAGAGTATGGGAAATTTAAAGGGATTTTAGGGTCTACTTTGTTAAATCTATTGCACACACATACACTTGTACTTGGCTTTTTCTTTTTCTTAATTGCTTTAGGATTAGCAAAAGTATTCGCATTTCATGAAGTGAAAGGTTTTAATAAGTGGTTTGTTTTACATAATATTGCATTAACTTTAATGTTAGGTTCACTAGCAGCGAGAGGGCTTCTTCAACTAAATGGAGCGGACTTTAAAGGGTTAACTTATATTGTAGGTTTCTCTCATTCGTTGATGGCATTTACTTTAGTTTGGTTTATGCTGCTAATAAAGAAGTCATCTAATATGAAATGAAAAAAGAACTTGTAGCATTCGCTGCAAGTTCTTTTTGTTATGTTTAAGGTTAATAATCTTATTTTTCTAATTATTTTGTATAAAAATGGTATACTTATTTTAAAATTAAAAAGGAGAGATAGTTATGGAAATAACAATTGAACATTTAGTAAATGCATTAAAGGATATACTTCCTGAAGATCGAGTAGTAATCAATACGACAGTAAGAGAGTTACATAGTAAAGATGAATCTTACCATGCTAGTAGTTTACCTGATGTAGTTGTTTTTCCGAAAACGACAGAAGAGGTTAGTGCGATAATGAAAGTAGCAGGTCAGCAAGGAACAGCTGTCGTTCCGTTTGGAGTAGGGTCCAGTTTAGAGGGACATGTAATTCCTTACGAAAAAGGAATTACAATGGACTTTTCGCTTATGAATAAAATACTTGAAATAAGAGAGAAAGATTTTCTTGTGAGAGTACAGCCAGGAGTAACGCGCTCTCAGCTTAATAAAGAATTGAAAAAGTATGGATTGTTTTTTAGTGTGGATCCGGGGGCGGATGCAACGTTAGGTGGAATGGCTGCTACAAATGCGAGCGGAACGACGGCGGTAAAGTATGGTGTAATGCGTGATCAAGTTCGAGATTTAGAAGTGGTACTTGCTGATGGGGGAGTAATACATACCGGGAATTTAGCAGCGAAGTCATCATCAGGTTATCATTTAAATGGTATTTTCGTAGGGTCAGAAGGTACGCTTGGATGTTTTACGGAGTTAACTTTAAAAGTATATGGCATACCAGAGCATGTTATGGCTGCGAGAGCATCGTTTCCGACTATAAATGATGCAGTAGAAGCTGTTATTCATATATTGCAAGCGGGTATTCCAATTGCGAGAATTGAACTTGTAGATGAATTATCTATGAAACAAGTAAATCATTACAATGAAACAAGTTACAGAGAAGAGCCTACATTATTTTTAGAGTTTCACGGTAATGAAGCAGGTTTAAAGCAAGATATTGAATTCACGAAGGAAATTGTTTTTGATCATAAATGTAAAGAAGTTGCTTTTGAAACGGAAACTGCGGCGAGAAATAAATTATGGGATGCACGGCATAATCTAGCATACTCTTACGTTCATAGCTACCCTGGTAAAAAGCTTATGAGTACAGACGTATGTGTACCAATTTCAGAATTAGCTGGTGCCATCCAACATGCGAAAGAGACATTAGATAAGGTTGGTCTTGTTGGTGGTATTCTTGGCCATGTAGGAGATGGGAATTTCCACGTACTTTTAATGGTTGATCCAAACGATAAAGAAGAAGTGAAGAAGGCAGACGAAATAAATGAAAATATCGTTTTGTATGCTCTTAAACGAGGGGGAACGTGTACGGGAGAACATGGCGTTGGAATTGGAAAACAAAAGTATCAAGAAGAAGAACATGGGGCGGCACTATTCATAATGGAGAAAATAAAGACAGCTCTTGATCCACAAAATATTTTGAACCCGAATAAAGTTTTTCAGTTGAAAGATAGGGGATGATTGGGTGAAAGTGCTAGAAGTGATAAGTAATATAGCTGGAAAGTATTTTGCATTTTGGGTTATTTGTATAGCAGTTATTGCATATTTTATTCCTACTCCATTTCTCGGGTTAACTAGTTACATAACAATTTTACTTGGAGTGGTCATGTTTGGGATGGGATTAACATTAAAGGCTGTTGATTTTAAAATCATTGCTACAAAACCATTGCCAGTTATTATCGGTGTATGTGCTCAGTTTATTATTATGCCACTTGTCGCATACGTACTAGCCTACGTTATGAACTTACCAGCCGAATTAGCAGCTGGATTAGTGTTGCTCGGTTCAGTACCGGGCGGCACCGCATCAAATGTTATGGTTTATTTAGCAAAAGGGAACTTAGCGTTGTCTATTGCAATGACGTCATTATCAACGTTACTAGCACCAATTGCTACACCTCTTATTTTATTATTCCTTGCAGGACAATGGATGCCAGTGAATCCTATGTCTATGTTTCTTTCTATCGTACAAGTCATTATCATACCTATTATTCTAGGGTTAGTAGTGAAGAAGTTTTTCCCTACAACTGTTACGAAAGGAATGACCGTTATCCCTTTAATATCAGTTTTAGCAATTATCATTATTGTTTCTGCAGTTGTTTCAGCGAATGTAAGTAGCATTACTTCTTCAGGCCTTCTTATCTTTATTGCCGTTATGCTTCATAATGCTTTCGGTTTTTTACTCGGATATATAACAGCATTCATACTTAGACTAGACGAAGGGACAAGAAGAGCTATTTCAATAGAAGTAGGAATGCAAAATTCAGGCTTAGGTGTTGCGCTAGCAACAGCACATTTTGGGCCAGCCGCCGCACTCCCAAGTGTATTAGCTGCAGTATGGCATAACATTGCAGGACCAATATTAGCAACCATCTGGTCAAAAAATGCGAAGAACACTTTTAGTGATGAAAATGTATCGGTAAATATAGAAAAATAGGAATGATAAAGAATGCAAAAACGTATTGTACATTTTGAAGGACTGGTTGTTTTGTTAGCCACGATTTATACGTATTCCATATATGAATTTAGTTGGATAATATTTTTTCTGTTCCTTTTAGCTCCAGATTTATCAATGTTAGCGTATGGGATAAATAATCATATAGGTGCTAAAATATATAATATATGTCACACGTATATTATATCTATATTAATTGCTATAGTAGGTGTCTATTTTAAGGTAGATACCGTTATAATGATTGGCTTAATATGGACAGCGCATATTGGAATGGATCGAATGTTTGGATATGGCTTGAAATATGAGACGGATTTTAAAGATACTCATATTCAAAGGTTGTAATTGTTTTTGAGGAGAGGGATACTTTGAAACAGAGAATTACTATCGAAGAGTATAACATCAAATGGGAAAGTGAATTTAATAAGCTACAAACTCTCATTAACGATGCAATGGAAGACAGCATTTTATCCATTGAACATGTTGGGAGTACATCTATTAAAGGACTTGCAGCAAAACCAATATTAGATATTGATATCGTAATAGAAGATTATGAGATTTTTCCTGAAGTAGTAAGAAAGCTTGAAGCGATAGGATACTATCATCAGGCAGAATGGAGTTGCAAAGGGAGAGAGGCGTTTGGCAGAAAGGACGATTTCGTTCCGTGGGACGGAGAAAGTACAGATTGGATGGAACATCATTTGTATGTGTGTGATAAAGAAAGTGAAGAGTTAAGAAGACATATAGCGTTTCGTGATTACCTTCGTGAACATGACGGTGTTGCTGTTGAATATGGACATTTAAAGGGAAAGTTAGCAAGAGAGTCAAAAAGTAGAACGAACTATAGTGAAGGTAAGACGAAATTTATTACAAATATATTAGAAAAAATAAACTAAGGCGGCATGGAATACATGCTGCCTATTCTTTTGAAATAGAACGCTGCCATTATAAAACAAATACAAACTGGCCCTGTTGAATGCTACAAGACTTAAATATAATGAGAAATAAAAGACCGGAAAAGAGGGAGATTATGTACATACCAAAATACTTTGCAATACAAGATGAAGAGGTAAAGTATGAAATAATTGAACAAAATAGCTTTGCGACATTATTTTCTCAACATAACGGGGAACCATATGCAACGCATTTACCATTGTTGCTAAATAGAGAAACACTCACGTTACATGGTCACTTCGCACGTCCGAATGAACAGTGGAAAGATAGTGGGAATCAACAAGTACTAGCTATATTCCAAGGGCCACACAGTTACATCTCTCCGTCATGGTATGAAACAAATAACGCAGTACCAACATGGAATTATGTTGCTGTACATGTATACGGTGAATTAGAAATTGTTGAAGATGAACAGGCATTAATAGATTCTCTTCAAGATTTAGTACATACATATGAAGAGCCACAGAGCACCTACTCACTTGATGATGTAGATCCGAATTATATGGCGGGATTAAGTAAGGGGATAGTTGGTTTTAAAATTAAGATTAGTAAAATAGAAGGAAAAGCGAAGTTAAGTCAAAATCATTCTGTGGAGAGACGGAAATTAGTTGTGGAGAAACTTGAGAAAGTTGGTAGTGAGGGGAGCAGGGAGATAGCAGAGTTGATGAAAGAATTTAATGGTAAAAACAAAGATAGGACATTTTATGGGGGGATATAAAATGGAAGTGTTTTTAGTAGCTGCTTTTTCAGCTATTATCATAATGATGACTGTTTTTGTTATAATAAAAGCTTGTTTTACGGGCTACAAGAGGAATGATATATCATTTCGGAAATTTATTCTTTTATCCAGTATGTTAGTTGTGATAGGTTGTTTAGTTTCATTTGTACTACCATTTGGTTATGAGAAAATATTTGATTATATTAACTAAATACGTGCATTTAAAAAGACCTTCTGAATCGAAGGTCTTTCATTTTTAAAGTGCTTTTTCAGCTGTTGTTGAGTTGTAGTCTTTACTAACGTCAACGGATTGAACAAAGTCAGGTCTTTGTGGTGCAGGGAAATCCGCATGGCCTGCTTGATATGTAAATGAACTATTTAGACCGATAGATACAATACCTATAACAGACAACCCTAAAACGACAGAACTAATTTTTTTTATCATTTTAATGCCCCTTTCTCAAACGTTTTTTCTTTTGCTTGTAACGCTTTATGAAAATACTCACTTGCTTTTATATGACTATTTTCATCGTAAAGTTTAATAGCTAACTTTTCTGAATACTCCTGAGTGTAGTTATATAAAGATTCTTTGTCGAAATACGTAATTCCTTCAAGAATAATTTTTTCTAAGTCTTCAGTTGACTCGTTATTGTTAAGAGACTCTAAAATTTTAAAGTGAAGCATATATTCTTCGTTATTTAGTTCTGTACAAATCTTTAATCCTTTTTTAATAAGTTCTGAAGCGATATTTATTTCACCCAGTTTAGAATGTTCTCTTGCTTGTAAGAAAATCGCTTTAAAATGTGTCGGCATTTTTGTTGTCACTTCAGATAGATGACGAATAGCTAATGTCGATAAATTTTGATTGGCATATAGCCATCCTAAGTTATTACGCACTCTTAACAGTAATGATTCTTCATCTTGTTTCTGTAAAATATTGATTGCTGCATTATATTTTTCCTCTGCTTGCTCGTATTGTTTTAAATACACAAAGGCTGCACCTAATACGCTTTCACAAGAGGCGACGTTCTTTTCGTATCCTACAGCTTTTATAAAGAAATCTTTCGCTTTAGTTGCATATTCAATAGCCTCAATTGGCTGATAAAAGTGATAATGGAAAATAGCCAGTCGATAATAAAATTCCCCTTTTTCTAAATCATCAATGGCATTTACTAGTAGTTTCTCAGCCTGTTCATAATGTTCACTTGCTACATTATAGTTTGTTGTTAAAGTAGCATGAATCGCCTTAAACAAATGGTAGTAATAAGAAAGTATAGGATTAGCTGAGATTGCGTAAGAATCTATCATCTCAAAACTATCTTTTGAAATACTTAAACTATCTGTTAAAACTTTATATCGAAAATCTAGTAAGGAATGATATAATGCTACAGTTTTATCTTCCTCAAAGTTTAGTTCCTTTTCCTCAATTTCATGTTTTAAGTTTGTCGCCTGTGAAACATCTTGCTTTAGCATAGCCACATACCAATCATTAAATAGTTTCGTAACTTGTTCATTACCTTGTAGTTGAACGTTCATGAAATCCCCTCGCTTTTTTGAATATTCTTATAAATCATGTTATCAAAAATAACAATATTTAGAAATGGGGTTTTATATTTCTCAATATTTGTTTAGTAGATTTACTATTAAACAAATTGTAATAAAAATAGTTTTGATATTTAGCGTAAAGAAGGGGGATATAGTAAGGATAACTAAAAAATGTTTCAGTCCGCTTTTTTGAAAGTGAAGTAAAGTGTAAAAAAGGTGTGTTCACACAATTTGTATGAACACACCTTTTTACATATTAAACAATCAAGTCCCACAAAAAGTACGATAAGGACGATTCGTCGGTACAGGTGGAACGCCGTATTCTTCTTGATCTGCAGAATACGCATAAGGGTTTGATAAAGCCTCAAGAAGCTTCTCCATTACGCTATAATCTCCATTTGTAACAGCTGCTTCTAATGCTTCTTCTACACGGTGGTTCCTTGGGATGATTGATGGATTATTATTTTTCATCATCTCATAGGCGTTTGTTTTTGATTCTTCTTGCTTTTCTAATCGAGATTGCCATAGTCCGTACCATTCTTTAAATGCTGGACTTTCAAATAGTGGGGTATTTTCTAATGTATCGAGTGTTAATGAACAGAATGTATTTGTGTAATCCGCTTTATATTTCTCCATCATTTTTAAAAGTTTCTCAATAAGTAATTTGTCTTGTTCGTCTTCGCTAAATAGTCCTAATTTCTTTTTCATTCCAAGGAACCAATTATTTTCATACTGTACACTAAATTTTGAAATTTCGTCTTGGGCGATTTTTAGTGCTTCTTCTTCATCTTCGTGCAGAATTGGTATTAAAGATTCAGCTAATCGCGCGAGGTCCCATGCGGCCATATATGGCTGATTTCCATATGCGTAGCGACCTTGTGTATCGATAGAGCTAAATACGGTTCCTTGATCGTAATTGTCCATAAATGCACAAGGGCCGTAATCAATCGTTTCTCCACTAATCGTTATATTGTCAGTGTTCATTACGCCGTGGATAAATCCAACAAGTTGCCATTTTGCGATGAGACTTGCTTGTCTTTCAATGACTGCTTCTAGTAAAGCAGTATATCGGTTTTCATGAGCTTCAATTTCTGGGTAATGTCTTTTTATCGTATGGTCAGCTAGTGATTTCAGGTCCTCGATTGAACCGCGAGCCGCAGCATATTGAAATGTACCGACGCGAATATGGCTACTAGCTACTCTAGTTAAAATTGCTCCAGGTAACTTTGTTTCACGGTATGTAGGTTCTCCAGTTGTGACAACTGCTAAACTGCGGGTAGTTGGAATATCAAGTGCATACATTGCTTCACTTATAATATATTCACGTAGCATCGGACCGAGTGCAGCACGACCATCTCCTCGGCGTGAATAGGGAGTGAGACCGGAACCTTTCAGTTGAATATCAAAACGTTCACCTGAAGGAGTAATTTGTTCTCCTATTAAAAGGGCACGCCCATCGCCTAACATATTAAAATGTCCGAATTGATGCCCAGCATATGCTTGAGCTAATGGATGAGCACCTTCTGGGATTGTGTTACCAGCGAAAATCGCAATTTCGGCTTCCTTCTTCAGTTCTTCAGGGTTAAAGCCAAGAGATATCGCTAGTGAATGATTTAATTTAACTAGCTCCGGCGAACTTACGGGAGTAGGGGGGATTTCTGTATAAAATGATTGTGGTAAAGTCGTATAACTATTATCTAAATTCCAACCTGCTTCATTATTTTTAGTCATTGTATCTCCTCCTTTTGTATTTTTTACTATGTATTTGTACGTATGTATTCTTTGTTAAGTTAACTAAAAGTATAATATATTATTTCCCCTTGCAATCTATTGTAAGGACTTCAGTGTATTGTGTCTATTTTACAGTAAATATAAAAGCTCCATTTTTCAAAATGGAGCTTTTATATTATTTAATTTTTACAATTATTTTTCCCTTTGCTCTTCCAGACTCTGAATATTCCATTGCTTTTTGAGCGTCTTCAAAAGGGAAAATTCGGTCAATTATAGGTTTGATTTTTCCGACTTCAATATAATTTGCAATAATACGTAATTGATCCCCGCTTGGCTTCATAAATAAAAACGAATATTGCGCATTATGTTTTTTTTCAAGTGCAGTAAGTTTTTTACTTGCTAATGAAAATAAGAGTGTTTTAAAGAATCCAGAACCAAATTCTTTGCCAAATCGAGCATTCGGCATGCCTGAAACGGAAACAATGTTCCCTCCGTTTTTTATAATATTGAATGATTTTTCAAGTGTTGCACCGCCGATTGTATCAAATACTGCATCATAATCTTTTAGTACTTCTTCAAATTGTTCTGTTTTATAGTTAATCATTTCATCTGCACCAAGAGACTTTACTAAATCCGCACCAGCTTCACTAGCAGTCGTTGTAACGGTAGCACCCATTATTTTTGCTAATTGAATAGCGAAAGTACCAACACCACCAGATCCAGCGTGAATTAAAATCTTTTGTCCTTGCTGTAAGTGCATGATGTCATGTAATGCTTGATAGGATGTTAATCCAACGAGTGGAATCGAAGCTGCTTCCTCAAAACTTAAATTTTTTGGTTTTAAGGCTATATCATCTTCATGAATAGCTATATATTCCGCAAAAGTACCGATTTTATTTTTTCTTGGACGGGCATATATTGCATCACCAACTTTAAAACGAGTTACTTTTGCTCCAACTTTTACGATGACACCGGAAAAGTCATTCCCAAGGATTAGGGGCATTTCATATTTAAGCAACATCTTTACTTTTCCATCGCGTATTTTAAAATCAATTGGGTTAATACTAGCTGCATGAATTTCCGCAAGCACCTCATACTCATTTATTTCAGGAGTAGGCACCTCTGTCATACGCATTGGGGCTTTCCCATACTTATCAATTATCATTGCCTTCATTTCTTATGCCTCCAAATTTCAATAAAAGTTTTGCAATAGTTTCTCAATATCTAATACAAGATTTTTTAATAAACTTAATTTTGTACGTATATCAATATAATAAAAGTTTTTTGTGCCTTCTTTTCGCATTAAAATAATACCGGCTTCTCGTAAAATCCTAAGGTGATGTGATACAGCAGGTCGAGAAAGGTGTGTTTGCTTCGTAATTTCGCCTACACGTAATCCGGTTTGACATTCCGTTTCCATTAGAACTAACAAAATAGCTTGACGTGTTTCATCACCGATTGCCAATAATACTTTTTGAGAATCAATAAAATCTTTTTTTATAACATTTAATTGTTCTTGTTTATTCATTTCAATCACTTTGCCTCCTGGTAATTAGTCGAAAGGTTTAAAATGATGAACCATTACATCGATACGGTAATGCTACATGATTGTTGTATGAGCTGCAATATTGAGAAAGAAAATCGAGACGAATGAAATTTTTAGTGTTGAAAATTATAGGGGAATAGAAAAGGATTATATACCAGAATGGATGAGGTTTTAAAAAAAGAAAATGATTTAATAATAAGTTGTATCAGATGAGAATGGTTAAGCTATTGAGCAAAAAATAAGTGGTCGTAACCCTGTATAATTTTTAGGGTTACGACCACTTATAATGTTTTCGTTATTTTGGTGTCTACTAAAGTGAGTTCTTTAGTTTTACTTTTTCATACACGCATAATTCACGCGGATTATAGATGTATGAAAAAGTAAAATTAAAAGTAATTTTGGGCGTAATCTATCTATATGATAATTTAAAATGAAATATAAGTCTATATCTTTGTTGTTTTTTTGATTATATTTATATCACTGAGCTCAGAACAATGATGTGGAGGGTAAATATATGAAATCGAATGATGTACCAGTTTTAATTGTTGGAGGGGGATTATCAGGATTAGCATCTGCGTTATTTCTTGCAAAACATAATATTGAGTACTTACTTATTGAAAGGCATCCGTCTACTGCAATCCATCCGAAAGCAGGCGGGCTTACTTTACGCACGATGGAGTTATTTCGAGAGTTAGGTTTAGAAGATAGAATTAAATTAGCAGGAAAAGCATTAGAGAATTGCCGAGGAAGAATAGCGGTTCATACAATAGCTGAGATGAATAAGGAAGAATTGGCAAAATTGAGGACCTCTCAGTATGGAAATGATGAAAAGTTACTTCAAAAAGTAGAAGAGATTAGTCCATCAAAACAAACTGCTTGTTATCAAATTATTTTAGAAGAGATGATGTTGCAAGAAGCACAGAAATTAGGCGGAAAGCTATCTTTTTATTATGAATTAATTTCTTTTGAGCAAAATGAGCACGGAGTAATAGCAACGATTCGAGATCGGGAAACAGAAAAAGAAAGTGTTATACATTGTGACTATGTAATTGCAGCGGATGGGGCAAAAAGTAAAATACGTGAGCAGCTAGGGATTGCGACCGAGGGACGGGGTACAATCGGTGGCTATTATATGAATATTTATTTTGAAGCGGATTTAAGTGAATGTATACAAGGGGACGCATTCGGTTTTTCTATGGTACTTCATCCGGAGGTTCTTGGTGCGCTCATTCCAGTTGATAACGTAAAAAGGTGGATTTATCATGTAGCTTACGATCCATTGAAAGGAGAACGACCAGAGGATTTTACGATGGAACGTTGTAAACAAATTATTCAAACCGCAATTGGAAGTATAAATGTTGAGTCAGAAATATTAAGTGTTTTACCGTGGGAAGCGGCTGAAAGCACTGCTACAAAATTTCAAGATAATCGTATTTTTTTAGTTGGCGATTCTGCACATATTATGCCGCCAACAGGAGGATTTGGTTCAAATACAGGAGTACAAGATGCACATAACTTAGCTTGGAAATTAGCGGCTGTTATAAAAAGGCAAGCAAATCCAAAATTGTTAGAAACGTACCATGAAGAGAGATATCCAGTTGCAAAATTAACGACGGATTATGCGAGTAGTTTGCTGTTCCGTGCTGCCAATAGAGAGGAAGGCAGTTTGAATAATATGGACGGTTTAGCTGTTACTGTTGGGTATCAATATTGTTCAGAGGCAATTATAGATGACTTATCCATTCTACATAGAATGGATATAATAGCGTTGAACGGAAGACCTGGTACGCGAGCACCACATTTTTTTGGAATGTATGAAGGGAAGAAAGCTTCTATACTAGACTTATTCGGTAACAATTTTGTATTACTTACTGGAGTAGAAGATAATTCTTGGGCTGAGGCTGCACATGATGTTTCATCTAAATTAGGAATAAATATAAAAGTGTATCGAATTGGTTTAAGTGGAGACTTTATTGCTCAAGAAAATGTTTTTCGTGAACGATATGGGATAGGTCATGAAGGAGCTGTACTAATTAGACCAGATGGATTTATAGGATGGCGTTCGGAAAAAGTGATAGTAAATCCATATGTAGTGCTTGAAGAGGTAATGGGTAATTTATTATGTGATTTTTAAGTAACTACGGAAGTATGGTCTTATATAGGACGATACTTCTATTTTTTTAGCTTACAAAATAAAAATTATGTAGTGAAGAGACATTATTATTATAAAAATATATTTAAATTAATTCTCTTTCTTTTTGTTTTTATTAGAATGTTTTTAGTTTTTAGTTTTAAGTGTTGGCAATTACTAGATTGAATCATTTTTTTATTGTATTATATTTCTTAGGGATTATATATTACGCTAGAGAGTGGGACTATTTGACTATTGAACCTCTTATTTTATCAAATAAAGAAGTATATGTATTAACTGGTATGTTTGACCGTGAAACTATGATTGGAATTGAGAACCCCTTTGAAAATTGGTCAGATGAAGAAATAGACAAAGAATTAGATGTAATGTACGAGAATTGAAAAAACGAAGAGCTACTCATAATAAAAGAAGATGAAACATTATGTAACAAACAACTTTTAGAATATTTCCGCATTTATTTAACTACAGGATTTGTTATTGAAGTACAGATAGGTAAAAACAGCGCTTTAGAAAAAATTTTCTATTTTAGTAAAAAAAAGGTTATACAAAATGTAATAACAGATGCTAACGGTGAAAAACAATGTACATTTAAAGAATGCGGGACACCGGAGGTAGCTTGGCAATTTATATATCAAGCATTACAGCCTAAAAATTCTTTCTCTCGTCCAAATTATACATTTAAAATCCCTTCTTCTGCATATAAAGAAAACATTTTAAATCAATCAAACAAGCAATTAGTAGATTACTTGAAACTTTACTTAGATGATGAAGCTTCCTTAGAGTTAGCAAACATTATACATAATCGTGAAGAGTTAAATACTGTTCAAGTTCATTATTATATAAAGGACTCATGGTCTACAGACTGTATTCAGTTTTTATATAGTCAGAACCAATATTGGCTAATCCAAAAAGTTTTAGATAATGAGCAAACACAAATTTTATCACCAAAAGAAATTTTAAAGGATTCATTGAAATTAAAAACAAATGCTTTAGGCTATGCAGCTATAGGGTGGGATGTAATTAATGATACAAAGGAAAATATTGAAAATAAAGCTTCAAAAACTAAAATAGCTGGTGATATTATTGGTGATGCAGCAATTGGGATTGGCTCTACTGCTGTAAGTGCCTTTGCGGGAGCCCAAGTAGGTGCAGCTGTTGGAACTGTTTTTGGAGCTTGTTTTGGCTTTGGTGTTTCTATAGGAGCTAGTATATTAACAGATGGAATTAAGTTTAACAAAGGTGATTGGAATCATGATGGTAAACAGGATTCGATAAAAGATAGAGTTAAATCTGGAATCGGAGCAACTTTAGATAAAATTTTTTAGTTTTTGGGAGATTAATATGGAAAAATACCACGGAAAAAGTACAGAACAAATTATTCGGAAATTGATGCCTTACAGTGTTAGATCGAGTGTCATTATGGTGTGGGTAGTTATTAATTTTATGATTTTAACCCCATTTTTATTCCCTCCAACCTTTACCATATACTTATATATAATCTTACCTGTTCTATTGACTGCTAATATATGGGGGGGATGGGTATTTTTTTGTAAACCAAATGAGCCAAGGTTGGTACACATTTTATATAATGGATTTATGGGAATAACTTTTTCTTTTGGAAGCTTTATAGTGATTCAAAAGATTGCATATACTTTTATTAAAATTGAAACACCTCTGTTTTTTATTGTTACTTTTGTGCTTTACATTTTTACAATTTATAAATTGATTTCTATTGGAATGAAAAGTTTTTTAAAGCGATTAAACAATGAAGAAAATGGAAATATAAAAATTTCTCCAATTGTTTATTTTTCAGGATTGGGATATATTATTGGACAGATATGTGTAGGTTCATTATCACAAAATGCTTTAGCGACGGTCTTAATTTTGGTCTTTTCTTTATTGGCTGTTGTGTCTAGTATATATGGTATATATATGTGTGTATATATTGATTTAAAGAAGCGGAAAACCAAGCTAGGTTCCTTAAATTCTTAGCAAAAAACAATTAACAAGGAGGGGCCATACAATGAATTCGCAACTTTTTCCTATAGGCTCTATTGTAATTTTAAAAGAAGGTACAAAGAAACTCATGATTTTCGGGCGGAAACAACAAGTAGAAACGGATGAGATAAGAAAATTCGATTATATGGGATGTCCCTATCCAGAAGGCTATATGAATCCAGATTTCACTTATTTATTTAACCATGATGATATTCAAGAAGTTGTTTCAACTGGATATGAAGATCAAGAAGAACATACTTTCCAAGAAAATGTATTGTCTAAAGTATAATGCATGTTTTCAAAGTTAAGTATAGTTTCAAATATACTTTAAAATAAGTTCCAAGTAAGGATATACGAAACTAAGAATTTGTAATTAAGTAAAACGTAGATATACGTAAATATCAAGTGAAAGTTACTATAAAGAATTTGAACAGAATGTATCCTACATTAATGAGCAGTAAAAACTTCCACTAATAATCAGTAGGAGATGGATAATTCATCCTGATTAAAGCTTCACTTTATTGAAAAAATAATATTCACAAATTTTAATAGGTTTGGTATGATTAAAATCAACAAGTTAATAGAGGCCGGAGATATTTGAGAAAAGCCATAAATTTATTTAGGGATACAGAAGTGTCCTCTAAATAATTTATGGTTTTTTCTATTGAAAAAAGTATGAAAGTAGTCATTATTTTTAAATATGATAATTTGTGAGTTCCATAAATCTGCGATAGAAATCATAACAACAACTCGATATGTATTTGTATCGATTGGTTTCATTTTCAATAATCTATTTGCTTGATTTAATAAAGTTTGAATGCACAATCGCTTTACTTTTCTAGGTGTTTTACGAGAATCGATAAAAGCTTGTGAAACAGGTAACGGTATATACCAATATTCATCATTATGGAAAGTAGAAGGAAACGTTTTTGTATGTTCTTCAATTCGTTTTATCATAGTGTTTGTTCTTCGTTTCATACCACGTATTTTCTTCTCACGCATTGTGGATCATCTCCATAAATTTTTGTAATGCAGCAGAGTGAAAAATATCTTTTCTAGTAATAAAGGTAGTAGGAACTTTTTTGAAGCTGTTTGGTAAAGGGTTGAATGATACGTCATGTTTATGACCGTTTAAGATAGACTTCATCATAATTGCTATGCCCATACCTGATTTTACACATGCAAGTATCGCTTCAATTGTCCCAAACTCTAAAACTCGTTTAGGTGAAACTCCTTCTTCTTGAAGCCAGTCTTCCAATAATCTTCTATAATAGCACCCGTGACTAAAGGCAAGTAAATTCATGCAGTCTATTTCTTTAAAGGAGGATAAAGGATTTTTACTGATGAGAACTAATTCTTCTTCACGAAATATATTTGTGTGAAGTTCAGCGTGCTGAGTAATGCCAGCGATAAATGCCCCGTCCAGTTTTCGTTCTAATACAAGGTGAGTTAGTTGTTCCGTTGTATTTGTTTCTAAAATCAATTCGACTTGTGGGTATTTCTCATAGTAGGTCGCTAATATGGAAGGAAGCCGAACAGCGGTTGTAGATTCTGTACATCCGATTTTTAAAGTTCCTTTTGGCTCGGTTCCGTTACTTTGAACCGCTTTAATAGATTGATCCATTAAGTGGATGATTTGTTTTGCGTATGTTAATAAAATCTCACCATTAGAAGTCAACGTAACTCCTTTTCCATTTCGATAAAATAACGGAACACCTAATTCGTTTTCTAATTGCTTTATACGCATTGTTATGCCAGATTGTACATAGTTCAAATTTTTAGCTGCGTGAGATATATTTCCTTCTTTCGCAACTTCGTAAAAAACAGTTAAATCTTTTACGTCCACGTGTCATCCCCCCGAAAAAGGTATCAATTTTTTTGATGGATTATATGGTTAATCTTTATTTTATATGATATTAAAACTTTCATATAATGAAAGGGGGGAGAGATTTTGATGTTAATGGAAGAGAGTGTAAATAGTACGTATAAGTGGATGGTGTTAATTTTTGCGACGATTGCTCAAGCGACAGCAACACTTATAACGTATGGTGTCGGAGCTTTCGCTTTATTTTGGAAAGAAGAATATGTGCTTACGAATATGGAGAGTGGATTGTTAATAAGTGTTGTAAATATTGGTCCGTTATTTTGTATGCTTTTTGTCGGGCGGTTACTGGATCAATATAATGAAAAAATGTTAATTAGCATAAGTTCTTTTTTACTAGGTGGTTCGCTTTTATTGACTAATATAGTAAATGGATTTATCGGACTACTATTCGTACTTTTATTAGTTGGAACATTTTATAGTGTGTCCCAGCCAGGAGGAAGTAAAGTGATAATAAATTGGTTTCCAAAAGAAAATCGTGGATTAGCGATGGGGATAAGGCAAGCTGGGATACCGATTGGTGGTGCGTTAGCGGGAGTATTGATTCCGTTTTTTACGATAAAATACAATGTGACGTATACGATAAATATTATAGGAAGTATCTGTATAATAGGTGGTCTTTTATTTTATATATTTTATCAGGATCCACCATGTGTTCGAGAGGAAGAGAAACAAGAACGTAGTAATATCTCTTTTTGGATGCATCTAAAAGCAGTGATATGTAAAAAAGGGTTGTATTCAATTTATATAACGGGTATTTGCATGATTTCATTGCAAATGGTGTTAGTTGGACATTTTATAAAATATTTAGTTATAGAACAATCAATTACACCTATTTTAGCTGGGAAAGTATTTTCCGTTATGTTCTTTTCTGGAATGATTGGTAGGGTTATATTAGCAGCTATTAGTGATTTGTTCTATAAGGGAAATCGGCGCATTCCTTTATTTATAACTGTTTGCACTTCTATCTGCTTCATTCTCATGTTAGTAATGAGCATACATGTAAGAACGAATGTATTGTATGGTGTAAGTGCATTGTTAGGGTTCTTTTCAATTGGATGGTTCAGTCTTTTTATAGCCGAAGTTGCAGAATCAGCAAGTGAATAATCCGTAGGGATGACAGTGAGTTTTGCACTTACATTAAATCAAATTGCTATTATTGTTGCGCCTGTTTTATTTGGCTATATTGTAGATGAAAAAGGGTATACGTATGCGTGGCTATGTATAGTTGTATTACTAAGTATTTCAGCGGCCAGCTTATATTGGAAGAATAAAAAATAAAGGAATGTTAGCAATGTAAATTTTTTATGAAGAAAGTCTAAAGAAATGCCATATGAGCGACATTTCTTTTTGAATATGCTGTATAATCAAAAAGAAATGAGATTCGTTTTCAATGACGTTCATTTCCTCTTTTGAAATTACCTGTAACTTTAGCCATAATGAGTTGTTTTTCTTTATCGTTATTTGCATGATGTATTTTGTTTAAAAATTTTTCAGCATCATGTCCTTTTAATAATTTGATCTGTTTTCCGTAATATTCAATTGAAACTATGTTTTTTTTTGTTATCCGATAATGAAACATCCTATCATCTAAACGATTGCGTTTATCAGTATTTTTCATATTACATCTCCATTCTTATAGATATGTAACAAATGTTACATTAGAAATTGAAATTATAGTTGGATGCATCCGATTGTATGGTGTAAATTTTGTAAGAAAGAAATACAATAGAGAGTAGTCAAAAATTGAATATGAAAAAGAGGGATCTAGTTTTAGTAGAGTGAATGTTAGATAATATTATAAAATATTTAAAAATTAAAAGATATAGAATAGAATGGATGCGCGTTAAGTGAAACTAGATAAAAGAGGGTTCCTATTATGTTAAAGAAATGGTTAATCGTTTCCTTTATTTTTGCTGTTTTTTGTGGAAGTGTCGTTGCACTCATACATGCAAATAAAGGTAAGAAATATGATATAAAGTCATTTTCTAATTTAAATGATAAGCGTAAGGACGATATGCAAGAAGTTAGCGTAGCTGAAAAAAAGCGTTATGAAATTGCAGCTGAAAAACTAGATCAATATTTAAAAGATAAAGGATTCAATGGAAGTGTTCTTGTAGCAAGTAAAGATCATGTGATTTTACGAAAAGGTTACGGTTATGCGAATGTGAAGGATAAAGTATTAACGACGCCAAGAACGAAATATCGCATTGGTTCTATTACGAAAACGGTAGTTGCTATATCTATTATGCAACTAAGAGAAAAAGGAAAATTAAATATTGAAGACAATGTAAATAAGTATATTCCATCGTTTCCAGCCGATAAAAATATTACATTACGAAATTTGTTAACACATACGTCTGGTTTGCCGGATCAGGGACAAGGTAGTGTTGACGCAGCTTCACGTTTAAAGTTAGTCACATGGATTGGTGCGCAATCGTTACAATTTCCTGCAGGGACAGGATGGAAATATACAGATTATAATTATATGGTGCTTGCGTATATTGTAGAAAAGATTTCGAATAAACCGCTCGCTGAATATGTGAAAGAAAATATTTTTACGCCTGTTGGAATGCATGAATCTGGAATGGGGGCAACTCTCCCTGAAGATATTTTCTTAGCAGAAGGTTATACGAAAAAGGATAATGAGTTAATAGATGCACCTCGTTTAAAAATGAACTGGCTGTATGGTTGTGGTGAAATGTATACGACTGTTGAAGATATGAAAAGGTTAGATGAAGCTATTATGGACGGTAAACTACTTTCTAAACAAAGCTTAACGGATATGTTTTCTGCATCACCTGCAAGAAAATATGGATTTAGTTTTTATGTTTACCCAGATTATTATCATAACCACGGTGTGTTAGCTGGCTGGAACACATTTAATAATTTTAATTGGGATAAACGAACGTTTGTAATATTATTCTCTAACGTACAAAATGGTATGAATGATGCATTTAATCAAGAGTTTAGAAAAATGGCGAATGATTTAATAGAAGGAAAACAATGATGGGAAAATCGGTATTGATATGTAATTATCAATACCGATTTTTTATTTAGTAAGGTTCTACTTAGTGAACAAACAGCTAGGAGGTAGTTAATAATAGAATAAATTTATGGGGGAAGTTAAATGATATTAATGTTAAATAGAGGAAAGATGCTATATGAAGTTCATTTATTTGTACGGAATTTATGATGAAGAGTAATTGGTAAATTTTATATTTATGAAAAAACTTGAGCTTCACACTATGTGAAGCTTTACATTATTGGAGAGAAGAACAGGAGGTTGAAAAATGAAAAAAATAGTAAAGCTTTGTTTCATAAGTGCATTATCTACAGCGATTATTAGTGGATGTTCTTTTGAGGGGAATCATGAAAATGTAAAAGGGAAAGAGGATGAGAAGGTAGAGGTACAGAAAAACGCTGGGAAATATACGATGCCGGATGAAAAAGGTAAACATGAAGGTACATGGTTGCAATGGCCACATGAATACACATATGGACAAGAATATAAACAAGAAGTCGAACCAATTTGGGTTAAGATGGCAAGTGCTTTAACAGAGGGTGAAAAAGTCCACATTGTTGCATATAATCAGGAAGAAAAAGAGAGAATCAATAAGCTTTTAACAGATGAAGGGCTAAATATGGATAAGATTGATTTCTTTATAGCGCCTACGGATGATGTATGGGCAAGAGATAGTGGACCGATTTTTGTTTATGATAATAATAAAAATTTAAAAGTATTAGATCCAGCATTTAATGGTTGGGGAAAGAAAACACCTTATAAAAATGATGCTCGTATACGTGAGAATGTTAGTGAACAATTAGGGATTGAAAGAATTGATTGGGGAGAATTTGTTCTTGAAGGTGGCGCAATTGAATTAGACAGTAATGGAACAGCTTTATTAACTCGAAGTGCAGTAACGAATAAAAATAGAAACCCTGATTTATCAGAAAAGGAAATTGAAGAATATATAAGTGACCTTGGGGTAACAAACTTTATTTGGTTAGATGGAGTGCCTAATTTAGATATTACGGATTTTCATATTGATGGATTTGCTAAATTCCATGATAAATCTACCATTGTAACGATGAAAGAAGATGACCTAGCTGAATGGGGTTTATCAAATAAAGATATGGATACATTGTTAGATGCGAAAAATGCTTCAGGAAAGAAGTATAAGTATGAATACTTACCGCTTAGTAAAGAAAACGTTGCTTTAGAAAACGGGAAAACTCTCGATTATAAGGGATCATACATCAATTATTATATTGGGAATAAAGTGGTATTGGTGCCTAATTATAATGATCCGAATGACAAAATCGCAAACGATACGATTCAGAAGTTATACCCGGATCGTAAAGTAGTCGGTATTGATGTGAGAGAGCTTTATAAAAATGGCGGCATGATTCATTGTGTGACGCAACAACAACCCGTTAGTTTGAAGTAGTAAATGGAAGTGTAATTATCGGCAGGGATGTCCCATAGTCGACTTTTGGCTAGGTGGCATTCTTTTTTATTTGTATAAAAAGGAGTAACGGTGTTGAAAGAAATCATTTTAATTAGCTTCATAATGATTGGATTTATGATTCTAGTATTTAATTGTATGCTTTAATAATTTTAAAGATTAAATAGGATTCATTACAATCATCAAATATTTATATTTTGAATCCTTTTCAAGATTCAATTTACGGCTTAATGACGGCTTTAAATTTTTTATATAAATATATAATATTTTCCCATGCTATAATCCATTCAAGAAATGTGCACGTTTTAAAAATTGTAATGAAAAGTATTGAGGAAGAGCGGGCGTTTTTAAATCGGCTACTCAATTATTATAAAAAAAGCGAGGTAAAATATATGGAACAAAAGGGAATTATTTTTACTGCGATACCAGATGAATCAAATGAATATTATGAACCGTTTTATGAAGAACTTATTTATTTTAATGAAAATTTAAATGGGAAAAAGGGGGTTACAGACCAGCTTATTTCTTTATCAGTTGAAGAACAAGAATTCCATACGAGCTTTTTTGAGTATGATGATATTTGGTTAAGAGATGTTGCGCCAGTTGTAACGAATCATCTTGTTAAATTTAAATATCTACCAAATTATTTGCCAGAGGATCAAGGACGATATTTAGATCAACAATTTAATAAATGGTTGAAAAAGAACGACTTTGAGTATGTGAAATCACCATTAATATTGGACGGTGGTAATCTTATTTGGAATAAAAAAGATACTGTTATTTTAACAGAACGCATATTTGATGATAACGATGATTGGACAGAAGAGGAAATTATTGAGCAATTAGAGTGGGATTTAGATGTGAGCCGGGTTATTATTATTCCTGCTGAAGAAGGAGATGTACTTGCGCACGCAGACGGAATGGTTAAATTTATTGATGAACATACAATGTTTATTAGTGATTTTCTAGGGGATCATGAATTCAGATATCATGTTCAAGAGATTATTCAAGAGCAAATGCCAGAAGCTGAATTTATTGTTGTTCCTTCGTCATACACAGAGAAAGGGCAATATGATCAAGAAATAGCATCGGCAAAAGGCTTATATATAAATATGTTGGAAACATGTGACGCCATTTATGTTCCTAAGTTTGGATTAGCTAAAGATGGGGAAGTATTACGATATATTCAACAGTATACGGAGAAACAAGTTATTCAAATTCATGTAGGAGAAATATCGACTATGGGAGGCGCAATAAATTGTTTAACATGGTATTGTCCGAGTCATTTGTTACCTTCAAAAATGAAAAGATTAAACAATCAGAATGAAGGTTCTTCAATTAGAAAGTTTTTTGATTGGTTTTAAGAAATAAGCTTATAAGAAAATGTAGCCAAGGGGTATTTATATGTATACAATTACTGAATTTTCGCGGATTTGTAAAATGAGTACACGGATGTTAAGACATTATGATAAAGAGGAAATATTGAAACCAGCATATGTAAATCCAGTGAATGGATATAGATATTATGAGCAAGGACAGCTAGCGATAGCGTTGAAAATTAAAAAGCTCAGGGAGTACAAGTTTCCTTTGCCGAAAATTAAAGTCATTCTGCAGTCATCAGATCAAGATTCCTTTATTCAACATATGCAAGAGCAAATTGTAGAGTTGTCCCACGAGGTGAAACAAAATTTACAGGTTATTTCTGAAATGAATGAAATGGTCAATATGAGTACGGCTTTAAATATTGCTCGCCATAGAAATTACGACATATTAATTGGAATGAGAAATGGAATAACAGTAATTGCTCAACGATTACAAATAGATATAGATGAGATGGATGATTATTTTTATGACTTATATGAAAAAGTACAACAAAATAACTTACAAATAGTCGGTTCTCCTTCTAGCGTTTTTTATGATGAAGAGTATATGGCGAGTCACAGTGATATTGAATTAAGAATACCGATTATGGATGGAGACTATAAAGACGTAATACAAGAGTGCGAAATAAAAAAGTTAAATCAGCATCAATTCGTTACTACTATACATTATGGTAGCTATGACTATATAGGTTATGCATATATGGCATTAGAAGAGTGGGTCGAAAGGAATGGCTATATAATGAAAAGTCCTCCATATGAAGTCTATATAAAGGGACCTGAATGTGATTGTTTAGTAGAGGAGTATGTAACACAAATATGTTTTTTAGTTTCGAAAATAGAATGAGAATATTGTTGGTATATATATTAATGAATTGTATGCGTATGGTGGCATGATTCACTGTGTGACGCAGCAACATATAGGATAAAGTGATTTCAATAAAAAAGCATGCAGATTATATATTCTGCATGCTTTTTTCTACAATGCTGAAAATTCTTCAACAAGTTCACTAAAACGATTTAATGCACTTTCAATCGGTTCTGGTGTAGTTAAATCGACGCCAGCTTTTTTCAGTAGATTTAGTGGATAATCTGAACTCCCGCCTTTAAGGAATTCGATATAGTTTTTCTGTGCATTTGGATCGCCGCTTAACAATTTATCGGCGATTTGAATGGCAGAGGCAAATCCGGTTGCGTATTTGTACACGTAAAATGGACGATAGAAATGAGGAATTCTAGACCATCCGTATTTTACTTCTTCATCAAATACAAGTGAATCACCATTATATTCTCTAAATAGATTTTCATAGATTTCACTGAAGATTTGTTCGTTTAATGGTTTACCTTGCTCAGCCATTTCATGTGTAATTTTTTCAAATTCTGCAAACATAATTTGTGTAAAGAAAGTACCTTTAAAGCTATCGATAAAGTAGTTAATTAAATGATTACGCACGTTCGTTTCTTTCGCTTCTTTTAATAAATAATGGATTAATAACACTTCATTTACTGTAGAAGCGACTTCTGCAACAAAGATGGAATAGTGTGCAGAAATTCTTGGTTGGTATCCGTGCGAATAATGCGTATGCATACCGTGACCACACTCGTGAGTAAGAGTGAACAGGCTATTTAAATCATCGTGATGATTTAAAAGAATGAAAGGATGAACGCCATATACACCAAAGTTATAAGCACCAGAACGTTTTCCAGGCGTTTCTCTCACATCTATATATCGTTTATCTTTAAAGCTTTTTAATGTTTCAATATATTCTTCTCCTAAAGGAGCAAGTGATGCAATCATAATATCAAATGCTTCGTCATATGGAATTTCTTGTTTCACACCCGTTACTAAATCGACGCTTAAGTCGTATTGTCTTAGTTCGTCTACATTTAATTTTTCTTTTCGAAGTTCATTATATGTGTGTAAAGATTGAATGTTTTTCTTCGTTGTATCAATTAAATTGTCATATACTTCTTTCGGAACCATATCACCGAATAATGATTTCTCTAAAGCAGATGGATACTTTCTTAGCTTTGAAACAGTAACGTTATTTTTAATTGCAGCAGATAAAGTAGAAGCGATGGAGTTCTTTAATTGAACATACGGTTTGTAATACGCTTTATACGCTTCTTTTCGCTTATCGCGATTCTCATCTTCTATTAATTTTGCATACATTCCGCGTGTTAAGTTTACTTTCTCACCATTATCAGTCGTCACTTCACCAAAAATAATATCTGCATTATTTAACATACCAAATGTGTGCTGCGGAGAAGAAAGTGCTTCACCCATTTGTGATAAAATTTCTTCCTGATCCTTATTTAATACGTGTTTTTTATAGCGGTACAATTCAAATAAATCTTCTTTGTAATATTGCAAGCCTTCTGTTTCTTCTATGTAAGTATGTAATGTGTTTTCATCGATGCTAAGTAAGAATGGAGAGAAGAATGATTTAGCTGCACTGACTTTCACATGTAATTGTGATACTTTATCAACGAGTGATTGGGAGTTCGTATCACGTGTATCTAGGTCAGATTGTAATCGTGCGTAAGCAAACATTAAAGATAATATGCTAGATACTTCTTCACTCTTCGTTAAATAAGATAGTAAACGATTGCCGTCGTGAATGTTGCCGTTAAATTCTTTTAGTTCGTTTGTTAATAAATCTATTTTTTTATAATCATTTTCCCAATCTTCAAGTGTGTCGTATATATCAGTTAAGTTCCATTTTTCACTATCAGGTACGTTTAATCGATCTGTAAGTTCTATCATAATCATTCCCTTTCTACATATGTAGTTATATTCCTATATAACTATGAAATACAACAAATTGCAAAAAATCCCTGCTGGAAATTGAAAAGCATCGCCAAAAGTGGCGATGCTTAAAGGTTATAATGTAATTCCAAATTTCGAATGTAAAAGGTTTGCATATTGTTCGTCTGTAACTGTTTCTTTCGTTTTTTTGCCGTTTTTCGTTACTGTAAGACTATCTTTCGTTAAAGAGGCATGCCCATCTTCTGTAAGTTTTACAATAAGAGGCATTTTATTAAATGGTGAACCTTCATGTTCAACGATAATTTTTTGTGCTGCATTTGCTTTTTCTTCATTTACTGCATCTGAATAAAATGCATAGCCTAACGTCCAATCATCAGCAGAAGATTGATCTAAAAACTCATTGTTTTTACGCATTTCTAACATGTAATTTCCTTTTTCAGTCGTTTCTTTACGAATACGATAATCTCCTGTAACAGAGTGAACAACTTCACCAGAGAAAGGGACAGGCGCAAGAGGTAAGTATGATCCGAAACCAACTTCAATTAAATAAAATGCATCCTGATATTTTAAAACAGTTGCAATATGTCCAGAATCAACAGCCCATATAGAATTTGCTGCATTATACACTGTTCCTGAGACGATATGAACATCGAATCTAGAGTCTTTAAGGAAGTAATACATAGTAGGATTTAATTCATAACAAAGACCGCCACGGTTGTTTATTAAAATTTTTTCTTTTACATTTTTTTTTGATATTTCTTTAAAGTTCTTTTCGAGAACATTTAAGTTTTCAAATGGAACAGTTTGTGCCATTGCTTGCATGATGTAAGGTAAATCCTCAAATGAAATTGTTTCTTTTTCTTCTATATGTAATCGTGCGAAAAACTGTTTTTGAAAGTCTGTCATGGAAACCCCTCCGTTAAACGATTTATATATATTGTATCTAATATTGCAAGGGGAAACATCTGCATATGTGCGTACGACTAAAGTATGACACCTTTACTTCTAGCTATACATATAGTATGATGATTTCAGTAAATTAGATTTCAATGACTATAATATAAATTAATGAGAGGTGCTTTTTGTGAGTGCGGTAGGTACTAAATAGGAAAAATTTAATGAAATAAATCGGATAAGATCAGGGGATTTTTATGTATATCATACCCCTAACTTTGTCATGGATTTATTTCGATACCTATGAAGATACCTACAATACTTTATAAAGCGTGTAATAAGAGGAATGCCATATACTTTTTAGGTGGCTTATTTTCTCATACGTTATTACACATGCCTTGTAAATGTAAAAGCTGCGGTATCCCCGCAGCTTTTTTGTATATGTTTTTAATGTATAAAAATGGTAATTGATTAATGTAGAGCTCATTGGAACCTAATGAGTAGGTATCTTCATTTTTGATGAAAATCAATCAAAGTGAGGAGAAACAAAAATGAATACGATGACTTTTGAAAAGTTACAATATAACGAATTAAAGGATATAGTGAAATCTTATTGTGTAAGTGGATTAGGGAAAGAATTATTAAATAAATTAGAACCGAGTACGAGTATAAAAGTAGTAAGGAATCGATTAAATGAAACAACCGAAGCACGAGCTATATTAGATGCAGAAGGGCATGTTCCTTTCTTCGGCATTTCAAATATTGCTAGTACAATTCAAAAACTAGAAAAAGGGATGATTTTAGATTCAGAAGAATTAGTAAGTGTTTCAGACTTTTTACGTGGATGTAGAAAGATTAAAAATTTTATGTTAGATAAAGAATTCTTTGCGCCAGTATTAGCTTCTTATGCAAATTCAATGAGCGAGTTTAAAAGTATTGAAGAGGAAATTAACTTTTCAATTAAAGGAAATAGCATCGATGCAGCTGCTAGTAAAGAGCTAAAAAGAATTCGAAATAATATCGATGCTGTAGATGGGAAAATAAAAGAACGTTTAACGAAGTTTTTAAATAGCAGTGCAAATAAGAAGTATATTCAAGAATTCTTTATTAGTAAAAAGGATGATCGCTATACGATTCCAATTAAATCTTCTTATAAAAACCAAGTTGCTGGAAGTATTGTTGAAGCCTCGGCAAAAGGTTCTACTGTATTTATAGAACCGCATACCGTTACAAAGCTGAATGCAGAACTAGCAGGTTTGAAAGCAGAAGAAGCAATGGAAGAGTATCAAATTTTAGCGACGTTATCAGGAATGGTAGTAGAAAATATTTATCATATAAAAATTAATATGGAACTTATTAGCCAGTATGATATGGTATTTGCGAAAGCGAAGTTTAGTAAATCAATTGATGGAATAGAACCGAAGTTAAACGATCATGGCTACATTCATTTAGTGAATTGTAAGCACCCGCTTTTAACAGGGGAAGTTGTACCGTTAAACTTTGAAATCGGTCAAGAATACCGTAGTTTAATTATTACAGGGCCGAATGCGGGTGGTAAAACAATTGTGCTAAAAACAATTGGATTACTAACATTAGCGACAATGTCAGGCCTTCATATTGCTGGAGATAAAGAAACGGAAATTGCTATTTTTGAAAAGGTGTTTGTAGATATTGGTGATAATCAAAGTATCGAAAATGCACTAAGTACATTCTCATCTCATATGAAAAATCTATCTGAGATTATGAGAATGTCAAATAATAATACGCTTCTATTGTTTGATGAAATAGGAAGTGGTACAGAACCGAATGAAGGCGCAGCACTTGCGATTTCTATTTTAGAAGAGTTGTACCTAGCGGGATGTATTACAGTTGCGAGTACGCATTACGGAGAAATTAAACGATTCTCAGAAATGCATGATGACTTTATGAATGCAGCGATGCAATTCAATAGTGAAACATTAGAGCCGCTTTATAAATTAGTAATCGGTAAATCAGGGGAAAGTAATGCACTTTGGATTGCAAATAAAATGAACGTAAGAGAGCGTGTACTGCAAAGAGCGAAAGAGTATATGGGGAATAAAGAGTACGCTCTAGAAAAAGTGAATGAAAGTAAAATTAGAAAACCGAAATTTGTGCAGGAAAAAAGAGAAAATCATTATGAGTACAAAATCGGTGACCGTGTAAATTTATTGGATCATGATGATTTTGGTATCATCTATAAGGAAATAGATAATTTCTATAACGTCGTTGTATATTATAACGGTGAATTCGTTGAAGTAAATGTAAAACGTATTACTTTAGAGGTAGCAGCAAAGGAATTATACCCAGAGGGATACGATTTAAATACACTATTTGTCGATTATAAAGAAAGAAAAATGCAACACGACATGGAGCGCGGATCGAAAAAAGCGCTTCGTAAAATTCAAAAAGAAATAAAAAAGAATAGAGGATAAATTAAAATGGTAACAATCAGACAAGAGCAAAAAAATGATTATAGAAAAACAGAAGAAGTTGTACAACAAGCATTTTTACATGAAGAATTTAGTGATAAAAAAGAACACGAACTTGTAAAACGTATTAGAGAATGTGACGCGTTTATTCCGGAGTTATCTATCGTTGCTATAGATGAGGAAATCGTTGGTCACATTATGTTATCGAAAATTACGATAGAACAGGATGGGACTTCTGTAGATTCGTTAGCACTTGCACCAGTTTCAGTTGCTAGGGGCCATCAGAAAAAAGGAATTGGCGGAAAGCTTATCGCGGCTGCTTTAGAAAAAGCGAAAGAACTTGGATATGGATCAGTTGTTGTGTTAGGACATCCAGAGTATTATCCAAGATTCGGTTTTAAGAAAGCAAGTGAGTGGAATATAAAGGCACCATTTGAAGTGCCTGATGAAGTGTTTATGGCGATGGAATTAAGAGGGGATGCTCTGCAAGGTGTAGAAGGGATTGTACAATATTCGAGTGCTTTTGCTGAGTAGAAGTATCGGTTAAGAAATGTATCATAAAAAACGCTATCTTTTTGTTGGGATATACAGAAAGGTAGCGTTTTTTTATTAAGTAAATCCAGTTACGTATATTTTGCTCAATGAATAATTAAGATGGTAAAATTGATATAGAAATGTAAAGGGAGAGAAGAGAATGAATAAGCGAGAAACAAATAGCAATGAGAATGTAGTTACGTTATATGTTACAAGACACGGTAAAACAATATTAAATACGAATCATCGCGCGCAAGGTTGGGCAGATTCTCCATTAGTAGAAAAAGGTGTGGAAGTTGCCACAAATTTAGGAACAGGATTAAAAGATATTCATTTTACGAATGCGTATAGTAGTGATAGCGGCCGCGCGATTGAAACTGCTAATTTAGTATTAAAATATAGTGAGCAGTCAAAATTGAAACTTGAGAAAAGAAAAGATTTACGAGAATTAAATTTCGGTATTTTTGAAGGTGAAAAACTTGAAAATATGTGGGATGTGGTTGGAAAAGCTGCAGGCGTTTCATCACCAGAAGAACTTATGAAGTTTTCTATTCAGGAAGTTATTGATCTTATTAGAGCAGCAGATCCTACGAAACAGGCGGAAGATTGGGAATTATTTTCTACTCGTATAAAAGCAGAGATTGATAAAATTAGTGAAGAGTCTGCTAAAGATGGCGGCGGTAACGTTTTAGTTGTAGTTCATGGACTTCTGATAACTGCATTAATAGAAATGATAGACAGCAGTAAAACAAAACTTGGAGTAGAAAATGCAAGTGTAACGAAAATTGTATATAAAGATGGGGAATACATCGTCGAGTCGGTTGGAGATATGAATTACGTTGCAAAAGGGAAAGCAAGTGTGGAAATATAAAAAATCACATATAGAAATAAGAAAAGGAAGGTAGAGAAATCTAGCTTCCTTTTTTAATTGGAACGATTATGGGATTAATAAAATCTTCCCAGTACTTTTTCTGCTCTCTAATAATTCATGGGCACGGGCACCGTCTTGTAAAGAGAATGTAGTAGGGCTCGCAATGTTTAATTTTTCGCTAGTGATCCAATCAAATAATTGAGTAGAGCGCTGCTTACGTTCTTCGAAAGTAGTAAGCACGTTCCAAAGGTCGCCGCCAGTTAAAGTTTTTGAAGTATCCATAAGCATACGTGGATCAACGGGCGCAGGATTACCGCCAGCCATTCCGAAAAATACGACAGTACCACCAATTTTAGTAGCGTTAAAACTTTCCTCAAGTGTAGAGCCTACTGATTCATATACAACATTTACTCCCGTACCATTTGTTATTTCAAGTACTTTCGTAGGCCATGATTCAGTATATAAAAATACGTGATCGGCACCAGCTAACGTAGCTACCTGTGCTTTTTCTTTTGATGATGTTAGACCAATTACTTTTCCGCCTTGTAGTTTAATCATTTGAATAAGAAGTTGACCAACACCACCAGCGGCAGCGTGTACTAAAGCTATATCACCTTGTTTTATTTGATAGCTATCTTTCGTTAAATAATGTGCTGTTAGACCTTGCAATAAAACAGAAGCGGCTGTTTCAAAAGAGATAGAATTTGGAAGTGGGATTGCTTTTTCTGATGGAACGGCAACTAATTCTGCATTTGCAAATGGGACATCAGCAAATGCAATACGGTCTCCAGCATTGAGAGTCGTAACGTTAGCTCCTACCTTTTCAACAATACCAGCGCCTTCATAACCTAATACATAAGGTGGATTTCCAGCGAGATGATAATCACCGCGGCGTCTATAAATATCGGCAAAGTTTAAACCGATTGCTTTTGTGCGGACAAGAATTTCATTTGGATTTATAATTGGATCCTTTAGTTCTTTATATTGTAGTACATTAGCGTCTCCGAATGTTTCGAAACAAAGTGCTTTCATATGGAATACCTCCATTAATATTGTTTGTAGATGTTCTTTATCATACAATACTAATATCAATAGAAAAAGAGGATTATTTCGATGGAATCAATCGGAAATATCGATTAGAGGGGATAGCAAATGGAGATAAAACAGTTAATTACATTTAAAGTAGCTGCAGATACTTTAAATTTTACACAAACTGCGAAGAAATTAAATTTTGCTCAATCGAGCGTAACGGCGCAAATTAAAACGTTAGAAGCTGAGCTCGGTACGCCGTTATTTGAGAGATTAGGAAAACGACTTTTCTTAACTGAAGCAGGAAGGAAGTTTCAACTATATGCCGATAAGATGATTGCACTTAGTAATGAAGCAAAAATGGCTGTGAAAGATGATGAAGAAATAGCAGGTACGTTAATAATTGGTGCGCAAGAAAGTCAGTGTACATATAGGCTTCCTTCTATATTAAAGAGGTTTAAGGCACAGTTTCCCCAGATAAAACTTATATTTAAACCAGCGCAGTCCAATAAAGATGCGAAGGAACAATTGATGGAGGGCAAAGTAGATCTTGCATTTATTTTGGATGAATGTAAAACGGAAGATGTTTTACATGTGGAGCCGCTTATGAAAGAAGAATTAAAAGTAGTAGCTGCCCCAGGGCATCATTTACTCGAGCAAACTTCCGTTTCTATAAAAGATTTAGAGAAGGAAACACTTTTGTTAACAGAACTAGGGTGCTCATATCGGACTTTATTTGAAGAGTTATTTCGTACAGAAGATGTGTATCCAGCAAATAAGATTGAGTTTGTTAGTGTCGAGGCAATTAAACAATGTGTCATTGCGGATTTAGGTATAGCAGTTTTGCCCGCAATAGTAGTAGAAAAAGATATACGAGAGGGAACGATAAAAGAGTTACATCTAGAAAATACTATCAATCCAATTTTCACACAAATTGCTTGGCATAAAGATAAATGGATGACAACGCCGTTGCAACAATTTATTGATGTAACAAGGGAGTTTTTTACAACGGATTAAGTGGAGAAATATTTATTTTATATAAAAGAAAAAATGGCAATTTTGTATAAAGAACCGATGCTTGAATGAAACAAGTATCGGTTCTTTTATGTTTTAAATAAAGAATGCTATAAAATGTGTATTTCTCAACTTTTTTTCTTAGACGGATAAGTAAATTTCTTCGTATATTCCAATAATCATAAGGGAATTTACAACGTTTATTTGTTTCTGTAAGATGCCTCTAGGAAGCATGAAAGGAGGGCTTACATAGGGGATAACTTGTCTTTATTATACGTACTTATTTTGAGGGAGGAGATTGAGAATGTTAAAAAAGCTAATGAAAGTGTGTGTGTTAAGTGTAGCGAGTGTAGGAGTATTATTTAGTTTTCAAGGAAGTACATTTGCAGCTACTGATTTAAGTAGTTATTATGACGGGAAAAATCCAGCAACAACGAAAGTATACGGGGGAAGTACAACGTGTGATGCAGATGGTTTTAATGCGAAGTCTACAGCAGTTTACGAAGGTAGTAAAAAAGTAGGGACAGTGTATTTACGTTACAGCAATAAATGTCATGCTGCATGGGCTAAGTTTGTGTTAGATCAACCAGCACCAGCTGTTTCGGGAGGGGTGTATGCGTACGCTGTTGTGAATAAATACAAAAATGGTGTATTCCAAAAATCAGTTACTTCTAATCAGGGGAACGGCACAATAAAAACAGGTCAAACGAGCACGTATACAGGAATGGTATTTGATTTAACTGCAGATTTCGGATACACAGCAGATGCTGAAGCGGTTACGTTTAATAACGGTTACGGGAAAACAGCACGTTATTAATAAAGGAGTGAAATGATATGAAACTTGTAAAAAAGGCAAGTGCATGTTTATTGCTATCTTTACTCGTTGTAACTAGTATGTTTAGCACAACTAATAGAGATAAAGCGTATGCGGAAGACCATTCGTATGATGGGAAAAGTCCGTATTACAATAGTTGTGATCAATCAGCAGTAACGAAAGAAAAGAAATGGATCGATTCAAATTCTTATGTGGAATTAAAATTTAGCACGACGTGTAAGACAGCATGGGCAAAAGTTACTGTAACCCGCCCAGCAGTTTATAATAACGAAGCTGATGCAAGAATCGTTAGAAAAACAGATGGAAAGGCATATACTTGCGGAAGTGCTGGAGGAAATGGTGTTGTAAATAAAGGGCAAACATCATGCTATACGCCAATGGTATATGATTTAGATCCAAGAAAGGCGCAAGCGCAAGGGAAACATGCCATTCCGAATAGTGATGCATATAATTATGCTGAGACTATTTGGTATTGATGATATTATAAAAGTTTTTAGATGGCATATTTCAAGAGCATGTTTTGATTGGTTTTCAAAACATGCTCAACCTATATTTATTTTAATCTTTTCGATAATCTGTGACTATAGAATTAAATAAGATCTGTGTCAGGAGGAGTATATCCAAGGTGACGAGCCATAGATACAATTTGCCCTTTATGATGAAACTCATGTGTCTCCGTATGAGTTAAAAGCCATAGTGGAGTTGTGCCCCAAGGTTCTTTTTGCCATTTCACTTCATTTGCTATATTTTCGAGCCACCGGTCATTGTATTCATCTAAAAAACGTAGTGCAACCTCATCTACTAACTTAAACCTAGCACGAACCTTTTCGACATCTGCATGCTCAATTTCATAATCACTAGCAAATGAAAAATCTGCTCGTTTTTGTTTGAATGCGAATGATCCGAGCCAGTATCGATAGCAATCGGCTACATGAATATGAGTTTTTATAATGCTACCGCTTCCGAAATTCGGAATTGTGTTATGTAATTTTTCTAGTGGGATTTCTTCCAAAAACGTAAATAGGGTTTCTCTTGTAGAACGAATAAGGTTATATTGTTGTTTTAAAACATGTAACATGCGATTACACTCCTCTTTTGTTTGCTGAAATATCAGTGTAGTAAGTAATTCTATATTTACGAGGGATGAACCTTTTAATTATTTTTACTAAGCATATTAGGTGTATTTCTTAATTGTTTCTGATAGATTAAACAAGGTGAGGTTATAATAAGTGGAACATTATTAGTTCATAATAAATTGTACATAAAAAGGGGAACGATAAAATGAATAGAACAGTTGGTTTAAAACAATTTGAATTAACGCGCGGGGCATTACTTAAATTTATGGAAACGTTAGATGATAAAACTGTGGATACGCAGCCGGATGGCTTTAACAATACAATTCGCTGGCATATTGGTCATGTGTTAACGGCAGCAGAAACTTTTATGTTTGGAAGAGAATTTAAACAATTACCAACTGAATATCCAGGTATGTTTGGATATGGATCAAGACCATCTAAATGGGAAAAAGAAGGACCATCATTAGAAGTGTTAACGGCTCAATTAAAAGAACAAGCAAAGCGTATTAACGAAATTCCAGCAGAAGCATTTGAAAACAAACTTCCAGAACCATTCCTAGGATTGGAAACAGTAGGGGAGCTTTACGGTATGATGCTTTATCATGAAGCGGATCATATTGGGCAAATGAAGGCGATGGAACGTATTATTAAGGCTCTTTAGTAAAAAAAACGAAATCCTAGATGGATTTCGTTTTTTTATTGAGCAAATAGAGTAAATGAATTAAGGATAATGCTTTAACATCATTAGCATTATCCTTTTGACTCCTTCAAATGTTTTAACTGTGTAACAATCATAATACTAATGACAACGAGTAAAAACCATGAGCTAATTTTACTAAGATGAACGAGGTTCCATGCTTCCTGTTGATTTGGATATTGCCATGCTCCGAAAAATGTTACGATGTTCTCTGCAATCCAAATGAAGAAACCAATAAGAAAAAAGGAGAGAACGAGCGGCATTTTATATGTAACGCCTTGTAATGAAAATTCCACAAATGTGTGAAAGAAAACAATGAATAATAGTAAAGTTAATACCCATCGAAAGTCATATAGAAAATGATGTGTAAAAAAATTAAAGTAAATCATAGCGCCTAACGGTATGGCAAAAATAGCTTTAGGCCAATGATACATTTGTAAATGCAATCTTCTCCACGCTTGGCATATGTAACTTGCGACACTCGCATACATAAAACCGCTGTAAAGTGGAACTCCGAACACTTTTGAATACGCCTCTTCAGGATAACTCCATGAACCGAAATGAACTTTATATATTTCTAGAAAAAGCCCGATGAGGTGAAAGACAGTAATTACTTTTAATTCGTCTTTCGTCTCAAGTCCAGTCTTGTACATAATCCACTGCATAAGAAGACATACGATGAGTATGAAATCATAGCGATATAACCCTGGAATAGAAATGATTTTTGAAAGGGCTAGTGTCAAGAAAATAACGACTGGGAATAAGCAAGATAATGCTTGTTCGTAAGTAAAATAGAGTAGTTGTTTTACATAAAACATTGTGTCACCTTCTGTAAGTTCTTTTTGATTGAATAATCTGAAGAATAATTAAGTATACTATAGTTCTAAATAATAGAGAACTATAATTAGTTTGTTTGAAAAAGCATAAAAATGTAAAATGAAGTTAATTTAATGAGAGGGAGTTGTGCCAATGTCAGCGCTTATTGTAAGTATCCCGTTTATAAAGCAGTTTATGGAACAAGGGGATAAATAGGCTAGAATAATTATCCCCGTTATTTAATAAAGGGGGAGTTTGAAATGACAATGAATCTTTTTCAAAATAAAGCTATTACATTATCAGTTATGAGAGAAACGGATGCGAAAGTAATGGCTACGTGGCAAGAGGATAGTGAATATTTAAGAAATATAGATACAGATTTGGCATTCCCGCAATCGTTACATGAAATAGCGAGTGACAGACTATTAAAGGGGCGAAAATCAAATAGTGTTTCTTTCATGTTAAGGACAGTTCAAGATGATCGCTTAATTGGTTTTGTGGCAATCCATGGCGTAGAGTGGAATAACAGAACGGGTTTGTTAGCAATTGGTATAGGAGATGTAAATGATAGAGGAAAAGGATACGGGAAGGAAGCAATACAACTTATTTTAAAGTATGCCTTCTATGAAATGAATTTACACCGCGTTGGTCTTGATGTCATTTCGTATAATAAAGCAGCTATTGCATTGTATAAAAAAATGGGCTTTCAGATGGAAGGGTGTATGAGGGAAGCAGTGCAAAGAGATGGGAAGTGTTTTGATCGTATCATTATGGGGATATTGCGGGATGAATGGATTATGCTGCAAGATTAGAAAGTACATTCAATATTACACATGTAATATGCAGGAGATATAATATTAATTGGCGAATTTTTACAGTGAACTAATTGCATTTATAAGGAGTTATGTGAGATGAACTTAGAAAAATCAAAACCAGTAAATGAAGAGGTCGCTGAATTAAAAGAACTAATTAAAGAATTGCATGGAAGTGTACACCAACTTCAAAGTGAAGTACAGCAACTAAGGCACGAAAGACCGGTTGTTGAAGTGAGAAAAGGTGTTCAATTATCTCCAACAATCGTCGGACAAATTGGTGGTATGATTTTAGGTGGTTTAGCAATTATAGGGATATTTTGGTGATGAAAAAAGGTATGCAGTTTAGCGCTGCATACCTTTTTCGGTGTCATTATTTGTCGGTAAGTCGATATTCTCTGTCGAATCGCCGGTATATTTAGAAAATTGTTGATATATTCGAAGGAACGATCGATATATTTTAAAAATCGTCGATATAATTTCACACACCATAACCTCTACATTAAGTAACGTAAATATATATAAGCATGTGATAATAATAATGCAATGATTGTTAATGGTAAACCAATTTTTAAGAAGTCCATATAAGAGAAAGCATGTCCTTCACGTTTCGCAATACCAGCAACGACTACGTTTGCTGATGCTCCGATTAATGTTCCGTTTCCTCCTAAGCAAGCTCCAAGTGATAACGCCCACCATAGTACTTCGATTTGCGGAGAATCGACAGATAGTCCGAGTCCTGTAGCTAAATCTTGAATAAGAGGGATCATTGTCGCGACAAATGGGATGTTGTCAATTGTCGCAGATGCGATGCCGGATACCCATAGGATAAGTATCGCAGCGAAACCGATGTCGCCATTTGTTACGTCAAGTACTTGTTGTGCAAGAGAAGAAATGAGTCCGATGTCAATTAACCCGCCAACGAGAACGAATAGTCCGGCGAAGAAGAAAATGGTTACCCATTCAACGTGAGCAAATATATCTTCTATCTCATGTTCTTTCACGCCGATTAACATAAGAAGTGTAGCACCTGTCATCGCAATAACCGCAGCATCTACATGAATAATCGAATGAAGTACAAAGCCTAAAATAGTTAGTCCTAAAATCGTAATCGATTTTAAAAGGAGACTTCGATCTTTAATATAATCTTTTTCATTTAATGCCATTAACAATTTAATTTGCTCAGGCGTTGTTTTTAGTTTGTTACGATACATGAAGTAAATAATGCCAAGTGTTACGATAGAAATAATAATTACGATAGGAGCTAAGTTAAGTAAAAAGGCATTGAAATCTAAATGCTTATTTGCTGATCCAATCATAATGTTAGGTGGATCACCGATTAATGTTGCTGTTCCGCCTATATTTGAAAATAGTACTTCTGAAATCAAATAAGGAACAGGATTAACTTTTAAAATACGTGTAATGGATAATGTAACAGGTACGATTAATAAGACGGTCGTTACGTTGTCCAAAAATGCAGAACCGACAGCAGTTAATAGGGAGAGTAATAATAAAATGCGAATCGGTTTTCCACCAGCTGCTTTTGCCGCTTTAATGGCTACAAATTCAAAGACGCCTGATTGACTCGTAATATGTACGAGAATCATCATCCCGATTAAAAGGGTAATCGTTTCCCATTGAATATGTGATGTGAAAGCAGTATGTAAATCTACAACTCCAAAAATAACCATAATAGCAGCACCGAATAGTGCGATTACAGCACGATTCAATTTCTCAGAAATAATAAATCCGTACGTGACTAAAAATACGGCAATTGCAAAATAATATTGCCAATTTGCTACTTCATGTGCTGATTGTTCCAATCGTGTCACCTTCTTTAAAGTATGTATTCAATTGTAAAAATGCATCCCTCTGCATAATTTATATTGTAGCAAATTCAAAAAAGAAAGAAAACTAATTAACAAAGTGAAGGAAAAAATGTATTTTTTACATATGATATAAAAAATATAAAAAACACAGTGCAAATTATTAGGAAAAGTGAGCGTTGTCCTCTAATATAGAGATAGCAATTTACATTATTTTTGCGTAAAATGGTTTAAAGAGGTGAATTCCGATGGAAATAGTAAAAGATAGTTCTCTTATTCAAAATGAAATTGAACGTTTTGTAAATAAAGATGTATATATTCATTTAGAAACGACGAACGGAGCGTATGCGTCACACTTTAATGAAAAGATGATGACAGTTGGAGCATTCATTCGAAATGCAATTATTCGCTTTGAACGCGGGAAGATTACTGGAACAAACCCATACCGAGTTGGTCTAAAGATGGATCATGGTTGGGTGTATGCAGAAGGTATTACGCACTGGGAAGTAGACGGTCAAGAGCGTTTATTACTAGCAGGGCACGATAATCAAGGTCGCTTAGCGGTAGCGCTTGAGTTAAGCTTAACGCCATTTAAGTAAGAAGGAGGGAAACTTATGGAGAGACATGTACTTGTTGTATTTCCGCATCCAGATGATGAAGCATTTGCTGCGGGAGGAACAATTCGCTTATTAACAGACCAAGGAGTACCTGTAACGTATGCATGTGGTACTCTTGGGCAAATGGGACGTAACATGGGGAAAAATGTATTCGCTAACCGTGAAACGATTCCAAATATCCGAGAAAAAGAATTAAAAGATGCATGTGAAGCGATGGGAATCAAAGATTTAAGAATGCTTGGTTTCCATGATAAAACGTTAGAATTTGAAGATGTTGATTTCGTTGCAGATAAAATTGAAGCGATCATTCAAGAAGTAAATCCATCTCGAATTATTACATTTTATCCAGAGCACGGCGTACATCCGGATCATGATGCATTTGGCCGCGCTGTAGTTCGCGCCGTATCACGTATGTCAAAAGAAGAACGTCCAGTTATTCATGCGGTTGCGATTACAAAAAATCGCGAAGCTGTACTAGGTGAGCCGGATGTTGTAAATAATATTAGTGAAGTATTCGAGCATAAATTAGCTGCACTAGGTGCGCACCGTTCACAAACAGAAGCGATGCTTGAAGAAACGCATGCAAAAATAAAAAATAAAGATGCAGCAACATTAAAATGGTTGCAACTTGAACAATTTTGGACTTATAAATGGGAGTAGGCTAGAAGGATATCTTCTAGTAGCTCTTACATAGAAAAAGCGCCGTCATTTGTGATGGCGCTTTTTCTATGTAAGAGTATAAATATTAGAAATTCAAACGATTCTTCGTGAAGGTGTAGATGGATATAGACGCCACGTTATGTTTGGATCTGAAATAATATTCTTTATTTACTGATTATTAAAATAATAATAAAATTTAATTAACTCAAAGTCAGGGGGATAGTACTATATGAATGGTATAAATATTAAAGCAACCTCAAAAGAAGATCTACAACAAATTTTCAAACTATGTACAATTTATGATCAAGCTATGTACGGTGAAATTGATACAACGATAGAGGATATAACTAATTCATGGAAAGGTATTGATGTTGGTAAAAGCTCTTATGTTGTTATGAATGGAGAAGAAATAATCGGATACGGAATTTTGACAGGGAATGAAGGGCAGTTTCCATCTGCTGTACTTATTCATCCTAATTATATGAATCAAGGCATCGAACAAGTAATATGGTCAAAGCTTGAAGAGCGTGCTACAGATCTTGTTAGTAATTCGTCTTGCTCGAATGGCACGATTATAACACAAGCAAATAATTTCTATGAGGAAAAAGTGTTAGGGGAAGCTAGGTTTATTCCAACTCGTATTTGGTGGGGAATGGGGATTGAATTAAAGGAAAGTGTTCCAACACCAATATGGCGAAATGGTGTTACAGTGCGACATTACATACCTGGTGTGGATGATGAGAGATTACATCAAGCTTTTAATGAAGCCTTTGCAGACCACTGGAATTCGCAATCTTCTACGTTAGAAGAGTTTTTGCAGCGTACAGAAAGAGATGGGTTTCATCCTACACTATGGTCACTAGCCATGCTTGATGATGAAGTAGTTGGTTTTATCTTTAGTAAAAAGGGTGCTGACAATAAAGCTGAAATTACTCATTTAGGTGTAAGGCGTTCTAAGCGGAAACAAGGATTGGGATTAGCGTTGTTACATCATGCATTCGGTCAATTATATGAAGAAGGGATTTCAAAGGTCCATCTAAATGTAGATTCTGAAAATATTACAGGTGCACCTCGCGTATATGAAGCAGCTGGAATGGAAGTACAGAGTAAATTTGTGCGTTTTGATAAGGAAGTATTGTTAGAAAATAAAGAGGAAGTCAAGATATTTCGAGAAACCCTTAATAACATTATATTTTAATTTAATGTCAGACATTATAAGGGGTAAATTAAAAAGGATAAATGAGCAGAATAAAATATGCTCATCTATCCTTTATTTGTACTACAAATGCCCTATTTGCTATAACAAGAAATTGTAATGTTGTTGTAGTAACGCCCCGTTAGTTCAATAAGAACCTAAAAATTCTGTTTGAAGTTCTCTCTCTATAACCTTCTTTTCGAAGGAAACACTATACGCCTTAGCATTAGGCCTTGAGCTAACTATTTTATTAATTCCTTGTTCCTTGTAATGAATAGCAACCCCATCATCTGTCGCGACCCCTGATTGTATTTTTTTTGATTCAATAAGTTTGTGATATGTAGGTCTTCTTTCTATTTCTCCATCGTAATGTGGACAATTACTCCCCTTTAAAAACCCCAAACATTTTATTGGTTCGAGTACATCCCCATACGAATCAGTAACCCCTTCTTCAAACCAACAAATGGAACCTGCGCTTAACCCAGCTAAAATAACGCCTTGATTCCACGCTTTTCTTAGAATACCGTCTAAACCCCATTCTTTCCACAAAATTAAAAGATTTTTAGTATTTCCTCCACCAACATATACAATGTCTTTCTCTAAAATAAAGCTCTCAAGATCCCTTGTCGGAGGTTCAAATAAAGATAAATGAGATGGTTTACAATCTTGTTGATTAAAAAAGTTATAATACCTTGATATATAATTATCAGAATCTCCACTTGCAGTAGGGATAAAGCAAATTTGTGGTTTAGCTTTTTTTGCTTGCTTTAATATATATAAATCTAACAATGGGTTATCTGGTTCCATTGAAAACCCACCACCACCAAGAGTAATTATTTGTCTCATATACGTACTCCTTTCAAAACAAAATATTAAGTGATAAGTTCTACAAATAATAAATAATCCCTTGTTGAACTAACCTATCCGTTAGTTTAATAAGAGTAGGTGATGCCTTTAGGTACATCACCTACTCAAATGATTCAAAGTAACTCGAAACCCATTTAGTGTTATTTTCTGCAATATATTCTTTTGCAAGAATTAGTCTTTGGACAAGTTCTTCCTGAGTTAATTTCATATATTTCCATCTCAGATTATCGAGATTAAGATTGGACGGATGTATTAGGTATGCAAAGATAGGTAATTTTACTAATATACTAAATCTCCAGGTGATATATGAAAATAGAATTTTTACGTGATAGTAGCAAGGGAAATAAAATGCATTTAAATGGTGGAAAATGACGTTATCAGATATAGATATTAAAGTACATGCAGTATGAAACCGAGGAAGATATACTTTCCTCGGTTATTTATATTGTAATAATATTAGTGCAGGAATCATATTGAATAGATGTATTTTATTGTTAAATTAGTTAAAAATTAATTAGATTTATGAATAATAATTTATTGAAAAAATAATTGAATTTTTCAGATAAATAAATTAATATAAAGTAAGAAATTTTCAGATTTATAGAAAATCGGAAAATGAGAGGTTTTGGAAATTTTATAAGAGGAAATAAACGATTTTAAGATAGCTTTAAAGCTATCTTAAGATGACGTTTGCTTCATCATTTTCAGACCAAATAGGAATTAGGGTAAAGTATCGTGTTTTAAATGCGGCTATGAATCATCTAAGAGGGGGAAGTGAAGTGGCAAACAAAGAATTGAAAAGAGGTTTAGAAGCACGTCATATTCAAATGATAGCTTTAGGCGGAACAATTGGTGTTGGTTTGTTTATGGGATCAGCCAGCACGATTAAATGGACAGGTCCGTCAGTCATGCTTGCTTATGCAATTGCAGGTATTTTTATCTTCTTCATCATGCGTGCCATGGGAGAAATGTTGTATATGGAGCCAAGTACAGGCTCATTTGCGACGTTCGGTCATAAGTATATTCACCCGTTAGCTGGTTATATGACAGCGTGGAGTAACTGGTTCCAGTGGGTTATTGTTGGAATGTCAGAAATTATTGCAGTTGGGGCGTATATGCAGTATTGGTTCCCAGATCTACCAGCTTGGATACCAGGTGTTATCGCAATGGTTATTCTTGGTGCAGCTAACTTAATTTCTGTTAAGTCATTTGGTGAATTTGAATTTTGGTTTGCGATGATTAAAATCGTTACAATTCTATTAATGATTATTGCGGGATTTGGCCTAATTTTCTTCGGAATTGGTAACGGCGGAGAAGCGATTGGTATATCGAATCTTTGGTCAAATGGCGGTTTCTTTACAGGTGGTTTTTCAGGATTCTTCTTTGCTTTATCACTTGTAGTTGGAGCATATCAAGGTGTGGAATTAATCGGGATTACTGCTGGTGAAGCGAAGGATCCGAAGAAGACACTTACAAGAGCGATTCAAAGTACAATTTGGCGTATTTTAATTTTCTACATCGGTGCGATTTTCGTTATTGTAACTGTGTATCCGTGGGATCAATTAAGTACAATTGGTAGCCCGTTCGTAGCAACTTTTGCGAAGGTTGGTATTACGGCTGCTGCAGGACTTATTAACTTCGTTGTTATTACAGCGGCAATGTCTGGTTGTAATAGTGGTATTTATAGTGCGGGACGTATGTTGTATACGTTAGGTGTAAATGGACAAGCACCGAAATATTTTGCGAAAATTTCTAAAAACGGTGTACCTTTATTCGGTACAGTTGGCGTAATTATCGGTTTAGCGGTTGGTGTTGTTTTAAGCTACATTGCACCAAAAAATTTATTCGTATATGTATATAGTGCGAGTGTACTTCCTGGTATGGTACCATGGTTCGTCATTTTAATTAGTCAAATTAATTTTAGAAAAGAAAAGGGAGCAGAGATGAAAGATCATCCGTTCAAAATGCCATTTGCTCCTGTTACAAACTACTTAACGATTGCCTTTTTAATTATGGTATTAATCGGAATGTGGTTTAACGATGATACTCGTATTTCACTAATTGTAGGTATTGTTTTCTTAGCTATCGTTACAATTAGTTTCTATGCTTTCGGAATAGGGAAACGTGTTCCGTTAGATGTTCAAAATAATCAAGAGGTTTCAAGTAAATAAAGATAGTAAAAAAGTCCGATTTCTTATTTAGAAATCGGACTTCTTGTTATTAAAATTTCTCTAATACAATCTTCCCAATTGTACGCCCACCCTCAAGTAATGCATGTGCCTTTTTAAGATTTTCTGCATTTATCGGTGTTAACGTATCGTTTAAAGTTGTATGAAGGATACCTTCATCTAATAATTCGCTCACTTTGTTTAATAACTCGTGCTGCGTAATCATATCACCAGTTTCATACATCGCTTTTGTGAACATAAACTCCCAAACGAATGTAGCGCTTTTACTTTTTAAAATACCCATCTCAAGAGGGTGCTCATTTTCTACGATAGAGCAAATTTTACCTTGTGGCTTAATGAGGTCACATATTGCTTGCCAATGTTGATCTGTGTTGTTTAAGCAGAAGATGTAATCTACATCTTTTAAGCCAAGTTCTACGATTTGATCTTTTAATGGTTTATGGTGGTTAATTGTATGATCAGCGCCAAATTTTTTCACCCAGTCTATCGTTTCACCACGTGAAGCAGTTGCGATGACATTCAGTCCAGCCCATTTCGCAAGCTGAATTGCAATTGAACCTACGCCACCAGCTCCGCCGATAATTAAAATGTTTTTAAATGTATTTTCACTTTTCTTAGCGTAATCAATGCCTAAACGTTCGAATAAACCTTCCCACGCCGTAATAGCTGTTAAAGGAATTGCTGCAGATTCAGCATCGCTTAAAGTTTTTGGTTTTTTACCAACGATTCTTTCATCAACTAAATGGTATTCACTATATGTACCTTGTCTCGTAATGCTTCCAGCGTAAAATACTTCATCGCCTACTTTAAATAATGTACAACCTTCGCCAGTTTGAACGACAACACCACTAGCATCCCAGCCGAGTATTTTCGCTAGATCTTCTTTTTTATCTTTTGGAGAGCGGACTTTTGTATCAACTGGGTTAACGGAAATCGCATTAATTTTAACAAGTATATCTCTTCCTATCGCAACAGGTCTTTCAATTTCCACATCAATTAAACTGTTTTCTTCTTCAATAGGTAAGTATTCATGTAAACCAATTGCTTTCATTTTAATTTCCTCCATTAAAGTAAGAATCTTATTCTCTTTCATTATAGGGGGGAAAGGTTGTTATGTAAAAAAAGGATACGCTAATTGTTTTTTGGTAATTTAGAAACTATTTTAAATATTAAGTGTATATGGTGTCCTTATGGTAGAAAATATTGTGAGGTGAATGGCTAATGACAATACAGTCAAGAATTAGCAAAGTACATAGCATAATATAATCATAAAAGAATTAAGGGGAAACTAAAAGGCATGAGTCCGGTACAATACCGGACCCATGCCCAAGAAGCTGCCTAATGAAATAATGTGTCTAACTTTTTGGGGTCACTGCAAACAGGATGGCTCTTCTTTATTTCACATATACATAGGCTTTATTTACAATTAAGCAGATTTTATTTTATATAAATATTACTATACTAATCTAAAATTTCTGTGTTTACATTTTTTTCTTTTTATCTCATAATTTTAATTGGGAAAAGGGAGGAAAGAAATGGTTCAAATCAAATGGAAACTTAATTCCAGCAAATAAAGAAGGGATGTATAAGGGCCGACAAGTAACTGTCACTGAACATATCTTAGGTGGATATCGAAGGGGAGCAAAACATAATAGCCCTTATACTAGTTTCTCAATAAATCCTGAAGTTGCAAGCAATTATGGTAAAAATATTATTGATATTGACTTACCTGCTTTAAGAAAGGGTATTAGAGAAGGAGAAGTAACAGACGTTGCTATTTTGAGCCCTAAGCAAATAGAACGTTTAATAAAGCAAGATTCCGCAACTACAGATCATTGGAAAAATCTCGCTTTAAATTGGACTAAAAGGGATACGGAATACCTTATAAGAGGAGAAATTCCTAGTAAGTACTTTAACATTAAGAAATGAGAGGGATATTCGCTATGAAACTATACTTTAAAGACATACATTTAGGTGATATTTCAAATGCAAATGGTGATGGTTTTTGGATGTATGGGGATATTAACTTCACTAATAATATTTCTGATTTCAAAGAGTTTCTTAACAAAATGGTAGATGAAAATAATCCATCTTTAGATGATGTAAATCCAATTCTATTGGATGAAAACAATTGGTTTGTATCTAAAAATGATCAATTAGAGGGAATTGGAATACCCGCTGTCTATTTTGATTCAAATGAAATAGAATGGCGTTGGAGATAAATAAAAAGGTTCTCAGTTAAGAGAACCTTTTTCACCTCACTTCACATAAGATGAATTTTGTTGTCGCTAACAGGGGGATAACAAAATCAATTTTAATTTCTTCTATATTTTGTTCAAGGGATGAAAATAAAAAATGAAAAAACGTGTCTAACTTTTTGTGGTCACTTCACATTTCGCTCATGACTTTTTTAACTAAATAATCTTTTTAAATAAGTTATATACTTTTTTTGAACTATCTTCATTTAATTGATAATACGTAAGGTTTAAATCATCAGGAGTATCTTGCTGAGCGATCATCACTTCGCCATTGTCGTGATCAACTACCCATATGAAATATTTTTTATAAGTTCCATCTTCAAACGTAATCCACATATCACAATCTATTAAATCTGAGCCTTCTTCATCTAATGTTAATTTCCCTTTTTTCGCGGTATCTATACTCGTAATGAACGTTTTTAATTCATCTGTTTTTGTGAGAAAGATATCCTTTTTCGTCTTAATTGATTCTACATGTATATCTTTTATTTCCTGTTTCCCTAAAAAAACAGGGGGTTCATTTGGATCTCGTGAAGTTGAAATAATAGTCACTTTCTTTTTCGGTTTGTTTGCTGTATAGAGATCTTGAATAGATTTTCCAGAGTTTAAAAACCATACGATTCCAAAAATAATAAATGCGCTACCTAGCAGTAAAATGATTTTCTTAATAGAATATTCTCCTCTCTACTACTTCGTGTGAAGAGTTTTTCTATTAATATATGATAGGTAAGCGTAAAGTATTATAGTTGTACGTGGCTATTCTTCACAGTTTTAATAGGGCGATCAACGAATAAATTGTAAGTAAGCCCAATTAATACGAGAATTCCACCGATAATTTTGCCAATTGATAGCTCGTTTGTCATGAAGAAATCAATGATAGTTCCCATAAACAATTGTCCGATAAAGATGAGTAACGTTAAATAAAATGCTGATATTTTAGGAGTAATATAGTTAGATAATGAAATAACGATAACGCCTACTAATCCGCCTAAGTATACAGCGATAGGAATGGATTGTAATGTATGCATTGGAATATAAAATGAATCTGAACTGAAAATTAAAAATATCATAGAGAAAAATAATCCAGTAATATAATTGAAAAACGTTCCTTCCCAATTTCCAATTTTCTTTGCTAAATTCGCGTTAATAATTCTAGCAACAACGATAGAAACACCAGCTAAAATAGCGATACAAATATATAGCATTTTCTTACCTCCATTAATAAATTGTCATGACTATAATTCCAGAAGAGATGAATAATAATCCAACTAGTTTTTTCTTTTCAAACTTTGCAACCTTCATTCCTAATAAACCGAAATGATCAATAACGATAGAAGCAATAGATTGACCGAGTAAGCTTAATGCAATCGTAATAGAGGCACCAAGTGCGGAGAAACTTATATTGCTAAAAAGAACAGTGAATACTCCAATCGCTCCAGCGCTATATAAATAAAGCGGAATGCCTTTTTCAAAGTGAATTTTATTTTTGTTAAGGATTAGCACGAAAACAACTGCTATTAATCCTACAAGATGAATGACGACACTGGCTGTATAATTGCCAATCATCTCAGATAAAATCCCGTTCAATGGAAGCATAATGGCAATAAGCACCCCGATAAAGACAGAAAGAAAGTTATACAATGTAATATCCCCTTTATATTTCATGTTTGTAATGACTGTATCACGCTGAAATTGTGTATTGTTATGACATATGTCATAGTGAAAGAAGAAAATTTTGTATACAATGGGGATGAGCTGTAAAGGTGGGGGGAAGTATGAAGAAAGTATGTAACAAGAATAAATTAGCAGAGTATATGAAACAAAATAATATTGATTCATTTTTTAGTAATGATATGAAACCATATATGGAACTTATATTTTTTAAAAAGAATGAGTTCATTTGTAGGGAGAATGAGGAGATAGATTACTTATATTTTTTTGTGGAAGGAAAAGCGAAAGCGTTTAATACATTAAGTAACGGGAAATCCGTATTATTATGCTTTTATGATAGTTTACAGTTACTAGGGGATGTAGAATTAATACACTCCCAAAAGACTGCTTCTAATGTGCAAGTGATGGCAGATTCATACTGTGTTGGTCTGCCTTTAGGAAAAGTGAGAAATCAACTATTTCATGATGCAAAGTTTTTAAGATGTATTTGTGGATCATTAGCACATAAGTTAAATCGACTTTCAAAAAACAGTACAATTAATTTATTATACCCGCTTGAAAATCGACTCGCAAGTTACATGTTAGCGGCAGGAGAAAGGGCAGCTCAGCACGGAAATAGAATTGTGTTTAGCGGGAATTTAACAGAAATAGCTGAATTGCTAGGAACGAGTTATCGGCATTTATTGCGCACCTTGAATACCTTTTGTGATAAAGAGATAATCAAGAAAAACAATGGTTGCTTTGAAGTGATGAATGTAGATATTTTGAGGGAATTGGCAGCAGATGTGTATAAATAGGAGGAGAGCATAAATAATTATACCTATATTTAGAATTTTTGATATTGAAAAAGCAAAGCTATTTTACTTAGATTTTTTAGGATTTAAGTTAGATTGGGAACATCGGTATGAGGAAAATATGCCATTATATATGCAAATTGCATTAAACGATGCTGTGATACATTTATCAGAACATCATGGTGATGCTTCGCCAGGCGGTGCAATTCGGATGAAAATAGAGGATTTAAAAAGTTATTATGCTATTTTATCAAGTAAAGATTATGCTTATTCAAAGCCTGATATAGAAAAAACACCTTGGGGTACAATCGAATTAACTGTGATTGATCCATTTTCAAATAGAATTACACTGTATGAGGAAAGATTGTAAAAATGTAATAACTTAATATATAAGTTTTCATAAATTGAGTAGTGTAATTACGTGTTAAATGAGTGGAATGAAGAGTAGTTCATAAAGTAGTGAACTGCTCTTTTTTATATTGTTAAACAGATTGAATTATTGGAAAACAAATCGTATGATAAAACATATGAACAAATGAACATATATTCATTTGTATTAGAAAGGAGGAAAAGAATGCTAGATGTAATTATCGTTGGAGCTGGTCAAGCTGGATTAACAATGGGATATTACTTGAAGCAAGAAGGATATAATTTTTTACTACTTGAGGCAGGAAACCGAGTTGGTGATTCATGGAGAAACAGATATGATTCTTTACAGCTCTTTACACCGAGGGAATATAGTAGTTTACCAGGTATGATATTAAAAGGAGAAGGAAATGGGTTTCCACATAAAGATGAAATTGCAATGTATTTAGAAGAATATGTACAGTATTTTCAACTACCGGTACAATTGCAAACGGAAGTTTTAAAAATAAGGAAAGAGGAAGAAATATTTGAATTACACACTCCTACAGAAGTTTTACAATCGAAAAAGGTTATTATCGCATCAGGTGGTTTTCAGCAACCGTACATCCCCTCATTTTCACAACATCTTTCATCACATGTTTATCAAATACATTCATCACAATATAAATCACCATCACAAATTGCTAGGGGGAAAGTGTTAGTAGTAGGTGGAGGGAATTCAGGAATGCAAATTGCAGTAGAACTTGCAAAAACTCATGAAGTTACAATGTCTATCGGTCATCCATTAACATTTTTACCGTTACATCTTTTTAGAAAAAGCATTTTTTATTGGCTAGAAAAAATGAGTTTACTATATGCTGGAATAAATACAAAGCGAGGAAGGTGGTTTCAAAAGAAAAAGGATCCCATTTTTGGTTTTGAAGGTAAGGAACTCATTCGTAATGGAGCAATTAAACTACAGGAAAAAGTGATAAGTGCATCAGAAAATAAAATAATGTTTCAGAATGGTAAAACATATAGTGCAGATAGTATTATATGGTCAACTGGTTTTGTTTCAGAGTATAACTGGATTGAAATAGAAAAGGCAGTAAATGAGAATGGATTTCCTAATCATATAAAGGGAATTAGTTCAGTAAGTGGATTATATTATCTCGGTTTGCCGTGGCAATCTCAAAGAGGTTCTGCACTTATTTGTGGTGTAGGAAAAGATGCAGTGTATTTACTTTCTGAAATCAAAAAAATAGATCAGTAGTAGCAACTACTGATCATCCATATGTACATGAATTAGGAGAGGTCAAACATTTATTAACTTTATTATAATAGATTTTCATTGAATTAAAAACTGAAAATTCTCATTTTTTATTGAGAAAGTTTTTTGCATCGAAATATATAAGAAATAGGGATTTTTACTTGATGAAAATATGATAGTTATATTTTGGTAAATTATGATATAGTCAATATAGGAATAAACTCCTTAAATTTGATTGTTTTCATAGTAATGACAATTGTAAGTAGGAAGGGGAAACGATTGTGAAGTTTGATGATCAGCGCCTGCTAGGAGTCCGATTAGGTTCTGTACTTGTAACAGAAGAAAATCAATATTTAGTAATTAAGAAGAAAGATCATTACGCACTATTAAACTTACATAATTTAGAATGCACACATGTTGAAGTGCAGTTAGAACATATTGAAGAACTGTTGCAGGAAGATTTCCAAGAAAGTATAACGGAGATTATCGCGCCGGAACATATAAAAATTGTTGCGAAAAATGTTATATAGAGAAAGAAGCTGGAAGGAGCAGCTTCTTTCGTTGTAGTATAAGGATAACGTTTTTAACGAATTTACCGAAAGAATTCCCCTTCCTCAACCGTGTGAAGGGCGATAGCCCGACAATAGGTGGGAGATGAATTTCGGTTTGGCATAGCCAAAAACTTTTGATAGACTAGCTATATGAAGTTCTTTGATAACTTGATATAGAAGGTAGCAGGAAGAAAATAGAGTGCAAAAACCAAGCCATTCGGTTCCTGCGTAAAATATCAACCGTACCAAAAGAGCGTCCAAGCGTTGGACAACTAGGGGTGGAACATCCCGAAGTAACGCTCAGGGAGACGAAAGGTTACTTTCGTCGTGGAACTGAGAAACTCCCACTTCAAGCTTTGCTAAGTGACGAGTAGTTCACAACGTCACCAATGATGCCCTCCATTTGATGAACACCTAAGTCTGTATTTGTCATAATTACAGCCCCATTACCTCTATATGGATAACAAACCATCATACATTGAAATCCAACGCCCCATCCAAGTGAATAAATTTGTAGGTCCTCATCCGAATCATCTAGAAAAACACCTAATCCAGTCCATTTTGAACAGCCTTGAGGGGAAATCATATCTTGTACTGTTTTTTGAGAAAGTTTTAGTTTGCCTTTTTCATGTAAGGAATGAATGAGTTCGATTACTATAGTCGCTAAGTCAGTCGGTGTTGTCCAAATGCCTGAAGCAGCTGCGAATGGATAAAATGGATATTTTTCATTTGTAACGGTGCCGTTTTTATTATGTCCACAAGCAAATGTATCTAATTTATTTATATCTTCAGTAGAGAATATCGTACTATTTTTCAGTTGGAGTGGCTGAAAGATATATTCTTCAAGTAAAAAGTTGAATGGTTTTCCAGTTATATCTTCAAGTAGTAATTCGATTATACAAAAGTTTGCGTCAGAGTAGTGAAATTCGCTTTCAGGTTCATAACTCACTTCTAGAGCTACTGGGCAATATAATGTTTTACCGGCAAGGAGTTTTGACATGTTAGGTATTCCTTTTGAGAGTGTATAATGTTCAAAACTATTAGGAGGATCAATGATTCCAGATTGGTGAATTAATAAGTTTCGCAACGTGATTTTTTTCTGTGAAGTAAATAGATTAGTAGGGATGTTCCAAGATGTGAGTTTATCATTTACGTCTTCATCTAAATGCACGATTTCTTGATCTGATAACGTTAGTACGAGCATTGTAGTGATGAACTTGCTAATAGAACAAGAATTGAAGATAGAATCCGTAGTGACAGTTTTAGTTGTTCCAGATTCCAGTGTTCCGAAGGCAGTCGCTTCATTTAGTTTACCATCACGTATAACAGCAAGGCTTAAACCTGCAACGGAATATTGATTCATTTTCTCATATATAGTGTTACTTTTTAAGTTCATAGTGACTCCTTTCTTCTAAAGGACAGAATATTAGTTCTATTATACAGTAGTTAATAGAGAGAAAAAGGGTTTCAAGATACAACAATTGAAGAACGTACGATGTATACAATGGCAGAATTAGGTGAGTTGGCAGAGGTAATATTAAAGCGTGATAAAATACAAGATTCAAAACGAGAAATTGGTTTAGAAATGTTTGATGTAATTTGGAATGTATGTGATTTAGCCAATAAGTTAGAAATTGATTTAGAGAAGGCGTTTAAAGAAAAAATGATGATTAATAAAGAGCGTGAATGGTAAGTTGAGTTTTAATTGTACCATTAAAAAGGGGGAAATTGTTAAATATTAGATGGATATGTTATTTGTATTCCTTAAAAGTCATCCGATACATTATGCGAATAAATGATCACCAAGTATTAATATAAGAAGACAGTAAAAATGTTATGTCAACAATGTGAACTGTCACAAATTTATACATATTATTGTGATTGATATCACATCCCTTTTCCTCAATAGGCATTATGCTTAGGTTGTAAGGAATGATTGGGAAAGGGTGGGATGATATGTTTTGTTATCAATGTGAACAAACGCCAACAGGCGGATGTAAAGTAATAGGTGTTTGCGGTAAAAATGAAACAATTGCAAGTTTGCAAGATACAATTGTGTTTGGATTAAAAGGAATTGCTGCTTATCGTACACATGCTGCTCAGCTAGGGTATACTGATGCATTTGTAGATGCTACGACGCAAGAAGCGCTGTATATGACATTAACCAATTCTAACTTTAACGAACAAGAACATATAGATATGGCTATGAAAGTTGGGAAATCAGCTTTACGAGTAATGGAGTTGTTAGATGAGGCACATACGAATCACTTTGGTGTTCCAGAGCCTGTTCAAATTACACAAAACCATGTAGAAGGTAAAGCAATTGTAGTTACTGGTCATAATTTATTTGCATTAGAAGAATTATTAAAGCAAACAGAAGGAAAAGAAATTAATATTTATACGCATTCTGAAATGTTACCAGCACACGGTTATCCGCAGCTGAAAAAATATAAGCATTTAAAAGGAAACATCGGTAAGGCATGGTATGATCAACGACGTCTTTTTGAAAAATTTACAGGTGCCATATTAGCGACAACGAATTGTGTTATGCCAATTAAAGGATCATACTCTGATCGATTCTTTTCATATGATATTGCAGGCCTAGAGGGTGTACAGAAAATTGAAAATGATGATTTTGCACCATTGATTCAAAAAGCGCTAGAACTTCCAGAAGTACATATGGAGTCGGATGAACAGTTAGTGACAGGTTTTCATCATAATACAGTATTATCATTAGCTCCAGAAATTATTGAGGCAGTAAAGGAAGGAAAAATAAAGCGTTTCTTTGTTATCGCCGGTTGCGATGCACCGGGAAAAGGCGGAGAATATTATCGTGAATTAGCAACTTCACTTCCGCCAGAAACAGTTATTTTAACAACTTCTTGCGGGAAATTCCGCTTTAACGATGTGGATTACGGTATGGTACCTGGTACGGAGATTCCGCGCTACATTGACTTAGGCCAATGCAATAATTCCATTTCTACAGTGAAAATAGCGGCTGCTTTAGCTGATGCTTTCCAATGTGAAGTAAACGAATTGCCAGTAAGCATTGTCCTATCATGGTTTGAACAAAAAGCGGTTGCTATTTTACTTGGGTTATTTAGCCTTGGAATTCAAGATATTCGCATCGGTCCAAAGGCTCCTGAATTTATTTCGCCTGGTGTGCTTGATGTATTACAAGAAACATTTGGTCTAAAACTAATTACAACTGCAGCAGAAGATATGGATATGATGTTATCGTAACAAAAATATGATCCGACTTATTAATTTCGGTATAGTATAGCGCTCCAAAACAAAAATGTAGAATATTTGTTTTGGAGTATTTTCTTTTCTTAGCGGGGGAGGTATGTGGAGAAATTTCTTCGGAAAGAAAATTGACTGTATCTAATAGGTAATAGTTGGTTTTAGAAAAATATAAAAATCGAGTTGACATTCACGACTACTCAGTCATACAATGTACTTGTAATAGGTAATACTGAGTAGTGTTGTTTCTCAAAATATTTTCAGTAAACAATAGGTAATAGCGGATTTTAGAAAAATTTTGAAAAACAGTTGACATCCACCGCTACTTAGTCATACAATGTAGTTGTAGTAAGTAATACTGAATAGTGCAGTTTCTCAAAATCTATTCAGTAAAAAATTCGCCTTAGTACTCTGTGATACTGAATATAAGTCAGACAGAATAGGGGGTAAAGGAGGATCAGAATATGGAAAATTTAACTGAAATGCTGAAAGGTTCACTGGAAGGGTGTGTGCTGGAAATCATTAGCCGCCGTGAAACGTATGGTTATGAGATTACACGTCACCTGAATGATCTTGGGTTTACCGAAGTCGTGGAAGGAACGGTCTATACCATCCTCGTACGATTAGAGAAGAAAAAGCTTGTGAATATTGAAAAGAAACCGTCAGATATGGGGCCGCCTCGTAAGTTTTATTCACTTAATGAAGCTGGCCACCAGGAGCTTGAATTGTTTTGGAAAAAATGGGATTTTGTATCTTCAAAAATTAACGTCTTGAAGTCAAATTAGCCTCATAATATAAAATGTTCCGGCTCATATTTGGAGAGTTTCTTGTTCTGCTGTATAAAAAAGGAGGAAAATAAGATGTTGGAAATGTTCAAAAAATTAATTGGTGATAAAAAAGAGTACAAAATGATGATGGGACGTGTTGAAGCACTGCCAGAGGACTATCAGTTTGTGTTTAAGAAAATTCAAAACTACATGTGGAATTTCTCGGCGGGTAACGGGATGGATATGTTACACATCCAGTATGAATTAATCGATTTGTTTGAAGCTGGTGCAGCGGAAGGCAGACAAGTGCTTGACATTACTGGGGAGGACGTAGCATCGTTTGCTGACGAACTAGTGGCAAATGCTAAAACGTATGTCTCTAAGTATCGTGAAGATTTGAATGAAAGTATTATGAAGAAATTGGGGAAAAAATAAATGCAATAAGTAATACTGACTGATTAGCTGGTTATAAATGTGAACTGCCGCCATCGCTATTCAGTTATATTTTCAAGCGCTACTAAGTAATACAGATTATCAGTGATACTAAATAGAGGTGTAGGTAATTTAATTTTATAAGGGGGAACAAGTATGAGCCATGCAGTGATTTCTGTAAAAGGGTTAAAAAAATCTTTTAAAGATAAAGAAGTCTTAAAGGGAGTCGATTTTGAGGTGCAGCGCGGTGAAATTTTCGCGCTGCTGGGATCAAATGGAGCGGGAAAGACGACAACGGTCAATATCCTTTCGACGCTGATGAAGCAAGATGGTGGTGAAGTAAGTATTTGCGACTTTGATGTTCAGTGTCAATCGAATCATGTTCGTCAAAGTATCAGTTTGACAGGGCAGTTCGCAGCTTTAGACGGCATGCTGACTGGAAGGGAAAACTTAATAATGATTGCCAAGTTGCGCCAGGTTCCTAATCCTACTCAAGTCGCTGACAATTTGCTTGCAAGATTCAGCCTGACTGATGCAGCAAACCAAAGGGCAGACCAGTATTCGGGAGGGATGAAACGCCGACTTGATATTGCTATGAGTTTGATTGGGACGCCAGCAGTCATTTTTCTCGACGAACCAACGACAGGGCTTGATCCTGAAGCGCGGATTGAAGTTTGGGATACCGTTAAGGAACTTGCCGGCGGAGGCACAACGATCTTATTGACGACTCAGTACTTGGAGGAAGCAGAACAACTGGCGGATCGTATTGCGATCTTGCATGGCGGAAAAATCATTACGACTGGTACTCTTACTGAACTTAAAGAAATGTTCCCACCAGCAAAAGTGGAGTATATCGAGAAGCAGCCGACATTAGAAGAAATTTTCCTTGCGATCATCGGCAAAAAGGAGGAGATGTAAATGAAAAGCAAAACAGGAGTATTACTAGGCCGTTTAATGCGCAACATCATGCGCAGCCCAGATACGATTATTACAGTAGCGATTACGCCAATTATGATGATGTTGTTGTTTGTTTACGTATTTGGTGGTGCTATAAAGACAGGAACGGATAACTACGTTAATTATTTATTGCCAGGAATCTTGCTGATGGCTATCGCATCTGGTGTTGCTTACACATCCGTACGATTGTTTACGGATGTAAAAAGCGGGCTGATGGCACGTTTCATTACGATGCCAATCAAGCGCTCGTCGGTATTATGGGCTCACGTATTAACCTCTCTTGTTGCTAATGTCCTTACTATGGTGGTGGTTATTCTCGTTGCGCTTTTAATGGGCTTCCGTTCCAGTGCTAATATTTTAGATTGGCTTGCGGTAGCTGGGATACTTGGAATGTTTACGCTGGCACTGACATGGCTAGCTATCATTCCAGGGCTGACAGCGAAGTCTATGGAAGGGGCGACAGCCTACTCGTACCCGCTCATTTTTCTACCTTTTATTAGTTCGGCTTTTGTTCCTACCGAAACGATGCCAAAAATTGTTCGTGCGTTTGCTGAGAATCAGCCTGTAACTTCGATTGTGAATGCGATTCGTGCTCTATTATATGAAGGAACTGTTGGCAACGATATTTGGATTGCACTTGCTTGGTGCGTAGGTATAATGATTATTTCTTACTTTTTCGCTAGTAAAGCATTTAAACGTCAGTTAGGGTAAGTGAATGAAATCTTCCGAAATAATAAAAGTACGGGAAGATTTTCCGTGCTTTTATTATTTGTTGCGCACTTCTAGTAGAAAATATGGGCAACTAGTAACGAATGAAATTTAATTCAATATTTTGAAGTCTAACTGATCACTGTTTATGGGGAATATAAACATAATCTCTCTTGTAAACTTTCTAATACTTCTTCAGGCATTTCCCTGATTGTAATATGTTTTCCTAGGAAAAGTATCCAATTTGTTATCTCTGTCAGTTCATCGGAATTGTTAACATCGATAAATGTTTTTAAAATGGCTGTAGATTGATAAGGGTTTGTGTAAGATATTGAAACTCTGAAAGGGTGGTATTTTTTGAACTGGGTAATTGCTTTCGGGCCAAGTTCAAGTACCAGGTTGATAATTTTGTCTTTCTTACTGAGTTTTTCTAAAATCTTTTTCTTATTTAACCTCTTTTTTGTCGTGTACGGTTCGATATTGATAAGGTCATCGACAGGAAACAGCAGCTTCTTTTCTTCTTTTAAGTCAAACCCTTCAATGATCCAATGGCTTTTTTCTTTATAAAGGTGTAATAGATAAATTGGATAGGACTGGATTTCATCTTCTTCTTTGACAGTAATCAATAAATGTCTATCCAAAAGAAGGATTTGGATGAGTTTTTCTAACATAGGATGGGGGAGGTCAGAAAGCTCAAGTAGATCAGGGTTATGTGGGTTAGTCCCTTCAAAAAGCAAGAGTTGATTTAAAAGAACAAGGTCATCTTGCTGGGTTTCGGAGATGAGTCCTAGCAGTTTTTCGGCCAAAGATTGACGACTCTTTAGATAGGGAAGTTGTTGATTTCTTGTAGCCATAAAGGCAATAAAAAGAGCCTTCACTTCATTATCAGTAAAGCGAACAACGGGTAAGATAGAATTATGCATAACAGAATATCCCCCAGCTCTTCCGACTTCAGCTACAAGTGGCATCCCCATAGCTTCAATTTCTCTAATGTCTCTAACAGCTGTCGAACGCGAGATGTTAAATTCTTGTATGATTTCAGAAATTGTAAAATGGGAGCGGTTGTTGATATATCGCATGATGGTATTAATCCGTTCAACTTTTTTCATTTGAGTCTCCTAAACAGTATCATTTTTTGACATGATTTAAAGATATTATAAACTCATCAGATGAAAAGGTAAATCGTTTGATTAATTTAAAACAAGAGGAAGGTTTTGAAAATGAAAAATTACACTATAGAAGAAAAAGATAGCTTTATCGTGTTAGGAATTGGAACTGAAATTAAGAGCGAATACACAGACTTCGTTGGAATAAATAAAGAAAAGGAAGACTTTTGGTCAGCTGTTAAAGAGGATGGAAGGCTGGACACTTTAAAATCTTTAGCTACAAATGATTACATTTTTTCCGTGAGCGAAGCGGTGAATAATAAGATGATGTATTATGCTGGTGTCATGACAGAAGCACAAATAGAAGAAGAGTCTAGAGTTATTCAGTTTCCTAAGGGGGAATACTTAGTAGTGAAAGGCGAAGATAAGACGGCTGAGGAGCTAAGTAATAAGCTTACTGGCATCGCATTCGGTCAAGCTTTACAAGAAGCAAAAGATTTTGCCTATGTTGGTGGGCCGAATACAACGGTTGAGATGGGGCAAAGAAATGGCTTAGTGTTTGGTGAAATGTGGATTCCAGTTGTTAGGAAGTAAAGTAATAATTGGTACGAATATGGAAAGTAGAGGCTAACGATCTTGAATTGTTAGCCTTTTTGACATGAATATAATATTCATATGCCGTTACACAATATGTTCTGATAAAATGGAATAAAAAGGTAATTATTGCAAGGTGGTGGCGGGTTGAATAGAAAAAGGATATTTGAGCTATTCATAGTAGTATTTGTTTTTCTATTCCTTCATGTAAGCACATTTACAAATGAAAAGTTTAACGATAAATTGGGTGCTTTTACTTACATTGTTCTATTTATTTTTGTTTATACTTACGCTATATTTCTAGAACGGTATTTTGATGATATACAAAAGTGGGTTCGAAATATCACAATTTGTTTTGCCTTGACGGTAGTAGTTTTAGTAGCTTTATGAATAGGTTATTTTTAATCCCTACTTAAGAGAATGAGAAGTATGTGATTACAATATATTCGATCCGAAAACCTTACTAGAAAACCATCCATTTGATTAATCCTTTTTCAAATGGATGGTTTTTATATTTAAAATAAATATTTCTTGTATAAAAAAATATTTTTGACCCCCATAAAATGATTTATATCTACGAATATATATAGTAAAGAAAGTAAAGTACACATCGAAAGCAACATAGAAGTATGAATAAAATTGCTAGATTAAATATGGGGAATCTGAAAGAAAAAGTTATAATTACCAAAAATATAGAGAAGAGTTATTCAAAGATTGTAGTTAAAATAGAAAAAGGGTAAGAAGAACAAGTGGTATTGCAAAAGAAAACAAATAAAGTAGTACCGAATACAGACTTGACTCTAGCGCAAATAGAAAAAATAGCCATCTAAAAGGTTGGCTTCAAAAAATATGAGTAACAGCAAAAAGACAAGACCAAAGAAAAGTACTAACAAAATGTGGTGAAATGGTCACTTGTTTAGTGGCCATTTTGCCATTTGAAGGAGGTTGGGAGATTACAAGTGTTGAGTTTAGTAATGAAGATTTTAAGGAAACCGAAAATAGAAGATATCGTATGTAACATACAAAACAACGAAGAAGATAAGGAAGCTTTTATCGTACAGTATCAGCCGTTTATTAGAAAATCAATCTCATCTGTCTGCCGCCGATATATTACAGAACAGGATGATGAATATAGCATTGGATTGTTTGCGTTTAACGAAGCAATTGAACAGTATTCATATAAAAAAGGAAAATCTTTTCTAGCGTTTGCTGATCTTCTTATAAAAAGAGATGTAATTGACTATATACGCAAGGAGTCTAAGCATAACCTTGTCTTTTTAAAAGAAGATAAGCAAGAGGAAATGTTAGAAATGCAAGTATCGCTTACGGAGTATATGAAAGAGATGGAAAATAGTAACCGTAAGGAGGAAATTCTCCATTTTCAAAGCGTGTTAGCTGAGTTTAAAATCACATTTTCAGAGCTTGCTAAAGAATCTCCTAAGCATCGAGATACGCGTGAGCACTTAATAGAGATTGTGAAGATTATTATAAAAGAAGAGGAAATGATGGAAGAGCTGTTCCGAAAGAAAAAATTACCGCTGAAACATATTGAACCGCGTGTTAGGGTAAGTCGTAAAACGTTGGAGCGACATAGAAAATACATTATTGCAATGTGTATTATTTTTGCAAATAACTATACATATATTCTTGATTACATAAGAGGGGGGAAGCATGATGAATAAAGGAATTGTAATGGATATAAAAAAACATAACGTAGTTGTTTTAACTCCAAATGGAGAATTTATTACATTTAATAGAAAAGCGCACTCTTACATGATTGGGGAGGAAATCTCGTTTGATGAAGAAGAGCAAAGGTCACCGCGTTTTACAATGCCATCTTTCTTAAAGTCTGCATCAATACTTGTTGCTTGTTTGCTATGTGTGTTCCTGTTTTTCTACAACCAACCGGAAGAAAAAGCTTTTGCTTATGTCTCAGTTGATATAAACCCGAGCTTAGAGGCGAGCGTAACAAAGGATCTTCGTGTTATAGATTTGCGAGCTTGTAATGATGATGGAAGGCGTATTTTAAAAGAAATGAAGCAATGGGAAAATAAACATGTGCAAGACGTAATACGTACTATTATAAAGCAAAGTCAAGAGGATAAGTACTTAACGAATGATAAGGAAGTTATGCTAACAGCTGTTGCGAAGGACAAGTCGCTAGGACCGCAGTTGGAAAAGGCTATGCAGGAATTAAAGAAAGAGTATGAGATAAAACATATTACAGTCGAATATCAAAGCAGTACGATGCAAATACGGGAGGATGCCAAGAAAGCAGGAGTTGGAACGGGCGTTTATATAAAACAAGAGAATGAGAAGCAAAAATCGCTCACTCCATCTCATCAAGAGCAACCAAAGTCACCTTCCGATGTATCACCGGATGCGACTCCTGTAAAAGAAGAAAGATATGAGAAGAAAGAGTATATAGAACAAAAGCAATCTAAGCAAATAAAAGAAAATAATGGGAATCAGCAAGAGAACAACGGCAGAGGGTCTCAAGGGAATAATGGGAATCAGCAAGAAAACAACGGCAGAGGGTCTCAGGGGAATAGTGGCCATCAGCAAGAGAACAACGGCAGAGGGTCTCAGGGGAATAGTGGCCATCAGCAAGAAAACAACGGCAGAGGGTCTCAGGGGAATAGTGGCCATCAGCAAGAGAACAACGGTAGAGGGTCTCAAGGGAATAGTGGCCATCAGCAAGAGAACAACGGCAGAGGGTCTCAAGGGAATAATGGGAATCAGCAAGAAAACAACGGCAGAGGGTCTCAGGGGAATAGTGGCCATCAGCAAGAGAACAACGGCAGAGGGTCTCAAGGGAATAGTGGCCATCAGCAAGAGAACAACGGCAGAGGGTCTCAAGGGAATAATGGGAATCAGCAAGAAAACAACGGCAGAGGG
>NZ_JBNNUI010000001.1:120436-547417 GCF_050279585.1 Bacillus sp. NPDC094064
GCAAGAGAACAACGGCAGAGGGTCTCAAGGGAATAATGGGAATCAGCAAGAAAACAACGGCAGAGGGTCTCAGGGGAATAGTGGCCATCAGCAAGAAAACAACGGCAGAGGGTCTCAACAAGAAAATAGCGGTAATAATGGGCTGAAAAATGAGGAGAAAAACGTTCCTGCCGAACAACATCAAGGGAATGAAAAGAAGAATTCATAGAAAATTTAAGATGGGAATTCGTTTCATGTTAGGGTTGAAATCATTTCGTGTAGCATGTAGCAACCTCACTAAAGGGTGAAATCTGTCCAAAGTGGGATTGCATGCATTCGTAAGTTATTTGGAGTAGTCATTTGATCTCAAAGCTAACATGAAATTCCTATTAATATAGTTTGCACTTGTACTTAAAATAAGGAAAAAGGAGTATGTGAAAAATATAATGGAGAAAAACATTCAACAAGAGAAAGATAAATCAAAACCTGTTTTTTATGATCCTAAAGGGAGGAGAAACATAGCTTTTAGCTGGTTTCTATGTATCTCAATAGTTAGCGTAAGTATTGTATTTTATTTTTTCTTTCAAAGTATTTTTTCAACACCAGAAATTCCAAATATGAATCCTACTGTAAAACAAGATACTAAACTTGTACCAATTAATCAAAAGCTTAGTGACCAGCAGTTAAAGAAGGAAGAATTCAAACTAAATACCGAAATGAAGGATAATAAAAATTTGGTGAATTCGACGAACGATAGTAAACAAGCTAAAGAAGTGTATGGTTTTTATGTAAATTGGGATGAAAATAGTACAGCGTCTTTAAAGGAAAATATCGATTCATTAACCACGTTAGTACCAGAATGGTATCATTTAAAAGCAGATTTAACGATTAAAAGTGAGATAAAACCTGAGATTGTAAAACTAGCGAAAAAAAATCATGTGAAAATTATGCCGTTACTTACTAACTATACAGAAGAAGCTTCTGGACCTGATAGTGAGCTTATCCATAAGTTACTGAATTCTGCGAATGATGCGAAGACAAAGTTTATTAATGATTTAGTAAACCAAGTTGAAAAGAATCAGTTTTCAGGTATTAATATTGACTTTGAGGCCGTACCTGAAAGTGATAGAGAAAACTTAACAAATTTTATGAAAGAACTTACTACGGTCTTTCATAAACATGATTTGCTCGTTACACAAGATGTTCCAGCTAATGATAAGGCTTTTGATTATAGTGCATTAGCAAAAGTAATAGATCGAATGATTGTAATGATGTACGATGAGCACTATGGAGCGGGGGAACCAGGACCGATTGCTTCAAATAAATGGTTTCAACACACATTGAAAGAACTGAATATTCCGTCTAATAAACTTATAGTTGCTTTCGGTAACTATGGATATGATTGGGAAGTAAATAGTAAAGAACATGCGAAGTCTTTAACTTTTTCAGAAGTTATGACAATGGCTCATGATTCAAATATGAAAATTCAATGGGATAAGATTAGTGGAAATCCTTATTTTAGATATAAAACAGGAGAGAAAGAACATATTGCTTGGTTCTTAGATGGTATCACTCTCTATAATCAAGTGAAAGTCGCAATGGACAACAATGCAAAGGGATTTGCATTATGGAGACTAGGAGCAGAAGATCCTGCAATATGGAAAGTTTTAAAAAATCCTATTGAGATACAAAAAAATCCTAATGTATTACATAAAATTACTAGTTTAGATGAAGTGAATTATTCTGGAGAAGGTGAAATTTTACAGATTGAGAATGAAAGACAAAATGGATTGAGAGATTTTAAGGTGGGGAAAGATGGTTATCTTTCAGATGAAGTATATCAATCCTTATCGTCTGCATACGAAGTGCAACGATATGGAAAACCAAATGGGAAACAAGTAGTGTTAACATTTGATGATGGACCAGATCCGAAATATACGCCGGAAATTTTAGATATATTAAAAGAGAATCAAATAAAAGCTGCTTTTTTTGTACTGGGTGAAAACGCGCAACTAAATTCTAGTATTGTGAAAAGAATATACGATGAAGGGCATGAAATTGGTAATCATACTTTCAAGCATCCTAACGTCGCTGATACGTCTTTACTACGAACAAAAGTAGAGCTTAATACGACGCAACGTTTGATTCAAGAAATAACTGGACATTCTACGGTTTTATTTAGGCCACCATATGAAGCGGATGCTAACCCGGATTCATCAAATGAAATATTGCCTATTTTACGTGCACAAAATATGAACTATACAATGGTAGCAGAAAAAGTTGATCCTGAGGACTGGGCAACACCATCAACAAATGAATTAGTAAAGCGTGCTCTTAATCCCGTTTATAAGGGAGAGGGAAATATTATTCTTCTCCATGATGCGGGAGGGAATCGTACCCATACAGTAGAGGCGCTGCCAATCATTATTAAAGAACTTAAAAAGCATGGATATAGTTTTGTAACAATTTCTGATTTAATGAATAAAGAACGAGATGAAATTATGCCTCCTGTTTCTTCTGAGGGGAAGCAATATGTACTTTACAATAAAGCTGTATTTTCAGGAGCGGGATACTTTAAACATATATTAACAATTATTTTTTATATTGCTATTGGATTAGGTATTTTTCGATTCTTATTCTTAATTTATTTTGCATGGAAGCAGAAAAGAAAAACGCTATCTCGCTCTATTAATTCGTCCTATCAACCTTTTGTTAGTGTTGTCATAGCAGCATATAATGAAGAAAAGGTTATAGCCAAGACAATTCGCTCAATTTTGGATAGCAATTATAGAGAGTTTGAAGTTATTGTTGTGGATGACGGATCGACAGATGATACGTCAAAAGTAATGCAAGAAACATTTTATAAACACCCTAAAGTTCGTTTAATTCAGAAAGAAAACGGCGGGAAATCATCGGCAATGAACTTAGGGTTTCAACAATCTCGAGGAGAGATCATTGTCACTTTAGATGCGGATACTATTATTGCGCAAGACGCTATTTCTCTAATGGTTAGACACTTTGAAGATCAGAATGTAGCAGCAGTTTCAGGTAATGTCAAAGTGGGGAATAGGCGAAACTTTTTAACTACTTGGCAACATGTTGAGTATATTACAGGGTTTAATTTAGAACGTAGAGCTTTTGATGAGTTAAATTGTATTACAGTAGTTCCAGGAGCTATTGGGGCATGGCGTAAAAAGAATGTAGTTGAATGTGGCTATTTAAGCGAAGATACATTAGCAGAAGATACGGATCTTACTATTACATTTTTACGTCAAGGACATAGAATTGTATATGAAGAAAAGGCTTATGCTTTTACGGAATCACCTGAAGATGTGAAAAGTCTCATTAAACAGCGATATCGTTGGTCATATGGTACACTCCAATGTCTTTGGAAACATCGAAAAGCATTGTTTCATGCGAAACATAAAACGTTAGGATTTATTGCATTGCCTAATATGTGGTTATTCCAATATGTTCTACAATTCATTGCTCCTTTAGCAGATATATTAATGATTATGGGGCTATTTGGTAGCAATCCGCTAAAAGTTTTAGGATTTTATTTTGTATTCTTTTTATTGGATCTTCTGGCGTCTCTGTTTGCATTTAAATTAGAGAAAGAGGACCCTAAACCGTTAGTGTGGTTAATTTTACAACGCTTTATTTATCGTCAATTTATGACTTATGTTGTCATTAAATCTATATTCTCATCTATTCGAGGAGTAGCGGTAGGATGGAATAAATTAAAGAGAATGGGGAGTGTTAAGCATTCCTCGGAACATAAGGAGGCATCATAAGAGGGCAGGTTACCTGCTCTCTTTTTCATTGGTTTTATTAAGTTGAATCTAGAGTAGATGTAATATAAAACATTCTGTTTCCATAACGAAATTTCTATTCATTACTGATAGTGAGATATTATGTTAAGACACTCCTTTAGTTTCGGACTAAAGTTTTTAAAAATATTTTTTTTATGACGGACACAAAATCTTATATCCTTTCGAATTATATATATGAATATCATTAATATTTATATAAAAGGGGAGAAAACATATGAAAGAAATGTATGAAGAAATCACTGAGGTATTAAAGGTATTGGCGCATCCTGTCCGTTTATCTTTAGTAAAAATAATGATTACAAAAGGACCAATTAACGTAACAACAATGTATGAAACATTAGGAATGCCTCAAAGTACAATTAGTCAACATTTATCCAAACTAAAAGCTACGAAAGTTGTTACAGGTACTCGAAAAGGATTAGAAATTTATTATGAAGTAACGGATAGTCGCACAAAAGCGATATTATTAAGTTTGGGTTAAAGGGTGACTGTTTAGAATTTAAAATTAAGAAGAGGGTACGAAAGCAATTCAGCGCCTATAATTTTCTTATTAACAGTAGTCGTATGCGTTGTTGTTTTTAATTTGTTTAATATATTTCTTTATTTGGGTCTTGCCGTATCACTATCAAGCTAAAGTTTAAATGGACTATAAAAATGACAGTTTTCTTATTAGGGTCTTTTTGTTAGCTTGATAGTGATGTGCCGTTCCCACTAGTATGTAAAGAAGTTGGTAGTTTTTTTAGTCATGTAATCTTTTGATTTGATGATCTTTTCCCCATGCAAATAATTCATCCATAATTTGTATTAAAGATTTTCCATGTTCACTTATTGTGTATTCAACCTTTGGTGGTACTTCTTGATATACAGTACGATGGATAATCCCATCAGCTTCAAGTTGCCGAAGTTGTTGTGTGAGAACTTTTTGGGTAATGTTTGGAATTTCTCGCTTGATTTCATTTGTTCGCATTTTTCCATCTGCCAAAACACATAAAACATGAACTTTCCATTTTCCACCAATTACTTCGAGTGTCGTTGCAATTGGGCAATCATCATTTTGATTCATATAACACCTCCACAGGTACTTCAAGGTTCCTAAAGCACTTGAAAGTACGTACTTTTCAATTATATGTAACTCATACATACTCATACGTAAAGGATTGAATAATTTACAAAGGGGATGGAAAATGATGAGAACACTTGTAATTGTAGCACACCCTGAAATTGAAAAATCAAAAATTAATAAAAGATGGATAGAAGAACTTGAGAAATATTCGGATGAAATTGCGGTGCATGAATTATATAAAGCGGCACCAAATTGGGAGTTTAATATTGAAGAAGAGCAAAAGCTGTTAGTAGAACATGACAGATATATATTCCAATTTCCGCTTTACTGGTATAGCTCACCACCATTATTAAAAAAATGGTTCGATGATGTATTAACATATGGATTTGCTTACGGATCAAAAGGGGATAAAGTGAAGGGGAAAGAATTTGGTGTAGCTATTTCGATAGGTGGATTAGAAAAAGACTATGAAAATAGCGGAATCACAATGGATGAATTAACGAAACCATTTCAAGCTACGTGCTTATATACAGATATGAAATTTATACCTTCATTTTATTTATACGGTGCAGAATATAAACTGAGCGATGAAGAGATTGATAAAAGCGCACCTGAGTATGTGCGCTATGTGATGAATAAGGAGTATTCGAATATATAAAGAGAAGTATCCCTGAGAAGGGATACTTTTTTTATGTATTAAAATTACATTTTTTTCATTTAGTATACCAGATGATAACTTTGGAGGAATACTTGTTAATAATGGAAAGGTTAATGTTTTACTATATAATTTATATTGTGTAAGATGATATAGAATATTCAATTAACTAATAAGGGAAGAGATGTAAATGAAGCTGCCGTTATTAGAAATAGAGACAAAAAGACTCATGATTCGTCCGTTTCAAAAAGAGGATTATGAAAGTTGGTTAGATGGTTTTAATAAGAGGCTTACATCTCAGTATAAATATGATGATGGCTATCAAGCTATGCCGTCTTCAACAAAAGAATGGTTTACGGAATGGATAAGAGGTTTTGATGAAGCGGCACATCGAGATGAGATGTATGTATTAGGCATTTTCAGAAAAGAAGATGGGGCCAATATTGGAAAGTTAGAGCTTATAAAAATTTTGCGTATGGATTATCAATGGGCGATGATGGGATATTCAATTCATAATCAATATTGGAAAAATGGATACGGGATTGAAAGTGTAAAATCGGCGTTACCGTTGTTTTTTAATAGTCTTCAATTTCATAGAATCGAATTACATATACATGTTGATAATGAGCCATCCGTTCGTTTGGCAGAGAGATCGGGGTTTTCTTTTGAAGGTAAGAGAGAGGCGTTTTCTTTAGAAAATGGTAAGTGGGTGGATTTTCTTATTTATTACCAGAATAAGGAGATGAATGTATGAGAGTGTTTATTACAGGAGGAAACCGAGGGTTAGGACTGCAGTTAGTAAAAATATTTCATGAAAATGGGCATATCGTTTATCCGTTAGTTAGAACTGGGGTTGCGGTAACGCAATTACAGCAAACGTTTAGTTGTAGATGTTTTCCTATATTAGCAGATTTATCGTCTGATGAGAGTACCACGCAAATTAAGGATCAGCTCGCGGAACATACAGAGTATATTGACTTAGTTATAAATAACGCTGGGATACCTGGAAAGGAAACTGAGATTTTACATACGAATTCAGAAGAGTTAGCGGACTTATTTAATATTCATTGCTTAGGTGTAATTCGAGCTGTAAAAGGTACATATGTAGCTTTAGCTAAATCGGATCATCCGAGAATAATAAATGTGTCCTCTCGATTAGGTTCATTGCATAAGATGGCGAACAAAGAGTTTCCGCAAGGGCAGTTTTCATATTCTTATAGAATTGCTAAGGCTGCACAAAATATGTTGACACTCTGCTTACAGCAAGAGCTTGAGAATAAAGGAATTGGTGTAACTGCAATTCACCCTGGAAAACTAAAGACTGAAATTGGTGCTTTTGATGCGAATTTGACTCCGGCTGAAGGTGCCCAAAATATATATGAGTGGGTAATAGAGTTAAATGAGGGAAATTCAGGAAGGTTTATTGAGCCGGGTGTAGGGGAGCTGAAGTGGTGAGAAGTTTGAAATTTCAATATAAAAGAATAAAGCCCAGCACATAGCAGGGCCTTCATTATCTGTTCAATACTTCAATATACGAAGCATCTCCCGTTGTTCGTAAAGCGGAGCGGAAATTATGATTTTCTAACGTTTCAGCAACGTGTTTTAATTGCTGTGCATCATCATGGTGAATAAGTAAACTATCTGAACCGCTTTCTTCTATATGAATGTGTTCGACATTTCCAATGGCATCATGTATAGCTTTTAAAAATTCAGGCTTCATATTGTCCTCCTATATGTATGTAACGTCGTTATTAGTATTTCCTTATTTTTGAAATATAAAAGTGAAAGAAGGGAGAAATAAAAATGAATATAAAGCAGTTTAAAGAGCATATTACATCACTTTTTGAAGAGCATCTTCATAAATACGGTGATGACGAATATGGTTTTACTCATATTAGTAAAGAAGAATTTCACAAAATAGGTTACACAACAAATGTAACGTTAGAAACGATTGAAGAAGCGTATCGAAATGGAGTCGATATGATCGTTACACATCATGCACCTTGGAGTTTTTTATTTGGTATGGAAGAGGCTTGTATTGAGAAATTAAAACAATACGAAATGAATCATTTTTGGATTCATTTGCCGTTAGATTTTGTGGAATTTGGAACGTGTACGTCGCTATTTCATGAAATTGGGATAGATACAATTTTAGAATACTCTACGTATGAGGAAGAGGAATTACCTGGAATAGGTGAGTTTGAAGAAGCGATTCCCTTTTCAAACTTAGTTGGAAAACTGGAAGAAAGAATGGAAGAGAAAGTGAAGAGCTGGAGGAATCATGATAAACCAGTAAAACGAATTGCGATTTTAACTGGTGCAGGAAACAATACAAATTTGATTGAGCGAGCGTTAGAAAAAGGTTGTGATACGTACATAACAGGAGAAAAAACATTATATACGGTGCAACATGCGAAATTTAAAGGCATTAACTTAATTGTAGGTAGTCATACGTTTACAGAGGTGTTTGGTGTGGAGAGCTTGGCTCGTAAGTTAAAGGGAATAGATAAATCAATAGAAATTACTAGATTAAATGAAGATCATTTGGAGTGAGGGAAATGGTAACTATATACGCAAATTATGGGGAATCAAAAGTGAAGTTAACATGGAAAAAAGATTGTATATTGCCAGAATACGAAAGGATCACGAGTGTTCACGGTTTTTGTTTTCATAAAAATAAGGTTTTACTAATAAACCATGAACAGCGTGGTTGGGACTTTCCTGGTGGGCATATAGAAGAAGGAGAACTACCAGAAGAATGTTTTAAAAGAGAAGCATGGGAAGAAGGGTATGTAAAAGGAGAATGTGCTTTATTTGGATATATTATCGTTGATCATAGTGATAATCCTAATTGGAATGAAAATAGTCCGTATCCGAAAGTGGGATATCAGCCATTCTACCGGATGGAGATTAATGAAATACATGAGTTTGATGGGGAGTATGAATCTGATAACAGGATGTTTGTTAACGTAGAAGAAATTGCGTCGCATTATCATAAATGGAATGAATTCTATGAAGAAATATTGAAGGAAGCCGCTGCAATAAAATAATATTGTTTTTTGTTACATTAAGATGTCCCGAGAGGATTCTCCTTATTTTTATCAAATAGTAAAGTTGTCTTTTGAATTGAAGGAATATTCGGAATCGGGAGTGGAGAAATGGAAATTTCAATAATAGCTGAACAACTAGTTAATGAGAAAGTTATTTCACATTATCCAAATAGTATAAAAGCGTTGAATGGAGGAACGACAAGTACAGTATATTTGTTGGACGAAAAATATGTAGTAAAGCTGAATGAATCGGAAGTGATGCGTGAAGAAGCTAATTTTTTCTCATTTTATGAGGGGAATACTTTGTTTTCAAAGCTTTTGTATAAGGACCCTTTACATACATATATTGTGTATTCTTTCCTTGAAGGGAGTACGTCTTGCGAACGAGGACATAAACGAAGTGCACTACGTACACTTGTAAAAGAAGTTATCAATAAGTACAAAATTGTTCCAGGGGCAGAGGGGTGGGGGTGGAAAGAAAGTCCGGTTCAATGTTGGAATGAATTTTTAACGAAAAATGTGATGGAGGCTTATGGAAATGTAAGACGGTATATAAGTGATGAAGAGTATGAAACGGTTCTTAAACTAGCAAATAGTCCGAATAGGGGAACTGGAATAAATCAGCCATTTTTATTGCATGGTGATTTTGGATTTCATAACTTTATATTCAGGGAGAATAAGCTATATGGTGTAATTGACCCGTTACCAGTCCTGGGAGATCCTATATACGATTTAATTTATGCGTTCTGTTCAACCCCGGAAGATTTGACAAAAGAAACAATTAATTATGCGATGAAACAGTGTGTATTTCATAAAAAAGACTGTAATTTACATGAAGAAATAGTCATAGGATTATATTTGCGTATAGATACATGTGTAAGACACCATCCGAAAGATTTAGAAGATTATTTAGTAGCTTGGCGTTATTGGATGGCCGAAATTGAGCCGACTTTGGGGGGATAGTGAGATGAATGTTGCAGAAGCGAAAAAGGATTTAGCAATAAAAACGAAGAGAGGCTTACCAATTATATTAGCTGGCGTTTTATTTTGGATAGTTATGAGTATAACGGGCTTTGTTCTTCCAGAAAAACAAGTGGTGTGGGTATATTTAATCGGTATGGGATGTGTGTTTCCTTTCGGCTTAATGATAGCTGCTATATTGAAAATTGACATGTTTGCGAAAGGAAATCCGTTAGGGATTTTAGCAGGATTAATTGGTGGGATAAATGTATTAAATATTCCGCTTGTATTACTTGCCTATTTTCAATTTCCAGAATGGTTACCTTTTGTAGTAGCAATGTTAATAGGTGTTCATTTTATCCCGTACGTATGGATTTATGAAAGTAAAAGTTATGGTTTATTGTCAGTAGGGACTGTATTCGTAACGTCAGTTTGCGGGATTCTTTTTGCGGAAAAAGGATTTACTGTAATTCCATTATCGGTTACAGCTGTTTATTTACTTACTTTTATAAGTTTATTAATTGAAAATAAAAAAGCAGATCATTATCAACAAAAATCAGCTTAATAAAAATATAGGGATAGGGGAAATGATTATGAAAAATTACGTTTGTACAACGTGTGGCGTACAGTATGCGGCGAGTGTAGAAGAACCGGTGAGTTGTCATATTTGTGATGAAGAAAGGCAATATGTTAATCCAAAAGGACAATCTTGGACGACACTAGAAAGCTTACAAACGAGTGATACATACAAAAATGAAATAATCGAAGAGGAAAACGGGCTTTATAGTATTACGACAAAACCAGGGTTTGCGATCGGTCAAACGGCATTTGTAGTGAAAACAGAGTCATATCGTTTATTATGGGACTGTATTACTTATTTAGATGAAATGACAATTGAGAAGATAAAAGAGGGGGGCGGGTTAGATGCGATTGCACTATCTCATCCTCATTATTATTCAACGCAAGTAGAGTGGGCAGAAACGTTTGATGTACCAATTTATATACATGAAGACGATAAAGAGTGGGTGATGCGCCCGAGTAGTCGCATAATTTATTGGTCTGGGGAGAGTTTACAATTGGCCGATGGCTTAGTTATTCATCGTTTAGGAGGACATTTTAAAGGGGGATCTGTGTTACATTGGGAAGAAGGAAATGATGGAAAAGGAATTTTATTAACTGGTGATATTATTCAAGTTGTAGCGGATGAGCAGTGGGTAAGCTTTATGTACAGCTATCCGAACTTAATTCCATTACCAGCGAGAAAAGTGGAGGAAATGGCGAATCGAGTGAAGCCGTTACAGTTTAATCGTTTATACAACGCTTTTCATCGGGTAGTAAAAGAAAATGCAAATGAGGCAGTGGAACGGTCTGCTGAAAGATATATGAAGGCGGTAGAAGGAAAGTTGTTTCATACGTAAAAGGAGAGTTAGCTTCATGAAAACGTTAGTATGTTTTGGAGATAGTATTACAGCTGATGAAACGTTTTTTGATGGAACGCCGAGGTTAACACCGCGTTTGCAAGAGATGTTTCCGAAATGGAAAGTAGTGAATGCAGGTGTTCCAGGTGATAATACATTCGATGCGCTAAATAGGATTGAAGAGGATGTATTGTCATATGAACCGGAATTTGTAATAGTTTTTCTTGGTACGAACGATGCCGTTTCTTTTGCTCAAGTACCATTACAAATTTATAAAGAAAACTTAGAGAAAATTGTGAACCAGATTTCATCACATAAAGTATTGATTATTAGTCCTGCACCAGTTGATGAAGAAAGGCAGCATTATAGAACGAATAAAGTGCTCGGTCAGTATGCAGACGTGGTAGAGGAAGTGGCGAAAGAAACAGGAAGTCATTTTCTAAATTTGTATGCTGAAATGATTCAAGAAAAGGATTATAAGAGGTTTGTAGAAGATGAAGAGAAGGATGGATTACACTTTGGGCAAGTGGGTTATGAGTATTTAGCGGGGCTAATGGGTGAAAAGTTAAAAGGGATTCTGTAAAAAGCAAAGCGTGGGCGCTTTGCTTTTTTGTTCCATGTAGCTTTGGCAAGTAATTGTCTCAAGCTATTTATTTATGTCCACGAGGGAATCCATCCAGCATTTACCGGTTGATTAATAGAACTGTAAAGTTTAAATTTACAGTATGATTTTTGGAAGTGAATTTTCATCGTTTGGAAAATGAAGTGCCGATAATTTTATAGAAGTAGCATTTTTAAAAGAAACGAATAGTCTAAGATAACTTAAATATTCTCGAATAAATAACATTACGTGTATTTGATTCTAAACTGTAATTTTTTTTAATACATTTCAATAACACATATGTAAATGAATTGTACATTTGATGAAAAACAGTAAAGGAGTGTGTAAAATATGGTGATTCTATATACGACAGCAAGCTGTAGTTCATGCCGAAAAGCAAAAGCATGGCTTGAAGAGCATCAAATTGATTATACCGAAAAAAATATCGTAGCCAATTCTCTTACAGTCGATGAACTTAAATCCATTCTTCGTTTAACTGAAGAGGGGGCTACTGAAATTATTTCAACTAGATCTAAAACTTTTCAAGAGTTAAATATAAATATCGAGGCGCTTTCGCTTAATGAATTTTATAAGTTAATAATTGAGTATCCTCAAATGTTGCGTCGTCCAATTATGTTGGACGAAAAAAGATTACAAATTGGTTTTAATGAGGAAGAAATTCGTAAATTTTTACCGCGTAGCGTTCGAACAGTTTTGAATATTGAATTGCAAAAAATGGCTAATTAATAAGTAATATTTTTTAAGGGGAATTTTTTTGAAAGGAGGAAACAGGAGATGATTGAAGTATTAGTTACAGTCAATTATAACAATAGAAATTATCAAACAAATGTTATTGTGAGTAAAGATACGATCTGGACAAAAATTAAACAGTTGGCAGAAGAACAAGTTAAGAAACAGTGGAGTGTTTAAATGTATTTTTAACTTAAAAAGCTAAATGAAGTGATGAGATATAGGGGAGTTCGGATAGAATATAAAGGGATTTATTTTTATAGCAAGAATTATTTATATATATTTTAACGTTCGACTAACCTATCTGTAATATTTATGGCTACAGTATGTGAAGTAGCGAGAAATCATATTTTTTTATCGTAGGAGGAAAACAATGAACAGCGACTTTACCTTGGCCATTCACAGTTTAACTTATTTAGCTTTACAATCAGACCGGATGTCAACAAGTACTGCTATTTCAGAGAGTGCGGGTGTTCATCCAGTACGTATTCGCAAAGTGCTAAGTTTGTTGAAAAAACATAAGTTTATACAATCAAAAGAGGGGACTGGCGGAGGATTTATTTTTGCTCGCAATTTAAGTGAAGTTAATCTTTGGCATATTTATCAAATAACTTCAGAAGGTGCTTTGCAGCCTAAGTGTCCTGAATCAAATGGTCAGTGTATTGTAGGTTCGAATATGAGAAAAGTTCTTTTCACTATTTTCTTAGGTGCTGAAGAACATCTAGGTGAATATTTAAAGAATTATACAATGAAAGAAGTTGTTGATCTTATCAATCCAGAACGTTAAGTGGCTGAATTGTTATATAGCCGTGAGCTCTTAACATTTAAATGTAATGAAAAATAATACAGTTTAGTTTTTATATTTTGTTTATCGTCACGAAAAAATAAATTGTAAGAAGGTGAAAAGTATGATGTCAAATAATAACCATGTTTTAAAAGTTGGAGATTGGGTTCGTGGAATATCAAATGAAGGTGAATTCATACTTGGTTACATTGCATCACTTGATGACGTAGAAGGTGTAGTTACAGTTATTATTGTGAAACGTGACAACAAGTACACAAAAAATGAAGCAATTTTACTTCTTAGTAAACACGTTACGAAACTCCCTGAATCAAAAGCAATCAATAAGGAGCAAATCCTTTATCTTATAGACCTCGCATTATTAACAGGAGATGAAGAGTGGTTTATCGAGCTTTCTTCAAAATTAAACTCGATAAAAGAGCTAGTTAGTGGGGGATTTTAAAAAATTTATAATAAATATAATTTCTTTCAGAATCTTTAGCTGTAATACAATCAATTCTTTAATTTTAAAAGGCCCATTACATTAGGGAATCGGGAAGAAGCGTAATAATATGATTTATAAGTTTAAGTTAAGAGCATGCAGGATTTTATACAGATCTAGTAACAAACGAGAACACCAAAATGTATAAAATCTTGCATCTTTTTTATATCAAAAAATGAGATAATTCCCTCGGTATAGAATGATTACTGATGATATCCAACTGTTTATAATGAGGTGATATGTTAACTTTACATGAATAAGATATGTATATTTCTTTATTTATGGTAATTGTCGTACAATCAAGACAGTAGTATGAATTGTATGAAGGAGGGAGAAATGAAAAAATTTATAGTTAGTTATTTAGTATGTCTCCTGTTTTTTTCTATATTTACATCTAGCTTGCAATTTATAATAAATGACCCAGAAGGGATGGAAGGATGGGGTTCTCCCTGGTCGATGGCTCTGCTTTACATTATGTACGGCAGTATACCTGTACTTATAGGTAGTCTATTAGGAGAATTCTTTTATAGGAAAGTAAAAAGAAGTTACAAATTAAATATTGGAATTCCGCTGTTTATAGTATTAGGTTTTTCTTATGCATATTTAATGGGTATCGGGTTATTAGGAGGATATGTATCTTACTCTATAATGGATTTTATTAAATTTAGTCTTCCAATTACTTTGTCTTCCATAGTTTTCTATTTTATAAGACGTATCTAATTAATTGTCGATAACAAAGATATGTAAGTTGAAAATCTATACCTTCGATAAATGTATAGATGATAAAATAGATTAATTAGGGAAATTAGGAGGTCTTACACATGACCGTTATATATTTAGTAAGACACGGTGAAACGGATTGGAATTCTGTGGGGAGACTGCAAGGAAGAGAAGATATACCATTAAATGAAAAAGGCAAAAAGCAGGCTAATGATTGCGGTCTACATTTAAGTAAAAAAGATTGGGATGTTATTATTAGCAGTCCTTTAAAAAGGGCAAAAGAAACAGCAAGGATTATAAATGTATATACTAAAACATCGATTGAGATCGAAATGAAAGAGTTTGTGGAAAGAGATTTCGGTAAAGCTTCAGGATTAACTGTGGAAGAACGTACAAAACTTTATCCTAATCGAAAGTATGAAGACCAAGAAGAGAAAGAAATCTTTACTCAACGTATAATAAATGGGCTAGAAAAAATTCAACGATGTCATAAAGATAGAAATATAATTGTTGTAGCACATGGAGCTGTTATAAATGCCATCCTTGCTTACTTGTCAAAAGGGGAAATTGGCTCTGGAAAAACTGTACTAAGAAATGCCTGTATAAGTCATATTTATTACGAAGAAAATCAATGGAACATACATACATATAATCAAATTACTCACTTGTCTTAATGATTTATATAATGTTCACTCTCCATAATTATGCAAATAAGCTGTCCATATGGGCAGCTTATTATATTTTTTTGAAAAGTGTATATGAATTCAATATCAATAATATATATCCTAAAATTTGGTTTGTGTACGTTTGAATATATTTCTTTTTAGTCATATTAATTGTTTATTAGAATATCTTTTGTGTCTAAAAAAGATTTTATAATAAAAGAGGGATATAAATATCTTTATAATGAGTAACCTTGATAGGTAATGTGTTATTGTATTTTTTTACTAACTAATCCAACTTTAAACACTTGAAATAATTGCTACATACTAACTGTAAAATATTATCCATGTAAAATTATGGCCGTTAAATATTTCTGAAAATATAAAAATATTAATTTTATAAATATACACGTTATAATGAGGGCGTCGAGAGAAAAATTTATTATCTCTGGAGAAAATACAAAAAATGCAATTACTAGTAAGAAAGGTGTGTGATTAGAGGCGAAAGGTATTTAAAATGCTTTAGTGGCTTGTGTAAGCAATAGCATTTATGCTGACGAAGTTATTAAAGTAATGCACAGAGTCGAGAGACAAATGCCTCACAAATTAAGAGAGGCCGGTTTATCTGAAATTACTGTTAAAAGTAAAAAGAGAGAAACCATTAAGGTAATAAACAGTTAGTAGAAACGTTGTAACGCATTTAGGAAATCTATTCTATATTGTTCTCTTAGCGGGTCTTTATATAAAAGGTCAGTATTATGAGTAAACTATTTTGTGAACGCTAACAATTATATAATGAGGCCGACTAGCGAATGTTTCAATTTGGATTCATTTTGATGAAGGACATACATGTGGGGCAACTTGTAAGTCATTCATTTTTTCAAAAGGAAAATATTCGTTAGCGATAAAGAGAGACGTAAGAATAGGAGATAAGGGGGATTTATTATATGAACGGGAATACTGCAAAAAAAATAGAAGTTCAAGCTGAAAATACCGCAATCAAAAATGAGAACTATCTAGATCCAAAAAAGTGGCATAAGCAGGATACTACTTGGGCACTCAGTCTATTTGGAACTGCAATTGGAGCAGGGGTGCTCTTCTTACCAATTAATGCAGGTTCAGGTGGTTTATTATCATTATTACTCATTACATTACTTGCATACCCAGTTATGTATTATTCACATAGGGCGCTTGCTAAAATGATATATGCTTCTAATTCTGCTGATGAGGGGATCACAGGTACAATTAGAGAGTATTTCGGAAATAAAGCAGGTATCATTTTTAACATCGTATATTTCGTTTCAATTTATACAATCGTATTAATGTATTCGGTTGCGCTTACAAATACTGCAAGTAGTTTTATCGTGCATCAATTGCACATGCCGGAACCTCCAAGAGCCATTTTATCTCTTGTATTAGTGCTTGGTCTTATCGCTATACTAAATTTCGGTCAAGATATTACCGTGAAAATAATGAGTATGCTAGTGTATCCTTTCATAGCTTCTCTACTGTTTATTGCAATATCTTTAATTCCACAGTGGAATACGTCAATGCTTAGCTTTTCAGCTGTTTCTACTGCTTCAACAGGAACAGGATATTTTGGAACGATATTGATGATTCTACCAATCATCGTATTCTCATTTAATCATTCACCTATGATTTCATCATTTGTTGTGAAGCAGAGAGCTACGTATGGAATCGAAGCCACTGATGCGAAATGTGCGCAAATACAAAAAGTTTGTTATATCATGACATTCGTTGTTGTTATGTTCTTTGTTTGGAGTAGCACACTAAGTTTGACTCCAGAGGATCTAAAAATAGCGAAAGAACAGAACTTATCAATCCTTTCATATCTTGCTAATGAGCTTAATTCGCCTGTAATCACAATTGCAGCTCCTATCATTGCTTTTGTGGCTATAACAAAATCGTTCCTTGGCCATTATATAGGAGCATATGAGGTAATGCGTGACGTAATTATTAAATTCGGTAAAACACGCGGAAAAGATATCGAAGAAAAAACAGTTAAGACAATGGTTCTTACTTTTGTCGTATTAACATGCTGGTACGTTGCTTATGCAAATCCAAGTATTCTTGGAATTATTGATGCTCTTAGCGGTCCGTTAGTTGCTGCCATCTTATGTCTATTACCAATGTATGCGATTCGTAAAGTACCAGTACTGGCTAAATACAGAGGGAAAATGAGCAATGTATTTGTCGTTATTATAGGTATCCTTACGGTCTTAGCGAGTATTAAGTCATTATTCTAATCACTATTGTTAATTTTAATGTGATCTGAAAAAAGAAGAAGATTATAGATAAGATATAACGATTTTGGGACAAACTTCTCCGGTTGGAGAGTTTGTCCCTTTTTTTATGTTTTCTCTATGATATTCACTTAAAAGAAGTTCTTAATAAACCAATTAATAAAAGTACACAAAATGTTTAGTGTCGATAGCACTTTACAGTACATACATTTTTGTTGCGTTAAATATAATTCATAATAGCACCAGTAAGAAGAGAGCAAGCTTTACGCTAGTAGATCCAGAAGTATTGAAAGGTCGCACGATAGAGTCACATAATTTCAAAAATATCAATGTGGTAGAAAGCGATTAGGGAGGTTAAATGTATGAGTACTTCAAATTTGAATGAAATAAGTAAACAAATTTTAATAGAAGAGGAGACACTTCAGTTTTCTTCTTTTACAAATGAAGATGCGTTGCAATTAGGCTTATTTATCGTTGAAACAGCGAAGCAAGAGGGGAAAGTGATTGCTGTTGATATAGCCAAAAACGGTGTGCAATTATTTCATTTCAAGATGACAGGGACAACTGAGGAAAATACGAAATGGATTGAACGTAAAAAACGGGTCGTTTCCCTGCATAATCATAGCTCGTATTATATGCAGATACAAAGTGAAATAACTGGCGTCTCATATAATGAAAAATATCTTTTAGATACTTCGGAATATGCTGCGTTTGGTGGATGTTTTCCTGTTCAAATAAAAAACGTAGGGGTAATCGGAATGATAACAGTCTCCGGATTACCACCAGAAGAAGATCATGAATTGGTTATAAGGGCAGTTAAAAATCATTTACAGCAATAATAAAAAGGCAAAAATGAACATGTTTCTGTTCGTTTTTGCCTTTTTATTATTTGGCTACCAGCATTTAATAAACAGACAAAAGTGGAAAATCTTTAATTCGAGATATTTTATATTAATTTCAATAAGTAGGTAGGGTGTAGTAATGCTTTGAATTGCCACTATTAATGTTGGGGACAATTAGAAAGCGACAAATATAAAAAAATAGAAGCTAATAGCTTTTTGCATTGTATAAAACTGTGAATTAGCCTTCTGTACAGTTCATTTTTACCATATTGACAATGACTATACACCACGAGGGGGACTGAAATTGGAATCGATAACCTTTGTTTTATTTGGAGCAACAGGGGACTTAGCTAAAAGAAAAATTTACCCCGCATTATATAACTTATATATAGATCAAAAACTTCCAAAGCAAATATCCGTTATTGGGCTTGGAAGACGTGAAGTATCTCATGAAGATTTTCAAGGAAAAATAAAAGACTCAATAGAAACTTTTTCTCGGAGCAGAGAGGAAGGTGCTCCAAAAATAGAGGATTTTTTAGAGTATTTTCGTTATTGTCCGTTAGATGTGAATAAACCAGAAGATTATAAGAGGTTGTTGCAAGTCGTTCATGAAAGGGAAGAGGAACAAAATATAACAGGGAATAGAATGTTCTATCTTTCAGTTGCTCCTGACTTTTTCGAGACAATAGCATTAAATATTAAGGAAAGCGGACTTGCTAAAACAGATGGATGGAAACGCTTGATGATTGAGAAACCGTTTGGGCACGATCTGAAGTCTGCTCGTGAGCTTAATGATAAGCTTAGTCGAACGTTTGAAGAAGATGAAATATACCGTATTGATCATTATTTAGGTAAACCGATGATTCAAAACATTGAAGCGCTTGAATTTGCAAATCCAGTTCTCCAATCGATTTGGAATAAAGAACATATAGCGAATGTACAAATAACAGCTAGTGAAACGGTTGGGGTTGAAGAAAGAGCAGGATATTATGATCAGGTAGGAGCCATTCGTGATATGGTTCAAAATCATATGTTACAAATATTAATGATGACTGCTATGAACCTTCCGGAAAAGATTAACGCCTCTGAAATTCGAGAGGAAAAACGAAAGGTAATGGAGACTCTTCGTAGAGTGAAAAAAGAAGACGTTCAGAACCATATCGTTCGTGGTCAATACGCTTCAGGTGAGATAAAAGGCGGGCAAGTTGTTGCGTATAGAGAGGAACCAGGAGTAGATCCTTCTTCTAAAACAGATACGTTTGTTGCTGCTCGCTTATGGATCGATAATCCATTTTGGACTGGCGTTCCATTTTATATACGAACAGGCAAAAGAATGAAAGAAAAATCTACTCGTATTGTAATTGAATTTAAAAATACGTTAAAACAACAATATCAAGATACGAATCCAAAGGCAGAGCCTAATTTGTTAATGATTGAAATTAGCCCAAATGAAAATGTTTCACTGCAATTAAATAGTAAAAATCCGTTGAAAAATGGAGAGCTTGAACCGATACGTATTCATTTTACTTGTGAGCAAACAGGAGTGGGCATACCAGAAGCATATGAAAGACTCATTTATGATGCTGTATGTGGAGATTCTACATTCTTTGCCCATTGGAAAGAAGTTGAATTATCATGGGAATGGGTACAGCCAATTCTTGAAGCATTCGAGGAAAACGTATTGCCTCTTTACGAATATGAGTCTGGTTCATATGGACCAGATGAGGCGAATGCCTTATTGCAAGAAAGTGAATTTAAATGGTGGTTAGATGGGGAATTGAAAAAATAAGTACGTTCTTAAATGAAGGTATTTAGAGTGAAGTTTACTATTGAAACATGTGCAGGAGCTGAAGCTAAGGTCATGCATTTACGACAGAAAATGTTGTCTAATACGTAAAAGTTATATAAAAAAAGGTATTCATGATTTTAGTGATATGTATTTATGATAAAGGGTAATTTAAGTGGGAATTATATTATGAAAGTAGGATTAATTGGCTTAGGTAAAATGGGATTGAATTTAGGGAGATATTTAATTAATCATAAACATGAAGTAGCAGTTCTGCGCAATGAATTCGGCGGACATGCAGTCGAGAAGTAATAAAAACCCTAAAATTATAACTCGTTAACGTTTAAAAACTGGAGGGAATTGATCATGAAATTTTTTATTGATACTGCAAATCTTGAGGACATAAAAAAAGCATATAAACTAGGAGTTTTAGCTGGTGTTACAACGAATCCTTCTTTAGTAGCAAAAGAGGGCATTAAGTTTGAAGACCGTATTGCAGAAATTTGTCAGGCAGTACCTAAAGTTGAATCTGTTTCGGCAGAAGTAACGCCAGATGCTGTTACAGCTGAAGAAATGATTGCTCAAGCAGAAGAGCTTATTAAAATAAACGGTGGCGATAAAAACGTCACGATAAAACTTCCGATGACGCTAGCAGGGCTAGAGGCTTGCCGCTACCTTACTGAAAAAGGTGTTAAAACGAACGTTACACTTATTTTCACTGTGAACCAAGCACTTTTAGCTGCTCGAGCAGGTGCAACGTATGTTTCTCCATTTTTAGGTCGCTTAGATGATATTTCTGAAGATGGCGTACTATTAGTTGCTAAAATTGCTGAATTATTCGATATTCATCAATTAGATGCACAAATTATTGCTGCTTCTGTTAGGCACCCAGATCATGTAACTCGTGTAGCGATGGCAGGTGCTCACATTGCAACAATTCCTTATAAAGTAATTGAGCAACTTGCGATGCATCCATTAACAGACCAAGGTATTGAAAAGTTTGCTGCGGATTGGGCAAAAGCGCCTAAGTTATAATGAAGTGAGGCTGCCATTCTTCAAAAAAACACTATAGTTATGAAAAGGACCTCCTTATGAGAGTGAAGTTTGTTAAAACATATCCCTCATAAGAGAGAGTCTTTTTTCGTATATAGTAGGATAATATGGTAAGTTATAAAGAGGGACTCCGACTTTTTAGGATATTTTTTTAATATAAAATAGTTTAAAGCTTTAGTTACGAAGTAGGATGAACAAAAACGATAGGGAGAGAGTTATGAAAATGACTGATAACAAAAAATTTATTGGATATGTTGGAACGTACACGAAAGAAAAAAGCGAAGGAATATATACTTTTACTTTAGACACGGAAGCAAAAAAAATTAGTAATGTAGCACTTGCGGCCAAACTGGATAACCCTACATATGTAACCATTAACCGAAATAATCAATATCTCTATTCTGTTGTAAAAGAAGGAGAAACTGGCGGGATAGCTGCTTATTCGATTGATAGTCATACTGGAGAGCTTAAGGAGAAGAACAGACAAGTAGTAGAAGGTGCGTCTCCTTGTCATATTAGTGTTGATAGTGGAAATCACGTGGTAGTTACAGCAAATTATCATAAAGGAACGATTGAGTCTTTTGAAGTAAATGAAGAAAATGGAACGGTAAGTCCTGCTGCATCTATTATGGCACATGAAGGTTCAGGTCCGAATAAAGAAAGACAAGAAAAACCACATGCACATTACGCGGGATATACTCCTGACGAAAAATATGTGGTGGGTGTCGATTTAGGAATAGATAAATTAATTACATATGAAATGAAAGATAGTACATTAATAGAAGTGAATAGCTTGTCTGTGAATCCAGGAAGTGGTCCAAGACATATTACTTTTCACCCGAATGGAAAGTACGCGTATGTGATGACGGAACTTAGTTCAGAAGTCATTGTGTTAACGTATAATCCTGAAGGAGGATCCTTTACCGAATTGCAGTATATTTCTACCATTCCAGAACAATTCGATGAAAATAGTCAAGGAAGTGCGATTCATATTTCTTCTGACGGTCGCTTTGTATATGCAGCTAATCGAGGTCATAACAGTATTGCTGTATTCAGTGTAGATCAACATTCAGGTCAGCTTACATTTGTTGAACATACATATACAGAAGGAAATTGGCCGAGGGACTTCGTGTTAGATCCTACTGAAAAGTTTCTTGTTGCGACAAATGAAAAGTCGCATAATCTTGTACTATTTTCAAGAGATGAATCTACAGGGAAGTTAACGCTCATCCAATCTGATGTTGTTGTGCCGGAGCCTGTTTGTGTTAAGTTTTTAAATGTTTAAGTTGTGTTGAAGCTGAATGCGTATAGAGATGTCGTTATTTGTTGGTAAGTCGATATATTAAAAAAATCGTTGATATAATTTCATATACCTAGAAAACAATAAAAGCAAAGCGATATCGCTTTGCTTTTATTGTTTCTTTTTCGGTCTACGTACCAATTCGCCCCCGCAGTTTGGACAAACGTTTTTTCTTTCTTCTGTACATGGTGCACAAAATGTACATTCATACACGCAAATGTATGCTTCAGAATCTTGCCCCAGTGATTGATCGCAAATTTGACAGTTTGTTTTCATTTCTAGTGCCATTATAGTTCTCCTTTTAATTTGAATATTTACAATTTAATTATAATTCATCGAATAGAAGCTGTCTTTTTCAATTGAAAGGAAAATGACTGATAAAGTTATGAATTGAGATAAAAAATGCCTGTTTCTATTAAAATTGATTATTTATTGCAGTTAGAATATTATGAAATAGTCAAAAGACAACAGGGGGTATAGATTTTGACTATTCATAACGATCATTTAAAAGCGAACTGCGAAACATGTTTCGGTCTATGTTGTGTGGCGTTACCGTTCGCAGCATCGGTAGATTTTGCAGTGAATAAAGATGGGGGTAAACCGTGTTCCAACTTACAATCAGATTTTAAATGTAGCATACATAAAAATCTGAGAGGGAATGGTTATAAAGGTTGTACAGTATTTGAATGTTTTGGCGCTGGACAGAAAATTTCTCAAGTTACGTTTAAAGGGATTGATTGGCGGAAAGATGCTGAGCATGCAAGGAAAATGTATGATGCTTTTCCGGTTATGCATCAGCTCCATGAAATGCTTTGGTATTTGAATGAGGCTATTCTTTTAAAGGCGACGCAGTCAATTCATAAAAAACTAAGTAGAGCGATGGAAGAGACGGAGCGTCTTTCAAATTTAAATGCGGACGAGTTAATGAAAGTAAATATTCCATTACACCGTGCAGAAGTAAATGTTTTACTTTTAGAAACGAGTGAGCTAGTTTGGAAGGAAATGAATGCCGCGCGTAAGAAGCGAATTAGTCACCGCGGAGCAGACCTTATGGGAGCGAATCTGAAGAAGAAAGATTTGCAAGGAGCGAATTTAAGAGGCGCATATTTAATTGCGGCTAACTTAAATGGTGCAGACTTACGAGGAGCAGATCTCATCGGAGCAGATTTGCGGGATGCAGATATTCGCGGGGCGGACTTTACAAATAGTATTTTTCTTACGCAAGTTCAAATTAATGCAGCGAGAGGGGATACACATACGAAATTACCGAAATTGTTGTCCCGTCCCGCGCATTGGAGTGCGTAAAGAGTATGGAGTGAGCTAGTTTGGATATGTTTCAGTATTTAGAAGAGATGCAAGAGGATATCTTTTCGTTATCAGTAAAGCAAGTGGAAGTGAAGTATTATGGTATTTGCAGCACGTTAGCATCAGGTGCGCACGCCGAGCGAATTAAAATGATTCGATTAGATTCATACGAAAAGAGTGTGGGAAAAGGCTTGAGGGAAACATTAGAAATTGCTGAAAGTGAAGAAGTAAAGGCAATTTATTTTGAGTATGATCTCGATAATGAATGGAATAGTCAGTTTTATATTTGTGAGGAGTATGTTCCGCTTGAAGAAGAGGATGATGATTGGGCTTCTGAATGGACATATGATATTGAGGGACCGAAGGCTATAGAATTAGCGAATCTGTATGATGAGAACGGTTTTGATACAAGCGAAAAGGCAATGGGTATTACTTTATATTTAATTGCAAGAACGGTATGTAGTTTTATAAGTGCATGTAGTGAAGTGCGAAGTAATATACAAATTTGCATTGGTTTTCACGATCAAGACCCAATTATGCGAACAGGCAGAGATTAAAAATCTCTGCCTGTTTTTTTATTTCTTTTCAAGAGTGGTAATTAAAACGCTACATATAATAAGAATACCACCAATGAAAAAGTTGCTATTTAATGTCTCGTTTAAGAGAAACCAACCAAGTAACGATCCAACGATAGGTTGGAAGAAGAAAAATAATGAGCTGATGCTTGCGTCCATTAATTGTAATCCTTTATTCCAAAGGAAAAATGCACCTGCCGTTGAGATGATTCCTAAATAAAGCACACCTAATAATACGTACATGTTCATATGGCTAATAGGATTGGATTGGAATTCCAAAATCATAAAAGGTGTGATGAAAAAGAGTGAAAAGAATATTGCGTACGTTGTAATAACTAGTGATGAAAAGCGGACTGAAGCAATTTTTACATAAATGGATAGTAAAGCCCATGTGATAGCGGCTCCAACTAATATAATTGTACCGATAAAATAGGAGCCAATTTCAATATCCCATCCAATTACGATAATGACACCGATTGTCGCTATGATAGTAGATAGCATTCTACGGGCAGTTAGTTTTTCTTTTAAAATGAGCGCTGCAAATATAACCATAAATGCAGGTGTAGCTGATGTTACTAAAGAGCCTGTATGAGCGTCGGATAGTTTTGTTCCGATGAATTGACATGTGATCGAAATGAAATATCCGATAAATCCAATCCAAGCGAATAGGAGCCAGTCTTTTTTGCGAATGGTTGTTTTTTTCTTTTGTTTTTTCTCAGCTATTTTCAAAATTGCATATAAAACAACAAAAGCGATAATAAAGCGTAGCCAAACGAGTGTAAGCGGTGGGATAAAGTCGAGTACATATTTGCTAACAACATACATACCGCCCCATATACTTGCTGCTAGTGATAAACAGATAGCTCCTAAAATTGTTTGTTTCATTTTCATTACCTCCGTCTATGTTTAGGGTTAGGATACATTCCCTAAGACGAGGCATAGCGCACTTGTTATATGAATGCCCGTCTTAGATTATAGACGGCCTACAGGTTGATCGTTTTCGAATGAAGTGTTGTAGTACATGTATATATCCCCCTTTTAATTTTTATAATGATATTATAACTTAATTTTCAGTTTATTGGGGTATGTATTGTGTGGATCTGATTTTTGAAAATGGAGTAGTACGTTCTAAAAGTAAGGGGGGGTGAGAAGGGAAAAGGTTTCATTAATATATTTCGTTAATTTGATAATCTAATTATTTAGTTGAAATCATAGTTTATAAATGTAAGAGAAAATGTGGGAATTTGTATAAAATGTGAATGATAAACCATCACGTTTGACTGTACAGTTTGTGTGTTGTATGATGATAGTAATATAAACAAGGGGGGAAGATCGTTGGGAAGGTGTATCGAATCGGACAGTTGGCTCTCATGGCTCACGTGTCGAAACGAACGATTGATTATTATACGAATCTAGGTATCTTAAAAGCGGAGCGATCTCAATCTAATTATCGCTATTACGACGAAACAGCATTTGAGACATTACAATTTATTGAGAAGTGCAAAGAAATGCATATGCCGCTTTGTGAGATTAAAGAGAAAATCGAGGAGAAGAAGAAGCTGCTCGGTATCAATGAACACGTTTCGAAACAAGTGAATGAAGTGACAGACCATATTCATCGATTAGAAGCAGAGTTAACGGAGTTAAAGCCGCTTTTAGATGAGTTGACTGATTCACAACGTGAAAAAATATCGAAATCTTTATCTGGTCAAACGACAGCTTTAATACAGACACTTGCTCTATTATTATAGAAAAAGTGAAATCCGACCTCTTTAATTTTTGTATCGGGCTATGTTTTCTCATGAGCACATAAGAAAACATTATAGTATACAGGAGGTGGACACCTTAGTTTTTTAACTAAGGGGATTCATTGGGAATATTTAATTTAGTCATGGTTGCGATTTTAATCGCATTTACTGGATTTTTCGTAGCAGCAGAGTTTGCGATTGTAAAGGTGCGTTCAAGTCGCATTGATCAGCTTGTTGCGGAAGGGAAACGCGGTGCTTTAGCAGCGAAAAAAGTAACATCAAATTTAGATGAATATTTATCAGCTTGTCAATTAGGTATTACGGTTACAGCGATGGGACTAGGTTGGTTAGGTGAACCGACGATAGAAAAATTATTACATCCGTTATTTGAGAAATTGAATTTAAATCCTTCTATTTCATCAGTATTAACGTTTGGTCTTGCATTTATGACGATGACGTACTTGCACGTTGTAGTCGGGGAATTAGCTCCGAAAACGATGGCAATTCAAAAAGCTGAAAAAGTGACATTGTTATTTGCGGGTCCGTTAATGATGTTCTATAAAGTTATGTATCCGTTTATTTGGGTGTTGAATAATTCTGCTCGTGTAGTAACTGGTTTATTCGGTTTGAAGCCAGCTTCTGAACATGAAGTAGCTCATTCAGAAGAAGAGTTACGTCTTATTCTTTCAGAGAGTTACGAAAGTGGAGAAATTAATCAAGCTGAATACAAGTATGTAAATAACATCTTTGAATTTGATAATCGTATTGCGAAAGAAATCATGGTACCGCGTACGGAAATCGTTGGTTTCTATCTTGAAGATTCAGTAGAAGAGCACATGAAAGTAATCCAAAATGAACGATACACACGTTATCCGATTTTTGGAGAAGATAAAGATGATATTATCGGTATGGTCAATGTAAAAGATTTCTTTATTCGATATATGAACAATGATAAAGAAGATTTATCATCGATTCGCACGTATATGCGTCCGATTATTGAAGTGATGGAAACGACTCCGATTCATGATTTATTACTGCAAATGCAGAAGAAGCGAATTCCGATGGCTGTTTTATATGATGAGTACGGAGGAACAGCTGGAATTGTAACGCTTGAAGACATATTGGAGGAAATCGTCGGCGAAATTCGTGACGAATATGATGAAGATGAAGCACCACCAATTCAACATGTGAACGAGCAACATATCATTGTTGATGGGAAAGTACTTATTTCAGAAGTGACAGATTTATTTGGATTACACATTGAAGAAGATGATGTGGATACAATCGGTGGCTGGATTATGATGCAAAATCATGAAATTGAAGAAGGACAACACGTTGAGGCGGAAGGTTATGAATTTAAAGTGTTAGAAAAAGACGCTTACCAAATTAAACGTGTTGAAATTCGTAAAATGGAACAAGAACAAGAAGAAGAGAAAGCAGCAACTGTGTAAGTTGCTGCTTTTCTTCTGAAATATAAAAAATGTGAGATTAGGAGCGGATATTTTGATTCAAGCAGCCTTACGTGTATATCGATTACAATTGTATGTGATCTTTAGTGGTTTACTACTTATGTGGACGATTACTCCGTTTGGAAAACAAGTAACAGGATTTGGTATCGGATTAGCTGTAAGCGCATATTGCCTTTGGTTATTAGCTCGCAGAGTGGAGAAACTTGGGAAAAGTATCGTAATGAAAGAAAAGGCTCCTGGATTAGGAGTTTTAAACCGGTTTGCAGCTGCTATATTAGGGGCTATCATTATGTATGAAATTGAGCATGAAATGGAAATGTGGGCATTTGGTACAGGTATTTTAGGTGGTCACTTTTTAATGATTGTGAATTTAGCTTATGCAAATATGCAGTTAGTGAAAGAAGAAGAGAAGCGAAGAGAGAAGGCTTCGAAAAACATAGAGCTATGATAAAGGGGCCTAATGGAGGTTCCTTTTTTGATTTTAAGAAAGTAATCATAACTAAACGACAAATATAATACGCTTCTTTTTTTCGTTTTTCAATAGTATGAAAAATAATAAAAAAAAATTTAAAAACCCATCGATTTCTAAAGCTTATGTATGTTATTATGACAAAAGACTTTTGGAAAGAGGTGGATACCAATGTTACAAGCTCTACTTATTTTTGTGCTTCAAATTATTTATGTTCCTATATTAACAATCCGTACGATTTTGCTTGTAAAGAATCAAACAAGATCCGCTGCTGGTGTAGGATTGTTAGAAGGTGCTATTTACATTGTCAGTTTAGGTATTGTGTTTCAGGATTTATCAAATTGGATGAACATTGTCGCCTATGTCATCGGCTTTAGTGCGGGACTATTATTAGGCGGTTATATAGAGAATAAATTAGCGATTGGATATATTACGTATCAAGTTAGTTTACTAGACCGTTGTAATGAATTAGTAGATGAATTACGACATTCTGGATTTGGCGTTACAGTATTTGAAGGTGAAGGTATTAATTCTATTCGTTATCGTTTAGATATCGTCGCAAAACGCTCTAGAGAGAAAGAACTTTTAGAAATTATTAATGAAATTGCACCGAAAGCGTTTATGTCTTCGTATGAAATTCGTTCATTTAAAGGTGGATATTTAACGAAAGCGATGAAGAAGAGAGCGTTGTTGAAGAAGAAAGATCATCATGCATCGTAAGAAAAGGGAATGGTGCAGCTTTAAAATTCAGTTTAATCAAGGCGCACTATGATCTTATATTTAAATGTAAAAGAGAGGAATCTATTTTGAAAAAGATTCCTCTCTTTTTTATAAGAAGATCTCTCAGATAATCTGAGAAATCTTTAAAATATGTATAATTATTTTTTACTGGCAACATAAATAAAGGTTACTTTATTTTCATTAATGCCCTCGGTCTTCATTTCAAATTGATTAACTTTTGTTGTAATCGTTAGTGTTAATAATTTAATATTGCCGTTTCCAGTTTCTAAAGAATCTCCTGTGAAAAAAGTTGTAGTTCGTCAGATACAGAAATAGACATACAAAAAACGCCATCCTTTCCTATGATTCTACAGAAAGAATAACGTATTTTTTCATTTTGAGGATATTTCTTTTTATTAGTTTGATAGCGATGGGGTTCGTCCTCACAAGGCAAGCTAGCATTCTAGCTAAAATGCTAGCTCTAAATCAAAAAATAAGAATAAGACTAATAAATATTTAATTTATATTTTTTTAATCTCATTTTCATAATCATCAAGTTCCATATCTGTCATTACATATGAGGAGGAATCCTCTTTTATAAACCGTACCGCATTTAGTCCGATCATCTGAGCAGCGGCTGACGGCTGACCGTCCGGTAAAAGAGGCGAAATAGACAGGTCGGCAACCTTAAGATTTTGTGTACCAAACACATTAAGGAATCCATCGACAACCCCTTCTTGAATCGTCTGTCCCATCCGACACTGCCCGCCTATAGAGAAGTTCGTGTAAGCGGCTTTGACATAATTCTCAAGCTGACGTTGTTTGTTAGGATCGTTGTCAGGTAGCTGGAATATACTCTCGGGAGGATAAACAACTTTCCCGATGCCGTTATTTGGGTATTTCAGTGGATCTCTAGCTTCTACAATAATATTATAAATTCTCTTATATTGATCGACCATATACGTTAGGTCATTGGGATTTTCTAACGGATGAAAGTCAAGGGATGGATAAGCCTCTGGATCGCTATGCTCCACTAGCACTGTCCCTCTGCTTTTTGTATTCACGTCTATAATACCGAAACTCATGATACTTGGAGTGGTTTGGAAAGTTAAATCAAAACTCCAACCATTGCTGATTACATCTGAAGCAGGGAGAAAAAATGGGATAGGAGCCCCTATCAATTGGAGACGACGACTTTCTAGTAGATTCAGTGGATTCTCTGCTTGGAAAGCACCTAGGATTAGTGGATAGTTTGGATCAGCAAAAAATATCGGAAGAAGTTGAGGGGTATCTATCTCGACTCCCAATCCAACATAACCTTGAATTTGAAGATTGTGACCAACATGTGGACTCTCTATCAATGTTGATATACCTGCTTTAGCCAAATCATCCGATTTACCGATTCCTGAACGTTGTAGAATGAGTGAAGAAAAGAATCCTGCAGAGACGATAATGCCTTTTCTTGCAAACTTTCTATGTGAAACGCCATCCTTGACAAATTCAACACCAACCGCAATGTTCAATCCATCTTTTTTCTTAAATAAGATTTTGTTAACGGTTGTTTTAGTTAAAATAACCAACTTTCTTCCATCAACTCCAAATTCATCTGAATTGGACTGGTTTCCTTGGCTGACAACATGGTCATTTAAATACCCTGTTGCGGTTGAGGATCGGACAAATTCACCGGGGCTAACCTCTTTTTGAATAATTTGCGTTTGATGAAATGTACAATCCCTTATGCCGGTATTATAGTCCGTAGCAATCGGTGTTCCCAATACAGTGTTTGTTGCTTGAACTAGCGTATTGATCAATCCATTAGGGGGGATACTCTGTTGCCTAATAAAAATCGGCCCTTGTGTTCCCCGTTCACTAGGGTCTTGTGTTGATCCTGTATAGGTTTCATTTTTTATGAACAAGGAGCTAATATTATCATAACTCCATTGATTACCAATAAGGCTTGCCCAATGGTTATACAACTCTTTACTCCCACGTACGGCGTACATGTCACTAATTTCTGAGCTTCCCCCTATGGTGCGACCATTTGTTGCAATAAGTGTACGTGAAATAGTTGGCTCTAGTTCAGAAGTAACATTAAAACTAAACCTGTTACCACGGGTTGTATTAATGGCGGCAATAACGCTAGGGTTACTTAGCTCATTCGTCATATTTGTTCCTGCTTCAAGCACTAGTACAGAAGTACTTTTGTCATCCGTTAATTCTTTGGCAATTACCCCTCCAGCAGTTCCAGCACCAATCACGATATAATCAAATTTGGTAGGGTCAGGGGTTATCGGCTCTGGAATGGCGCAAGGAAATGCACAAGGAAATAATGAATAAGGAAATGCACAGGGATTGAAACAATCTCTATTTTTTGATGGCATAAATAATCAAGCTCCTTTTTTGGCATTTAGTATATTAAATGTAAAAAAGAAGTTGTCTCTTGTACCAGTGTCATTACTTTTAAAAATAATGTATGTTCTATACATGTAAGGTTATAGGGGGATTTTGATTCTTTAGGTTGGTGAGCATGGGATATCGCCAGCATTGCGAACAACCTAACAATAGAAACTATCCCATCACCATTAAGTTAACGGTGCTAAAAGGGGATATGTGAGAGTTGTTTTTTAAAACTTCTACGATTGTACTAAAGATGGGCATAACAAATAAACCTTAACGTAGGTTGTATATTAGTGAGTTAGCTACACTCCGTTAATTAATAAATAAAAATATGTAATTTTATTTATTAATTATAAACAAAGTGTTATTATTTTATTCTGAATATTAATCCTAATAAGAACTGTTATAAACACAAAAATAATTAAATCCACAAAAGGATAGTCTTAACATCGGAGGGATATTAAGTTGGTTTTTGAATTGTTTATCAAGGGAATAATCATTGGCATTAGTATAGCTGCTCCTGTCGGACCTATTGGAGTTTTATGCATAAGACGTACACTTGAGTACGGAAAATTTATTGGTTTTATTTCGGGTTTAGGCGCAGCAACAGCTGATGGTCTGTATGGAATGATTGCTGGACTCGGTTTAACAGTTGTAACTAATTTTTTAGTTGAACAACAAGGTTGGATTCATTTTATTGGTGGTGTGTTTTTACTATATCTAGGACTGAAAATTTTCATTTCAAAACCGTCAAAAACATCAGCTAAAGCCAATGGTAATACTGTTTTTGGAGCATATGCTTCTACCTTTTTTTTAACCATTACAAATCCGGTAACCATTTTATCTTTCTTAGCCATTTTTTCTGGGTTAGGAATTTCTAATCCAAATGATGATACTATGACTGAATTGTCTGTAGTATTAGGAGTTTTTTTAGGTTCTACATTATGGTGGTTAACTCTCAGTAGTGTAACTGGAATATTGAAGAATCGAATAAAAAACTTTCCTTTCAATATTGTAAATCGTGTTTCTGGATTAATTATATTAATGTTTGGTTTATGGTCTATGTACAATTTATCGAAAGGATTTTTTAGTTAAAATAGAGTAGATAAGCTAGAATGGTGCCAACGACGTTTATTAAGGTGAGAAAGTAATGTACTAAGAAGAAGCCAATTGCAAAAGCTGCGTAGTCAATCCATCTTATTTGATGAGTTGTTATTTTAGGGTATATTATAATAAAAGATGATTAATAGTTAGATAGGAAGTGTTTATTTGATAGTATACACAGTAAAACCTCTTCATATATATAGGAAAATGCGAGACGACGGTTTTTATAAGGGTAATGAAAAATATGTTTGGCCAGAATTTAAATCTTCGTATGCTTGGATGATGGGACAGATGAAGGAAAGGCTTCCTAATTATGATGGTTCAACTTATCCTGTATGGCTTTGGCATAAAAGACCAGATCAGAACCGACCAGGGATGCTACCTAAAGGTCAAAAAGGTGTTATCATTGCATTAGACATACCGGAAGAGGATATTCTTTGGTCATGTTTTGATTCTTGGCATTATGTTTTAAACAAATGGCTATTAACTCAAACAGAAGAAGAGTATAACCAATTAGAAGAAGTTTATTCTGAAGAAGAAATGATATCTTCATGGTCCAATATTTTTGATTTTGATTGGTTAAAAAACTCAGAAGAAGATTGGCTTAGATTTGATCCAGATTGGATTCAGGGCGTAACACCACGTATTGAAATGAAAAACGTAATTAAAGTAAATCGGTTTATTGCTAAATAGAGGAGAGGGTTGACACTACAGTGACCTCTTTAAAAGGGGCAACTAAGCAACCTGAGTTCTATATTCATATGGGCTCAGGTGATTTGCTTTCTTTTGAAACCTTTGATGATTATAAAAATGTCTATATTTGTGTACGGCAAGTTTAAATGTAGTGAGGATATTATAAAAGAATAGGAAACAAAAAAGACAAGGAAACAAAAAAGACAAGGAACGTCTTTATAGACACACCTTGCCTTTTTTGTTTTAAATAAATAGTGTTTTATCTTTTCGGTTGAAAAATATGCTGAAAGAAGTATTTGTGATGTAAGTTATCTACAACTTTATTTGCTTGATATGTGCGGTGTTGTTCGAGTCGAAGTCTTTGTTCCATCATTTTTATTGCGTGATCAGATAAACGTAACATAATGCATATCTCCTTTTCTATAAATATAGTCGTCTATTCGGTATCGATTCCATATTTATAATTAAGGAGGCAAAATGTGTAACATAGGCAAAGAGCACCTTCCTCTCCCATTACGCTTACGAGGTTAGCTGTCGGACTCGGGAAGTGAGAGTTTCCCTACTTAAAAAAGATTCGCCCCAAGTAGCATAGCTACAAAAATGGTTCCCCCGCTCCAAATTTTGGATTCAGCAAAAGGTTATATAAGGTAAAAAATAACATAAATAAACGAATGAGTCAAACTATTTTATTTTTTCTGTCTTTTTTTAAGTTGTGTAAGTACTAGACCATCAGGGAGTTCTGTATTTGTTACTTCAATGAAGCCGTGTTTTTTATATAATGCGATAGCGGGAGTATTTGCTTTTCCTGTTTGTACAATATATGTCATGGAAGAAGGGAACATGTTAAAAATATAAAGTAGTAGTTTCGTTGCGATTCCTTTTTGAAAAAAATCGGGCGATACAACGAGTCGGTGAATATCAATTAGATTTTCTTCGTGTATAAAAGAAATAAAGCCGACAAGTTTATTTTCAGAAAAATATCCATAGAATGTTTCACCGCAACTTTGAATATCGTTTACAGTATCATATAAACGAGGGATTGCGGTACTGTTTATATAGTCCGCTTCAATTGTATAAGCTGGTATTTGAACTTGTAAAATAGATGTTGCTACTTCATAAGAATGGGAAAGTAATTTATGAATCATAAAATATGAATCCTCCTTCAGAATAGTTATATCGATATAATTGATTGTTGGATAAGTTTGACAATGTTTTTCTGTTTTGCATATAATATATGTATCTCCATACGTAAAATAGTAGTAGGTATATTTCTATAGTGAAATATGATTAGTATTGATAAATACATATTTTTGTATTGAATCATACAACTATAATAGAAATGGAGGGCTAAAAATGGGATGGATTATCACATTAATAGTTGGTGCTATTATAGGTGCAATTGCTAGTTCTATAACGGGTAAAAATTTCCCAGGTGGTATGTTCGGCAATATTATCGCAGGCTTATTAGGTGCTTCGGTAGGCAGTAGATTATTTGGATCTTTTGGGCCATCATTTGGTGGGATTCATGTCGTGCCAGCATTATTAGGAGCAATCGTTTTAATTCTTATTGTATCATTTGTAGTGAAAGCTGCAAGGAAATAGAGATATAGATTATGATGAAAAGCCCTGATTAAGGGCTTTTCATCATTCAAAGAGGTGGTTTCATTGGATAAAGAAAATGTAAGAAAAAGAGATAAGTTGAAAAAGTTTTTTAGAGAACAAAATTATTTAGCGGTGTTACTTGGATTTGCATTATTGTTCATTAACATATTATTGCTAACAAAAATCTCCTTTGTATTTACCCCGTTTATTGTCTTTTTAAAAACAATTTTCTTCCCAGTATTATTGGCGGGCGTACTATTTTATATTTTACATCCATTCGTTTCACTTTTAGAAAAGAAAGGTGTTTCAAGAATCGTATCAATAGCTTCTATATATATAATAGTACTAGGATTATTTGTATTTTTAGTAGTAACAGTAATCCCGATTATTAAAGATCAAATTGATGCGTTAATACGTAACTTACCATATTTCGGTCATGAAATTGAACGTGCGGCACGTAGATTTGGGGAAAGTAATGTACTCGGTAAAATTCAAGAGAATTTAAATATAGATGTGGCAAACATGGTAAAAGACTACACAGTTGATTTTACAAAGTCATTATCATCAGTAACTGGGAATGTAACGGGATTTTTGAGTACTGTTACAGAGGTTGTGTTAACATTTGTAATGGTTCCGTTTATATTGTTCTATCTTTTAAAAGATGGTGAGCAATTACCGAATCACTTTTTGAAGTTTATTTCAGAACAAAGACGACCAGCAGCGAAGAACATACTAGATGATATGCATTATGCGATTAGCTCGTATATTAGAGGCCAAATTATCGTTAGCTTATTTATCGGTATTATGCTATTAATCGGTTACCTTATTATCGGTATTAAATATGCAGTACTACTTGCTATTTTAGCGATGATTGTAAATATCGTTCCGTACGTAGGGCCAGTTATTGCAATTACACCAGCTTTAATTATCGCATTTATTGACTCGCCAGCAATGGTTTTAAAAGTAATTATCGTTATGATGGTTGTACAATTAGCAGAAGGGAAATTTATTTCTCCGCAAGTTATGGGGAAAAAGCTAGATATTCACCCAATTACTATCATTTTTATTATTTTAACTGCCGGCAATTTATTTGGAATTATGGGGGTTATTTTAGCAATTCCAGGGTATGCGATATTAAAAGTTTTAGTTACGCATGGTTATAGATTTGTTAAGTTGAATACGTGAAAAAAAGAGCTAAAACAGTGGGAACTGTTTTAGCTCTTTTTTATTAACAATTCATTTGCATATTGGCGCGCCCATTGGTCCGCTTCTAATATAGCATCTAGTGAAGGATCTTTTACGTTATGATGAGCTTCAACTGTTTTGTAAATTGTTTTTTCAATATCGAAAAAGGCAATTTTATTTTTTAAGAATAGTGCATTCGCAATTTCATTTGCTGCATTTAATACAGCGGGAGTAGTACCACCGATTTTGCCACATTCATATGCGTATTGTAGACAAGGGAACTTCTCTAAATCTGGTTTTTCAAAATGTAAACTACCGATTTCTAATAAATTTAATTTTTCATAGGAAGAAGGTAGCCGAGTAGGATAGTGAAACGCATATTGAATCGGCATTCTCATATCAGGAGCACCGAGCTGTGCCATAACTGATCCATCAATAAATTCTACTAAAGAATGAATGATACTTTCTTTATGAATCATTACATCAATTTTTTCATATGGAATATCAAATAGCCATCTCGCTTCCATTACTTCAAAGCCTTTATTCATTAATGTGGCAGAATCAATCGTTAGTTTTGCACCCATTAACCAGTTTGGATGTTTTAAAGCGTCCTTAGCTTGTAATGTTTGCATTTCTTCACGTGTTTTATCACGAAAAGCACCACCGGAAGCTGTTACAATTAACTTCTCAATCTCTTTATTATTTTCGCCGTTTAAACATTGGAAAATAGCTGAATGCTCACTATCTACTGGAATTAAGCGACATCTGTTTTGTTTCGCTAGTTCAGTTACGATATGTCCAGCTGCAACCAAAGTTTCTTTATTAGCGATAGCGATATCTTTCTTCGCTTTTAATGCTTCAATTGTTGGGAGTAATCCTGAAACACCGACAACAGAGCTTAATACAAGATTTGAATCAGGGTGAGTAGCTACTGCAATTAAGCCATCAGTCCCGTGTATGATTTTTGTATTTGCTGAAATACGCGTACGAAGCTTGTCTGCTAAGTCTTTTGTCGCAACGCTTACAATACGAGGTTGAAACGTTTTGATTTGTTGCTCAAGAAGATCGATATTATAATTTGCGGTTAAACCGACGATTTTAAAATGTTCAGGATGAGCTGAAACGACATCTAATGCAGATGTGCCGATGGATCCTGTTGAACCTAAAATTGATATATATTTTACCATGAAAAAACCTCCAAAGTTGTTTCGAATATTTCTGCAAACCTATATAACATTAGACAATTGAAGTGGAAATTCCTGCTATATAAAATAGAAAATTAGGGTTTGTTTGGAAGTGAAATGTGATAAACTGTAAAAAATAACGAAAAAGCAATGAAAGAGAAGAGTACATATTCGGAACTTTTTAGAGAGCTGATGTGTGGTGGAAATCAGTAAGGGATGAATATGGAATGGGCTCCGGAGCTTCTAACTGAAATGAGTAGGTAAAGACGGTTACTTCACGTTAAGAAGTTGAAGTGAGCTATAATGATAGCTAATTAAGGTGGTACCGCGGGAGTTTCTCGTCCTTTTTAAGGATGAGAGGCTCTTTTTATTTTGAGAAAGGAGGAGTTAGTGTGAGTGAAAAAATAATGTTAACAGGAATTAAGCCGACAGGTTATCCACATTTAGGCAATTATATTGGTGCGATTAAACCTGCATTGCAAATGTCAAAGAATAATGAAGGAAAAGCATTGTATTTTATAGCGGATTATCATGCGTTAAATGCTGTGCATGATTCAGAAAAGTTCAGTAGTTATACGAAAGAGGTAGCAGCTACTTGGCTATCACTCGGGCTTGGAGAAGATGTTATTTTTTACCGCCAAACAGAAGTGCCGGAGATTCTAGAATTAGCTTGGATATTAGCTTGTCTAACTCCGAAAGGTCTTATGAATCGTGCTCATGCGTATAAAGCGAAGGTAGAGCAAAATAAAGAAGCGGGATTAGAGAACGATGCAGGAGTGAATATGGGGTTATATACGTACCCGATTTTAATGGCAGCTGACATTTTATTATTTCAAGCTACTCATGTACCGGTTGGAAAAGATCAAATTCAGCATATTGAAATTGCTCGTGATATTGCGACGTATTTTAATCATACGTTCGGCACGACATTTACGCTTCCAGAGTATGTCATACAAGAAGAAGGAGCAATATTACCAGGGCTTGATGGAAGAAAGATGAGTAAAAGTTACGGGAATGTGATCCCATTATTTGCTGAGCAAGAAAAACTGCGAAAATTGATATTTAAAATCAAAACAGATTCTTCACTTCCAAATGAACCGAAAGAACTAGAAACGTTATTTACAATATATAAAGAATTCGCGACAGAGGATGAAATACAGTCCATGCGTGAAAAATATGAGACTGGAATCGGATGGGGAGATGTGAAGAAAGAGTTATTCCGCGTTGTAGATCGTGAATTAGCAGGACCCCGTGAGAAATACGTTATGTATATGAATGAGCCAAATTTATTATATGAAGCGTTAGAAAAAGGTGCAGAGAGAGCGCGTACTATTGCGAAGGCAAATTTAGCAGAAATTAAAAAGCGGATTGGATTTGAGAGGGGACGCTGAGCGTTCCCTCATTTTTTCTATATAAATTATTCGTCATATCGATACGTAAAGTAAGGGGTTCACATTTCCTTTCGAAACTTATAAGTTGCATATATGAAAAAGTATGCTAATATAGGGGTACTTATTAAATGTATTTAATAAGTATAATCAAAGTCACTTATTAAAGTTGTTTAATAAGTGTAATTCATTCTATAACGAAGGAGATGATTGTATGAAAACAGAGAAAGGAAAGATGGTGGCAGGGGAAATGTATATGCCAGATGATGAAGGATTAGTAGCTGATAGGATTGAAGCAAAACGGTTAACGCGTCTTTATAACGAGGCTATGGAAACAGGAGATGAGTTGCGTTTTACTTTATTAAATCAGCTTTTAGGTTCTTCAGCTGACGGAATATCACATATTAAGCCTACTTTTCGTTGTGATTATGGTTACAATATCCATATTGGAAAGAACTTTTTCTCCAATTTCAATTGTGTGATTTTGGACGTTTGTGAAGTTCGAATTGGTGATAATTGTATGTTTGCACCTGGTGTTCACATTTATACTGCTACTCATCCGTTACAGGCAGCGGAACGGAACTCTGGCAAAGAATATGGAAAACCTGTAAAGATAGGTAACAACGTTTGGGTTGGCGGGGGAGCGATTATTAACCCTGGTATTTCAATTGGAGATAATGCTGTAATTGCTTCTGGAGCAGTTGTGACAAAAGATGTACCTAATAATGTAGTAGTTGGAGGTAACCCAGCTAAAGTGATTAAAACGATAGAAGAATAAAAAGTGTTTTCATTAGAGTGTAAATTATCGTATAGACAATTTGAAAGGTGTTTCATATGAAGAAATATTGTACCGATAATCATACAAAGACATTATTTGCCGCTAGAAATGCTCTATTTCTTTTATTTGCTTTGCCAGGTGTCGCGTTTGCTACATGGATTTCAAGAACAGCAGCGACGCGGGATATTTTAGCAGTGTTAAATGCAGAAATGGGCTGGATTTTGTTCGGACTATCTGTCGGCTCAATAATTGGTCTACTAAGTGCAAGTCATTTCATTGACTATAAGGGAGCTAGAGACGTTATTATAGGCAGTATGTTTTTGATGATTGTTGGATTACTATGTTTAGGTATTACTATTTATTTTGTTTCCAGCATGGGGGCTTTTAGTAGCTTACTAGTATTTGGAGTAGGATATGGATTGGCGGAAGTTTCATTGAATGTAGAAGGTTCTTCCATTGAGCAGAAACTAGGAACGACACTTCTTCCGAAATTCCACGGTTTTTTAGTATAGGAACTTTAGTAGGTGCGCTTAGCGGTTCTGTTGCTGCCTCGCTCCATATCCCTATTATATATCAATTTTTTGCAGTTTCTCTTGTGTCTTTATTACTTGTATGTATGTTGTATCGTTTTCTTCCGCATGGAATAGGAAAGAAGGAGATATCGCCGAACAAAAAGCGAGCGAAGCATACGTCCTTACGTATGGAAAAAAAGGTGCTTTTAATTGGTCTTTTTGTGCTTGGAATGGCATTTGTAGAAGGAAGTGCAAATGATTGGCTACCTATTATAATGGTAGACGGACATGGACAAAGTGTAGTGACAGGTTCTATTATGTACACTATTTTTGTATCGGCAATGACGTTAGCTCGTATGTGTAGCAGTTATTTCCTTGATCGGTTCGGTCGTGTGGCTGTCGTACGTGCTACGATTATGATGGCGATTATAGGAATTTCAATCGTCATATTTGGGAGTAACTCGTATTTTCTAGCATTTGGTGTCGTGCTGTGGGGGACTGGTGCGGCGCTAGGTTTCCCGATTGGTCTTTCAGCCGCTGGAGATGATAGTGAAAACGCGACTTCTAATGTTGCTGCAGTTTCTATAATCGGTTTTACAGCCTTTTTAGTCGGACCACCATTTTTAGGTATACTGGGGGAAGCATTCGGAATACGCAATGCCTTGCTAGCTGTTTTATTATTTGTTCTCTTGTCCGGAATCGTATCGTCTGTTACGAGAGAGAATACATCGAGCTAAATAAGGAGTACATGCTAGCGGAAATATAGCATCTCTATTGCTTTAGAAAATGATGTATGATATATTGTCAACGCAACTTATTAAAAGTGTTTAATAAGTATGTTGATTAAGGTGGTGAGCGATTTGAGTGAACAATTTGTTACTCAAAAATCGATTAAAGAGACGATCCTTCGCGGCATTCGTACAGCTCTTCTAGAGCGAGGTAGTGCAACGAAAGTTGAACTTAGTAATACATTAGAAATTAGTTTTCCAACGATAAGCAAATTTATAGAAAAAATGAAACAAGACGGTGAAGTCACTTTAGTCGGTTTAGATGATTCAAGTGGCGGAAGAAGAGCAAAACGATATGCATATAATCCGGAATATATGTTAGGAGTAGCGATATTTTTAGAAAAAAATGAGACGAACTATACAATTTTTAACTGTTTAGGGGAAGTGAAAGAACAAGGCAGTACGTCAAGTGTATTAATGGATACGGGCCTAAGTCTATTAACAGAACATATAGAAAGTCTAATAGCTACATTTCCGAAAATAAGTTCAATATCAATTGGTGTGCCTGGTGCAGTCGATAATGGGCGTATTTTCTACATTCCTGGATATGAAAAGTTTCAAAATTTTAATTTGAAAAATCACTTGGAAGAACGGTTTTCTATACCTGTAGTAATAGAAAACGATATGAATGCTGCAGTGCTCGGCTATCATAAAAACTCAGGAAGTAATGACAATTCATCTCTTGTATATTTGTATGCAGGTCAAAACGGTCCAGGTGCCGGGATTATGGTAAATGGAGATGTCGTACGAGGAAGTACCTTTTTCTCAGGAGAGATATCTTTCGTTCCGCAGTATGATAATAAAAATTTCTTGCAAGCTTTGAGAAGTGGGGACGAAGTGAAAAAATCCGATAATCCAGAGGAATATAATATAGATGCTATGACCCGTTTAATAGCTACATTTATAGCTATTATTAACCCTCATGCTTTTATTTTCTGCGATGATGAAGTGAACCAATTTGTAATAGATCAAATTATAAAAAATTGTCCGCAGTACATTCCAGCAGAGCATATTCCGAAAATAACAGTGAGTGATTGGAAAGAAGATTATTTATATGGATTAAAAAGCCTTGGACTTGATCTCATGATTACGAAAACAAACAAAGAAAGTTAAATGTACTGGCAATGAAGCATCCAATTGCCAGTTGAATAACATAAAAGAAAAGGTGTCGATTATGAAAATTGAACATGTAGCAATTTGGGTGAATGATTTAGAAAGAATGCGTGATTTTTATAAACAATACTTCGATGGTGAAGAAAATAGCTTATATCACAATCCGAAAAAGAAGTTTGAATCTTATTTCATAACTTTTGAAGGTGGTGCGCGTCTAGAACTTATGAAGCAGGTAGGGATAGATGATGCAATACAAACACAAACAATAGGATATGCACATATTGCTTTTTCTGTAGGTAGTAAAGAAAAGGTGAACGAATTAACGAATATATTAAGAGAAGCAGGATACCCTGTGTTAAATGGTCCACGCACTACAGGAGATGGTTACTATGAAAGTGTAGTAAGTGACCCTGAAGGAAATCAAATTGAGATAACAATCTAACATTTTATTACTAATTGATAAAAGTATAAAACTTTGTTGTTCCCCAAAATGTGTATGAGAAATCTATTATTTCTTTAGAAAGGGGGACATAACGGTGAGTGAGTCAATTTTGATTTTCTGTATATATCCATTGCTTATTTGTATTTTTTCAATAGCTGTGACATATAGAATAGGTACACTTTACGTGATGCCAATGGTCACATTTTTTATTTTTCTTACGTTAAATGTTACATTGCATGATCCATCATTTTTCTTTTGGGTTGGCATGTATACTATTTTTGCATTTCTTGTTTCCTATATAACTATACTTTTTGTAAAGGGATATAAAGTTGTAGAAAGAGAACGTTAATATCGTTTTGGGGGAAATAGGGATTTATGGTGAACGGTAACAACCTCATTTCGCGTTATCATGACGGGAAATGAGGTTGTTTTATTTCTATATAAAATTATGTAACGTTTGTTAATTGGAGTGCTGAAACTCCTTAATAATACGCTTAATAACTGGATGAAGAGTACTAGGCAATTCATCAAGTGGGAAAAAGCGTAATTCTTTTGACTCAGTTTGATCACATACAAGCTCACCTTGGAACTCTCGGCAAATATAAACAGCGAGTACACCGTGTACTTGATCGCCATTTGGATAGATTTGAAAGAAATCTGGTCCTGAGTATGTGCGGAACAGTTCTGGCTTTTCAATGATAAGCCCAGTTTCTTCAAATACTTCTCGTTTTAAAGCATCTTCTAACGTTTCGTTATATTCTAAGGCACCGCCAATAATGCCCCAGCGGTTAAAATCTGTCCGGAGCTGCAGTAATACTTCATCGTTTTCATTTAATATAATGGCGTGTGATCCTATTAGAATAAGTGGATGATTTCCTACTAGATTTCTCATATCTTCAATATAACCCATGTCATTGCTCCTTGTATTTAATAATAGTTAGGAAGTTCTTTTAACATTCTTTCTGTTTTACGTGCTGTAAAGGCTAAGTTATGATCATCTTTTGTTCTAAAAAATAATGTGCGTAAAAAGATTTTAATGTTCGCACATAAAATACAATACTCATTAAGTGAAAGGCGTTTTCTAATTTGAGGAAGCCTTTTTATTTTTTTATGAATAATTGAAATTAAAGTATCTTGCGGGAAGTCATGATACAGCATTGCTAGTAATGGAGTAACGATACGTTCATCTTCGTTATTATGAAAAAGATCAGACGGAATGAAAATTTTATTTAATAAACAATGAATTAATTCTTCATACCACTGAAAGGTCGTATAAGAATTGTGAACAATTTCAGTAATGGCATCAGATACGTGGGCGATACAATGAGCCCATCCTTTATTTTCAATATAGCCTCGAAAATCCATTTCCAAGTTTGTATATGTAATGAGTTTGTTTTTTATTTCCTCGATATCCTCCTCTGTAAAAAAGTAGTGCGAGTTAGCGAATTGGAGTATTAATGCAATTAACGAAACAGTGTAAGAACGTGTGAAAACCCCATCTGTTTGTGGGGAGTGAATGTCACAATATAAATACTCATCACTTAAACAAGTATGTAAAAGTAATTTCAGCTGATCGTCCATAAGGAATTCATGATGAATAAAATGAGCAAAACATTTATATATAAGTTGGTAACGAACATAACTGTCAGTCGTTCCGATATATTGAAGCATGTTTAAAGTTAACTCATTTATATCTATATGTTGCAGTTGCGTATAGTCATTTTGTTGTATAAGCTCTAACTGTTGTTGCAGCGCTGTAATATCCAATGGAGAACCTCCTTCGCACTTTAAAGATGCGATCTTTTCTAGTATTCTATATATTCAAGGACAATCCTGCACATGCAAAGAGAACGAGTAGAAATTCGAGTATGACATAGATGAGGGATGAATATGACGACTATAGAACTGTTAGAAAAACATTTTAAAATAAGAAGAAGTGCTTCTTTAATAATGATAAAAGAAAATAATGCAGAGGTTTTTACAGAAGAGCAATTGGAAGAGATGCTGCAGTATTGCGTTGCTGAGGCGGAGAAAGATGGAATAGAAATACATATTGAGATTTCTTCAAAAAGTCCAAATTATGATGTGTATAAGAAATGTTTCGAAACGTATTCAATTGAATATGTTACGGAAAACATCATTGTATATAAGGATATATACGAAGTAGAAGATGTGGAAAGTGAAATTGATTTTAAGCTTATTGAAGAAGTAGGAGAAGACGCTTTTTATTCTCTTTGGAAGGAAGTGACGGGAGAACAAGTCGCTTCGGATCAATTTGTAATTATGATGGAACAAGAAATTGGTGAGCAATGGAAAGAACATTGTTTAACAGCGGTTGTAGGTGAAAAGCAAATAGGAATTGTAATCCCGCACATTGAAAGAGGTACGTTAGAAGAAGGGAAACTTATGTATTTCGCAGTCACTCCAAATATGCGAAATAAAGGGTACGAAGCAGCATTCTTTACAGGGGCGATGTTCGTTTTAAAAGAAATAGGCGCATCTTATTATATTGGTGAAGCAAATGTGCAAAATGAGTGGATGAAGGATGTTTTTGAAAAGAACGGATGTCAGCTGCTGAGTTCAACTGAGAGATATGTGAGAAAGTTTTAGGAGGATGAATGATGTATACTCTCGAACTCGTATAGCGGGAGGGGACTATATATGTTAAAGCAATCCATGCATTCATTTGTTTTATTGTATCCAGAGGTATTGTTAGAAGGCTGGAAAGTTGAAAAAGTTTCAGAACGTTATGAAGGTGAAAAGTGGGAAACTTTTTGGTTTCAAGTTGTTACGCCAACTAGTATGTTTCGGGTAAAAGAGTTTTTTCTCGATATTATGGAACCAGTATTTCCGGATAGCTGTATTTCTCAAGCAAAAGGAGATTGTTTTCAATATAAAAGGCTTGTGTATTGGAAAGGTGTAAATTATAAGGGAAAAGAAAGTTATGTTACATCTAGATGGAAAACACAAATTGAAATTTCTATTGACCATGGATATGTAAACCAAGATGAAATGGAAAGATTTCTATTTGGGTTACAACCGGTAAATATGGAGTTTGTGAAAACGATACTACATACACCATTTCACTTATTAAGCTTTCAAGCGAAAAAAGGTGGAAGTGGTGAGATAGGAAGATGCAGAGAGTGGAATTCTCCAGATGACGTATCATATTCGAAATTACCACTTCATGAAAAGTTAAGCTGGAAACTTGAATCGGTCGGTTTCGGAAATGACGAAATGCAGTATGTATATTGGGACGAAGATAATAAACTATATGCGCTTTGGGTTTGTCGGCATAAAAACAAAGCGTATTATCCTGTTTCTTCATGGACAATGAATTATGGCGTGAAACAGATTATAAACGGGTTAGAGTTTTATTCGCACCCTAATCGCGGAACAGTTGTATATGAAAGCCTAGGTAATGAACAAATCGCATACGTATTTCGAGGGAATCCGTGTACAAGTTATGAACAAGTAAAAGAACTTTTCACATGTTTGTAAGATAAATAGAAGAATCGAAACGACAAAGTATGCTTTTCTATAATACAATAAAGAAGGATTAAACTATACTATACGAGGAAAGCGTTGGTGAAAGAATGGAGCAGCAAAGACATTGGCTACAAGCAACTGTAGAACGAAATGCAGATGATACGTTACATATAAAGTGGGAAAATAATATAGAAGAAGTTCGCATTTATTGGAGTACTTCACCAGATCATATTGAAGAGAATGGCGAATTACTTGCAACGGTAAATGGAGAATCATCATATACAATTGAAAACATAAGTGAAAATGAGCGTCCATATTTTAGATTAGTAGGAAGTAATGGACAAGCAGTTACAGTAGCGGAGCGCAGATTACCATTACAAGGAGCTTTTAACTTCCGTGATATGGGAGGATATGAAACACTTGAAGGCCGTAAAGTAAAATGGGGCAAATTGTACCGCTCTGAAGAACTAGCAGGACTAACAGAATGGGATATCGAGTATTTACAAAAGTCTGGACTAAAGTTAATTTGTGACTATCGCACAGACTTTGAAGTAAAGCATAAGCCAAACCCAAGTATTACAGGCGCTCGTCAAGTGTGCTTACCAGTTATGCAAGAGTTGGCGAAAGACTTAAATATAAATGAGTTTTTCCAAGTGGGTGACTTATCTATGTTAGGGAAACCAGGCGAATATCTTGTGAACATGAATCAAGATTTCGTCGATGGCAACGAGGCTTTCGTTAGCTTTTTAAAACTCGCGCAAAATCCGGAAAACTTACCGTTAGTAAACCACTGTACAGCTGGAAAAGATCGTACTGGATTTGGCTCAGCGTTATTATTACTGTTACTAGGTGTACCGGAAAAAACAGTAATGGAAGACTACTTACTAAGTAACGGCTTCCGTGAAAAATTAAACGAAAAAATGATGGCCTTTTTAGGTGCAAAATTACAAAACGATGAAAGTAGAGCAATATTAGGTGCAATGTTTGAAGCACGCGCCGAGTATTTACAAGCTGCGATTGATGAAATCCAAAAGCAATACGGATCAGTTGAAGAGTATGCTGAAAAGGCTCTTGGCTTTACGGAAGAGTCGTTAGAGGAAATGAAAGTGTTATTGCTCGAGGAGAAATAATGGGGAGGGAGGCTGATTGGATTAGCCTCCTTTTCTTATTGTTGCTATAATTTTGTTCCATAAAGTAATTGATAACCGGATTACGTTGTCCATATTATGAAATTTTTCGTTGCCTTATTATTCCTATGACAATTGGAATAGCTGTTCCGATTAATAATATCGGTAAAAATAATTTTCCAAAACCGCCGCTCCACTCTAAAGCTATTGAAATTGTTTCAAATTGGATAAAAGCAAAAATAAGTAAACAGATATTTTTTAATTGATTAAGCATTTTTCTACTATTTAAATAAAACTGCTCAGCATTCGATTCATTAAGTCTTTGTGGATAGTTATGAACTTCTGGAAACTTTTCTAAAGTCTGTATTAATAGGAGTATGAATGCTCCTACTCCTGGTAGCTGCAGAAGTTCCCACTTTGATCCCCAGCGATCTACAACCCCATATGCGTTATAATGTGCAGGTACTTCCTCGGGTAATTCTCCCCAAATGATGATCAAAAAAATGATTGACCCAAAGAACAATGAATATCCAATAATATTTCCAATCCATTCACTTTTTGTTTTTGGGATATTTATTTTTGGTCTTTTCCATGAATTTACTATATTTTCCCGCCCCTTTCTATAGTATCCATTATCCAAATTATCTCAAATTTATAGTATTTTCACAATTAATTATTTTTGAATAACATGACTCGTGTGTCTTAAGCAAGTGTAAAATTTCTGTACAGTAAAAACAAAAAGTTCGACTTAAGAGACAATTAATGAGAAACTACAAGTTGTAAATAACGTAATAATTGAGGAGAGAAAAATGAAATACAAAGTTATATTATTCGACGTAGATGACACATTATTAGATTTTCCTGAAACGGAGAGAAACGCATTACATAATGCGTTTGTACAGTTCGGTATGCCTACAGGCTATAATGATTATCTTGCAAGTTATAAAAAGATTAGTAATGGATTGTGGAGAGATTTAGAAAATAAAATGGTTACGTTAAGTGAATTAGCGGTAGATCGATTTAGACAATTATTTGCCCTTCATAATATAGAAGTAGATGCGCAGCAATTTAGTGATGCATATCTTGAAAACTTAGGAAAAGAAGTACATCTTATAGAAGGTGCAGTGCGATTATGTGAGAATCTTCAAGATTGCAAGTTAGGTATTATTACGAATGGATATACGAAGGTGCAACAATCTAGAATTGGAAATTCGCCTTTATGTAATTTCTTTGATCATATTATTATTTCAGAAGAAGTCGGCCATCAAAAGCCGGCACGTGAGATTTTTGATTATGCATTTGAGAAGTTTGGTATTACTGATAAATCAAGCGTACTAATGGTTGGAGATTCGCTAACTTCTGATATGAAGGGCGGAGAAGATTACGGCATTGATACGTGTTGGTATAATCCGAGTTTGAAAGAGAACACGACTGGTGTTAAGCCGACTTATGAAGTGGAGAGTTTGCTACAAATGTTAGAAATTGTGGAAGTGGCGGAAGAAAAGGTAGCCTCATTTTAATCATGGTGATATTTGACGAATCGTCAATATAATTTCATATACTAAGATATGGAACAAAAAAGATGGCACCAAGTCAAAACAATTTTACTGAAAGAAAACAGAAATAACGCTAAATAATAAGCTGTTTGTAATTTGTCATTACAAACAGCTTAAAAATAAAAAAAGATTGCCTCTTAGGATATGAGCAATCTTTTTTTATTTTTTTAGGAGATGAAATGTATATTTTTCTACCCTATCTCCATCAAGTAAAAAAATGTATTTAATTCTCATAAATAACTGTAAAGTGGTAAAAATTTCGTTTTGGGGGTAATTCAAAATCTTAAGTTAATGGGTATGGGGTGGAACCCTTTCTTTGTTTAGAACGGATATCCACCTGTTGGCGGTGGCCAAGCACTAAATAATCTGCGAATCAGCACAATTTCTCCTAAATGGTAGGAGTTGTGAGATGCAATATTGCGTAGAACACCGCCAGTGGTTTCACCAGGCCATTCCTCCAATGTTTTGTCCAATTGAACAGTTTGGGCAATCGTACATGCCTGTTCAATCCCTTGAAGAAAATACTGAATAATCTGTTGCCACTCTTCCTCACCGGCAGGCCCTTCTTCTTCAGGCCAGCTCTCTTTTACATGGGCAGGTAATGCAGGCTTCTTCCCCTGGGCGGATAATAAGAGAAAATCTTGCCAGTAGGTCATGTGTTTTACTAATTGATAAATAGAATAAGGCAGTTCCTCTCTGCGTTTTCCCGCAAGCGCCATGTCTATATCCGACAAAGCATTTTTGATGGGAAGATGTCCTCGTTCTCCTCTTAACGATTTTACTAATGCTTGGCTAAATGCTTTATTTGATTGATCCATAATAATTGACTCCCATCCTGTTTTATTTTCTAATTTGCTGATTTTAAGGTTCCGTCTCTTTTATCCCGCATTAACGGGCAGTAAGACCCCCACCTCAAAATTCACCGAAAGCGAAGAAGTTAGGTGGGGGTCTTACTGCCCCTAAAAGCCCGATTGGTTCAACTAATAATCAGTGGGGGATGGACAAAACCCCCACTGATTAAAGTTTCACTTTATATGTACTAAATAAATTATAGAAGATTTACGACTATTAAGAGAAAGTAAAATAAGGCAAAAATAATAAGAATCACTGACTTCTTAACGCACAGGAAATCGTTGGTTTTTATTTAAATAGTACCTTAATGTACAATTGTAGTAATAGATAAATCAAAGGTTAGAATGACAATATCCAGGTCTGCAATAATGTCAGCCACTTTTGATTTTAGCTTTTCCGATTCCTCCTGAATTTTATCCAATTGATTTTACTGTGAATGAACTATGAGTTGATTATAATGATTAGAGTGAACTCTAAGTCAAGAAAAAAATAATAAGAGGATAGTTATTCTATTATGAGGGAGTTCGCAAAGCAAAAATAGTATTTCTATACTAAGGTCATTTACGTGTTATAATACATGAATTAAATGTGTATATATACATAGTTTCTCAGAGTGATGCAATGTTAGGTATGAGCTGTGTAACAACTAGAGGTGAGTAAAGGATGTTAACGTTTTTATTTGAGTTAGACAAAAGTATTCCAGATAAGGATGACCCACGATATGCTGCTTATGCAAAAGGCTTTATTGAAGGTGATGTAACGATTTGCGCGAGTGACAAAGTATTTTTTCAGAAGTCATGCATGAAAGTTGCAGAGCTTGGCATTTATTTAGGACAGTGGATGGAGCAAGTGCAACACGGGCAGAACGAACAGATGAATTATGAAACGCCTGAACGTGATGAAGTCATTCTCAGATTCTTCTATGAAGAGGACGATCAGTGGAAGATTTATTCCAGTTGGCAACAATTTGAAATTCAGGAAAGTATCTCTACTACAACATTAGTAGAGAGCGTTCAACGCTATTTATATGAGCTAAATAAAGAACTGCGCGCGATAGAATATCCTGTGACGTTTGATCAGTATTTAAGAGGAGAGCGAATGATGCAGCTTTCTTACAAACGATTGTGTGATAGTAAAGCGGATACTACGCCTATCGAGGTTTACAATGAAAGCAAACAAGTAGGCGTAGTACGGGGCTATTATAAAAATACGTTGATGAAAGTACTAGATTTCATTCCAAAAGTTGGTAGTAATATCATTTATGAAATAAAGGATAGTAAGGACAATATTCGCGTCATTGCAAAGGATGTAAGTAGGCAGCGACAAAGAAAGATTTTAGTAACGTACATCGATAATTATGATGCAGAGCATGAAATACTTGTATGTGATGGAAAGTTATTAGATGCAAATTTCTTATTTACTTTTACATATAAGAGAGAAGAATATGTTGTTCAAAAAACTTCAATTGGGCTTGGAAAGTTATTACGAAAAGGCTATGTGACTGCAGATTGGAATATTCGTCTTGAGGAAGATATGTATTATATCGAGATGAATGTGTTTGATGATGATTATATAGAGGATCAATACTTACTGTTAGGTGTATTTCATGCGGTTTTGTATGGGTGATAAATGAGAAATACCTGTATTCTTCATAGGAAGGATACAGGTATTTTTTATGTCGTTCTGGTGACTTGGTGCCCTTTGTTAATCCTCAAAAATAAAAATCTCATCAATCGTACTATGAAGTGCCTTCGCTATATCATGAGCAAGCTGCAAGGAAGGATTATATTTTCCTTTTTCGAGATGGCTAATTGTTTCACGGCGTACACCAACTTGCTTCGCTAAATCTTCCTGTGTCATGTTCAATTTGGCGCGGTATTCTTTTATTTTCGTTACGAACGCCATGGTGCATCTTCCATTTCATCAACTGGTTTATCGTAAAAGAACATGGAGAATCCGAATGTAAGAATGAGTGTGCCGAAAATAAGAGCGATATCGATTTCTTGTAGCACCGGGTTTGGAAATAGCATTTCAATAAACATAATGATAGCGGTTGTTAATAATGTAACGATAAATGCATTGCGGCACGATTTATTGACGATTTGTTCAAAAAGCTCATCGTGTTGAACCGTTCTATACGAAGTGAAAAAGGAGAAGAAACAGAACATAGTAAACAATCCTTTTTCGTAAAAAAAGCCGAGGAAACCGAAGAAACCGAGAAATCCTAAATATTTGATCCAAGTTGTTTTCATGATAGGTCCTCCTTATAATGTTATAAATATATCACATTTGGAAATGTATAGTAATAATAGTTTTCCAATTCTTTTCATAATAATAGTAAAAAGAGGAAATATGCTGCGAAATAAAGAGGATAATATTGTAAAATGGTTGTAAGGAGGGGGAGGAAGAAATGTTAACTGGGATCATGATCGTCGTATTACTTGTAGTGATTACTGTAATTGCGACAGTGTTAATTGGGCGGAATGGTGATGCGAATTATAGTAAAGCGACAAAAGGGAATATTAAACGTCTTACGATGATTTATATTATACTAGCTGTCGTTTTAATCGTTGGATTAGGAGTTTACATTTATTTTAAAGGTTAAATAAACTGAAAAATACAAAAATCTAAAAATGAAAACATGCTATAATATCAATATAGTTATTTGGTAATTAAGGAAAGGATTGGATGTAATGATTGAAATTACGAATGTGTCAAAAAGTTATAATGGATCTACTTATGCAGTAAAAGATTTAAGTTTATCGGTACCTAGTGGAGAAATTTTTGGGTTTTTAGGACCGAATGGTGCGGGTAAATCAACGACAATTAAGATGATTACTGGTATTCACGGAGTGGACAAAGGGACGATTACGATCAACGGCAAAGATATTATGAAAAATCCAATGGAAGCGAAAAAGACGTTTGGTTATGTGCCAGATAGCCCAGATATGTTTTTGCGACTAAAAGGAATCGAATATTTAAATTTTATGGCAGATATGTATGAAGTGCCGAAAGAAGTACGACAAGAACGAATAGAGTCTTTAGCGAAGAAGTTTGATCTTTATAATGCGTTATCTGATCAAATTCAAAGTTACTCACACGGTATGAGACAAAAGATTGTCATTATCGGCGTGCTCGTACATGAACCAGATGTGTGGATTTTAGATGAACCATTAACAGGGCTTGATCCGAAATCTGCATATATTTTAAAAGAAATGATGAGAGAGCATGCAGATAAAGGAAAGATTGTATTTTTCTCGACGCACGTATTAGAAGTAGCGGAAAAAATATGTGACCGCGTTGCGATTATTAATAAGGGGAATTTGCAGTTTAAAGGGAATTTAAATGAAATGAGAGATCATTTTAAATCCAATGAATCACTTGAAAAAATGTTCTTGGAGATGACGGGCAATGAGTAAAATTTGGACGTTAACGAAAGTATTGTTGAAATTAAATTATGCAGATTTTATAGCAGATAAGAAGAAACGATGGGCGTATTTATTTTCATTTGCTGCAATATTATTTGTTGGCTTTTTAATGTTCGGTTCTTTAACGCACGCAATGTATGAGGGAATGATACATTTAGGGCAAGATCCAGGAATGATTATCGCAATGGGACTTGCGATTGCGAGTATATGGGTATTTTTAATGAGTATAACGAACATTTTAACTGTATTTTACTACAGCAATGATATTGAAATGTTACTGCCATTACCATTAAAACCAGCGCAAATTATTTCGGCAAAATTTTTAACGGTATTAATTACACAATACGTAATGAGTTCATTCATTTTACTACCTATCTTCATTACGTACGGTTTAAAAAGTGGCGCATTTATTACATATTACATATACATGATTTTTATTTACTTACTCTTCCCGATCGTGCCGCTAGTATTAGCTTCGTTACTGATGACAATTATTATGAGGTATACAAATATAGCGAAAAATAAAGATCGAGGAAATATATTTATTGGAATCGTAAGTATACTATTTATTGTAGGAATTAACGTATTTATGCAGTGGAGAAATAAAAGTTCGTTTTCTGAAGATGCAATTGCGGATTATCTTGCGAATAACCAATCCTCTCTTTTAGTACAAATGACAAATTATTTTCCAACTACATATTTTGGAGCGGTGGCATTAGTAGAAAATGCAAACTGGAAGGGTCCTTTATATGTAATGATCTTTGCCGTTATTTCATTTGTATTTTTTGTGTTGTTTTATTACATTGCAGAGCGTACATATTTAAAAGGGGTTATTGGACTTTCAACGAGTACTGCAAAAAAAGAGGTCATTTCAGCAGAAGGGTTACAGAAATCAACGGTACAAAGCTCACATTTGAAAGCGTATGTGAAAAAAGAATTTAAAACGTTATTCCGTACACCGCAATTTTTCTTAAATTGCATTGTACAAACTGTCGTTATGCCGATTATGCTGTTCTTTGTTTTATTTGCACAGGACGGAAATTTAAAATGGATTACAGGGTATATTGATAATCCAGAATCGGCAGGTCTTGCAATTGGCGTTGGTCTTTGTGCATCACTATTTTTAATGGGAAGTAACGTTATTGCAACAACGTCATTTTCACGAGATGGAAGCTCATGGTTTGTGAATCGATATTTACCAGTAAAAGCTTCGGATATCTTTTTTGCGAAAGCGATAACGGCTTGGTTAATTAATGTGACTATTTTAGCGATATTCGGTATCACGATGGCAGTTGTAGCGGGAGTTTCTCCAGTCTTCATGATACTTTGGTTCTTGCTAAGTGCGAACGGTTTATTGTTAATCAATTTAATCGGTACACGCTGGGATGCACAAACTGCAGATATTCATTGGGATACAGAGCAAAAATTATTTAAAAGCCGATATACAACTTTGTGGAATTTTTTAGCTAATATTTTAATAGCTTTAGTTATTGTGGCCGGAGTAAGTGTACTATACTTCTTCCTTCAAGTAGGACTGTGGATTATGTTTATTGTTTTATTTGTATTGTTTACCCTTGTTAATTATATTTTAATTAAAATATTAAAATTAGGCGCAGAACGTATATTGTCAAATATTCAATAAAAAGATAGATCCTCTGTATTTGTGCAGAGGATCTACGTATAGATGGAGGAGAAAAGGTGAAGAAAATAGCAATTGTAACAGGGGCCACTCGTCTGAATGGAATTGGTGCAGCTGTATGCAAGGTGCTTGCTCAAAAAGGGATAGACATTTTTTTCACGTACTGGTCTCAGTATGATAAAGCGATGCCGTGGGGAATGCATGACCAAGAACCCTTTTTGTTGAAAAAGGAAATTGAAAGTTACGGTGTCCGATGTGAAATGGCAGAAATTAATTTATCGCAGTCATATTCGCCAAATCGTTTGTTTTATATAGTGTCAGAGCGTTTAGGCGATCCATCTATATTAATTAATAATGCAGCGTATTCTACTCATACGAGAATTGAGGAATTAAATATAGAACAGTTAGATAAACATTATACCGTGAATGTCCGGGCTACTATGTTGTTAAGTTCATTGTTCATAAAACATTATGCACGGAAAACGAGTGGGAGTATTATTAACCTTACTTCAGGACAGTCGCTAGGGCCAATGCCTGATGAACTAGCATACGCAGCAACGAAAGGAGCAATTGAAGCATTTACAAAATCAGTAGCACCAGTTGCGATGGAGAAAGGGATTACAGTGAATGCTGTTGATCCAGGACCGACGAATACAGGATGGATTACAGAGGAGTTACAGCATCATTTAGTGTGGAAGTTCCCGCAAGGTAGAGTTGGAGAATCCATGGATGCTGCACGTTTAATAGCTTTTTTAGTAAGTGAAGAAGCGAAGTGGGTTACTGGGCAAGTCATACATTCGAATGGTGGTTATTCATAAAAATATTATGTTAACAGGTGTTGAGAAACAAAAAAAATTAGGAATTATTTTGTTTTTTTGTATAAATAAAATGTCAAGAAAGATAAAAATTTGATAGGGGAGTATATCGTCACATGAAGATAGTAATTCTTGATGTGACAATATACTCTTTTTCTTTTGCTACAGAGCAGGAAAATGAAGTAGAAGAAACTCGAATATTAAAATGAGTTTATCAGTTTTTGTACGTATTATTATGAAGATTACTGTCGGAAAGATGGTGATTCGTGTGAAAAGGGATTTTTTAAGGGGAAATCGAATCGTAAAGGGGAGGATAAATTAAAGTAAACATAGGGGGATTTATATGAAAATGAAAAAGGTCGCTATCGCATCGATAACAATTGGTACAATGCTTACTATGGCAGCTTGTAGTCCTTCAGCAGATAAAGAGACAGAAAAGAAGGAGCAAGTAACAGCGCAAAATGAAGGCGAAGCAAAAACGACAAGTACAGATGAAGCGTCAAAAACAACGAAAGATACTGAAAAAGAAACAAATACTTCTTCAAACGAAAAAACAGATAAAGATGCAAAAAATACGAAAGAATCATCAGGAACAGAAAGTAATGGCAAAACATCAACTCAAAACGAGAACGTGAAAACAAAAGAAAAAGAAACGACAGGTAAAACGAATGAGCAAACGACTAGCGGAAAAACAACAGATCAAAGTACAAGTACAAACTCAAATGGAAAAACAACGAAAGATCCGAAGAAAAGTGTAGCTGTGAAAACGAGTGTTAAAGAAGTTGCTGCATTAGTTGAGAGCTTAGACAAGCAATTAGCTGCGAATCCGAAATTAGAAACAGTAAATAAACTTGGAAAACAAATTAATGAAAAGTGGGATGTAATAGAGAAAGACTTAGAAGCATCGTACCCAACTGAATATAAAACAATCGGACAAAGTATGTATCCGTTAATTGTAGGGGCAGAGAAAGAAAAGATTGATATTGCTAAAATGAAGTCATTAACGACGAAAACGAAAAAAGATTTAAATCAGTTATTGACGAAGTTATCGTAGTGTGAAAAGAGCCTGCTCGTGGGAGTAGGCTTCTTTTCATTGGAGAGTTTATTTTAAAGGTAATGGGAAACCTACTTAAAAAGGATGGTGATAAAAATGACAATTGATCGAATTTGTACAATTGGGCCAGCAAGCAATAATAAAGAAACGTTAGCGCAGTTAATAAAGAACGGTATGAAAATCGTTCGGCTAAATTTATCACATGGCACGCATGAAAGTCATAAAGACATCATTCGTTTAGTGAAATCGTTAGATGATTCTATTAAATTTTTAGGTGATGTACAAGGTCCTAAAATAAGGTTAGGTGAAATAAAAGGAGAACAAATTACACTTCAGGCGGGAGATTCTTTTATTTTACATACGCAACCAGTTACAGGGAGTAGTACTAAAGCAAGTGTTGATTATGAAGGAATCTCGAATGATGTGAAAGTTGGAAGTAGAATTTTAATTAATGATGGGGAAGTTGAGTTAATCGTTGAGAAGGTAAGTACGGACAAAATAGATACAAAGATCAAAACAGGTGGTAATATCTCATCTCATAAAGGAGTGAACTTACCAGGGGCAATTGTTAGCTTACCCGCTATTACAGAGAAAGATAAAAACGACATTCAGTTTCTTTTAGAAGAGGATGTTGATTTTATCGCGTGTTCTTTCGTGCGAAAACCTAGTCACATAAAGGAAATACGGGATTTTATAAAGCGGCATAAAGAAACTTCTCCAAGTTTAATCGCTAAAATAGAAACGATGGAAGCGATCGAGAACTTTCAAGAGATATGTAAAGAAGCGGATGGAATTATGATTGCGAGGGGTGATTTAGGAGTAGAGTTACCGTTCCAATTTATTCCGCTCTTGCAGAAAATGATGATTCGGGAATGTAATCGAACGAATACATATGTTATTACAGCAACACAAATGCTTCAATCTATGGTAGAGCATTCTATACCTACAAGAGCTGAGGTGACTGATGTATTTCAAGCTGTACTGGACGGGACGAATGCAGTGATGCTTTCTGCTGAAAGCGCATCAGGTGAACATCCAATCGAAAGTGTAAGGACATTACGTCTCGTTTCTGAATTTGCCGAGCATGTAAAAAAAGATGGTTCTTTTGCGATGAAAGATGTACTGGAATTACTGCATAGATCGTTCGGTGAGTGATGAATAAAAAAGAGGGCGGATATGCATCCCCCTCGTGTTTTTAACTCATATTATTCTTGCTCTTGCTCGTCCAAAATCTTATCAAAGGCAGCAGATACTTTGTCAAACTCTTCGTCATTTTCAATGTAGGAAAACTCATTATCTTCTTCTACTTTTAAAAAGAAGATATCAATGTCTTCCTCAGTTTCTGTTTGAATGTCTTCTACGAAGGCAACTGCAATATATTCTGCACCTTCGACATCCATCGCTCCAAGCACTTCTACTTCCTGATCCTCATTATTCTCATCACTAAGTGTAAACACTTCGCCAACTTCAATATCAGACATATTCATTCTCCTCCTGTTCGGCTCTAAAAAATAGAGCACTCAAACTGTATACATACTAACATATCTTTCCATGAAAAAACAAATTCATACGTAAGAAAACAACTGATTCTTCTTTAGTATGAGTATACAGCTATTAGGAGCATTATTTTTTGCGTGCTATATTACTAAATCCATTCAACAATTTTATCTGTAGTCTGTCTTGTTTTATCACGCTTTGGCTCTTCTTTACGGTAACCAAAGGCAACCATAACAGATACTTCAAGATTATCGCCCTGTATAATGCCTTCTTGACGAAGTAAAGAGTCTACTTTCTCTTTATCAAATCCTTCTATTGGACAAGAGTCAATGCCAATTTGAGCTGCACTCGTCATCATATTACCTAAAGCAATATAAGTTTGCTTAGATGCCCAATCAAATACAGCCCGGTCGGATTGTAATAAGTTAAAATCTGATTCCTGGAACTTTTTGAAGAATTCATATCTAATTTTTTGAGTGTCTTCAGGTAATCCAATAATATCGTTCATCATATATTTAATATACTCTGCATCATAATGCATATCTTTAATGTTTCTTGAAAGAACAATGACAAAGTGACTAGCTGTTGCAAGCTGCCCACCAGCGCCCCATGAATACGGTTGTAGTTTTTCTCTTAATTCTTTATTTTGTACGACAAGAAATTTCCAAGGTTCATATCCAAAAGAAGAAGGAGATAATCTTCCTGTTTCTAAAATAAATTTAAAATCTTCTTCTGAAATTTTCTGCATAGGATCGAACTCTTTACATGCATGTCTGAAATGAAAAGCCTCCATAATTTTTTCTTTTGTCATTTGTTTTGTATTTGTCATAAAAGTTCCTCTTTTCATTATTTTATTTTTGTAAGTAAATTATATTTTTAAAGTAACATAGAAACAAGTACGCACATTTATGTGGTATAGTATCAAAAAAGATACTATTGATAAGGGAAGGGATTTCTTATGGATTGTGCAAACGAAAATAATATAAATCACCCATTTTTAAATAAATATTCTTGTCCAGTCGAAGCGATGGTTGAGGTGATTGGAGGGAAATGGAAAGGGGTTATTTTGTATCATTTATTAGATGGTAAAAAGAGGTTTAATGAATTAAAGAGATTAAAACCTAATATCACACAAAGAATGTTAACACTGCAGCTGAGAGAACTTGAAGCAGATGGCATCATACATCGTGAAGTGTACCGTGAAGTGCCTCCAAAAGTAGAATATTCGTTAACTGAGCTTGGTGAATCACTTCGTCCAATGATTCTATTAATGTTGGAGTGGGCAACTCATAATATGGAGAAAGTTTTGGAGAGTAGGAATGCACAAAATAATAGTAAATAGTTGAATTTGGTATAGTAGAGAGAACGGATGAGAAGTGATGTTAAGAAATAACATTATTGCACTGCGGATTCATCTTTTTGTTGGCGTTTTCATGTGGTTATTATCAAATTTCACAACAGATATATTAAATACGCGTAGTTTTTAGTGGATTATAATTATTTTATGTAAACTGATTTTCGAGTTGCTCTCATCTATATAAAAACTTGTATACGAGATTCTATAATGGTAGGACGGCACTTTTAGTTTAACGGATAATACATCCATTGTTTTTAGGGAACAGTAATTCAAAACTTAAAACAATGGAGGTTATATTAATGAAAAAAGTGCTTTTTTCTTTCTTTTGTATATTTTGTTTCGTAATTGGAAGTTCTTTCACTGTTCATGCTTTTTCTCCAAAGCAGTTACCGATTTCTCAAACGTCAGATCGATGGAAAATTGAAATTAAGCAACCTGATAAAAAACCTGGCTTAGTGACAGCTAAAAAGGATGTTTTTAATACGTATGGTTTCGAGGTTAAGGATATAGGGAAGGACGCTTATCATGTAACTGTTGAAGTATTTCGAAATGAACCAGATTCCCAGACGAAGTATGAGCTTTTCACTTCTAAAAAAGATCATGTGTTAAGTAAAGAAGTTGCTTTTAATCATGCGAATTTTCCTATATCGGTTCAGTCTGATGAACTTGAAGTTATTATAACTTGGCAAGAAAAGCCTTCTAGAATGCTAAAAGATGGAGAAAAAGATTGTGAGGCGGAAAGAAAATATAAACAGACATTTATATTTAAACATTAATAAATAACAGTAAAAACTCCATTATTATTAAATGGAGTTTTTTAGCTTACATAGCTTATGTTTTAGGAAGGATTCACAGTTATAACTTAATGGGTATATTACAATAATTATTAAATGTATTATCTTTCAAAGAAGAAAGGGGAACCTTCACCTCACTACCTTCCTTCATATTCCGCAGCACAACAGTGTCTGTACTAAGTTCTTCTTCCCCAATAATAAGTACATAAGGGATGTTCTCTTTATTGGCGTAATTAAGGGCACGTTTTAATTTACGTCCTGCTAGTTCGAGTTCGACTTTTAAGGAAGTTGTAGAACGTAATTGCTGGGCGATTTGTAAGCATTGTAATTCTGTTCCGAGCGGGATGATAAATAAATCGGCTGTAGATGATGTAGTTTCTTTTTGTGATAGTGCTGTATAAATAACATCTAAACCGAATGAAATACCGACTGTTGGATAGTTCATATTATCACCACGGAATGCTCCGATAATATTATCGTAACGACCGCCACTACCGATGCTGGATGTAATTGATCCATCTTTTAGGAAGATTTCATACACGGTACCTGTATACATTGTGAGTCCCCGTGCTAAAAATGGATTGAATATAGCATTCTCATTTATTCCAAGAGCGATCAAATATTGCTGTAATTGTTGCAATTCGTTTACTCCATCTGTAACGAGTTGGTTATTGAAAGCTTCTTTAAAGTCAGCAATTGTAAGCTTTAGACAAGATAAAACGGTATTACATATCGTATCAGCCATTTCTTCAGTAATTCCGCGCTCTAATACATCTTTTCGTACACCACCTATCCCAATCTTTTCGATTTTGTCTAATGATAAAATGACGTCACTCATTAGTTCAGTAGGGATATTAATAGCCTGGAGAATACCGTTTAACAACTTTCGGTTATTATATTGGATCGTTACTTCTAAGTTTAACGTTCGGAACAGTTCAAACGCCATACTCATAAGTTCAGCTTCTGCCATGACAGACTCAACACCGACTATATCAACGTCACATTGTATGAATTCACGGAATCTTCCTTGTTTAATTGGGCCATCTCGAAATACTTTTCCAATTTCATAACGTTTAAAAGGGAGGCGGATGTTCGGATTCATTGCCACGACTTTTGCGAATGGAATTGTTAAATCGTAACGTAAGGCAAGTTCACGTTTTCCTTGATCCTGAAGTGTATATATTTCTTTTAATATTTCATCGCCACCGCCGTACTTGTAAGACATAAGCTCATACATATTTAACGTTGGTGTCTCTAACGGTTTACAGCCATAACGTTCAAACGTATCTTCACATGCTCTTTTAATTTTATTTCGTAGTACTTGTTCCTCTGGTAAATAGTCTTTCGTTCCTTTTACATTTTTCATTTCCATCATAATCACTCCTTTTTAAAATTAAAAAAAGCTATGCAGGTATAAAAAATACCCACATAGCTTTATGAACGCTTCGTGGGTCAACAGGAAAAGCCCTGTACCCACGAAGAAAAATTTTTCTTCGGATACACGGCGTTACGTATGATGATGAAGTTGGAAAGAAGTATTAAAATTTCGCATTACAAATCTCTCCTTAACATAAGTTTTTCCAAATTATATCAGATGTTTTTTGAATTATCAATATTTTTAGTTTTGAAATATACGTGAAGTTATGTAGGAGAAATGGAAAAGGGTGTATAATAAAAGAAAACTTAATAATATGAAATAACCTTTTAAGGAGACCACTATGAAAAAAGATAAAACAAATGCGATGCGAATATTAGATAAAGAAAAAATTGAATATTCGATGATGTCATATGACTCTGGCGATGGGAAAATTGATGGCGTATCAGTAGCTGAGAAAATTGGACGAGAAGTGAGAGAAGTATATAAAACGTTAATTGCTCAAGGGAATAGTAAAAATTATCATGTGTTTATCATTCCAGTAGATGAGGAATTGAATTTAAAAACTGCGGCAAAAGCAGTAAGTGAAAAGAAAATTGAAATGATTGCTGTAAAAGATATTACGAAAGTGTCAGGATACATTCGTGGCGGTTGTTCGCCAGTCGGAATGAAGAAGTTATTTTCTACATGTATTGATGAGAGTGCTCAATCACTTGAAACGATCATTGTAAGTGGAGGGAAAATCGGTATACAAATTGAGCTGAAAGTTGAAGACTTGGCGAAAGTGACAAGAGCGCAGTTTGGTGAAGTAACGAAGTAGATATACATAGGGAAAAGAAGTTTTAGTTTTATTGAATTTAGATAATAATTTATAGGATAGTTAGTCCATTGTAGGGCTGATCGTCCTTTTTATTTACATGCCTAGATTAAATCTGAAAAGATTGAATGTTCAGTTTAATTTAGGCGTGTAATATGAATCATTTGTTTGGTTTTGGGAGGACGACAAAATCTCGGTGCGAGGACTTTAAATAAACGAGCAGAGTTACTCTTAAAGATAGACAAGTGACGGGGGAGTGTTAATGGTGGTTCAAGAAATACCCATAAGAAAGCATGTATTGGGGGCCAGTATTTTGGGGTAATCCTACGCTAAGAGTATGCAAGATTTTATACAGTTTTTTGGCTAATCAAGTAACAAACAAGAACACTAAAACCGCGTTAGGATAGGGATGTATAAAAAATGTATAGATTCATAGAACTAAAAAAGAAGATTCCCTTGTGAGAGCAGGGTTCTCCTTTTTCCTTGCTACTGATAATAGGACGTTATGTTAACCTCACATGTATAGAATATACAAGAAAAACACGATACATCACTTTTTGTAAATGGTGTAATAAGGAAAAAACGAGGTGAAAAACTAATGGACGACTCTATGTTTGCGTTTCGAGTTGTTTTCAATGCACTAACATCATTCTTTTCCAACGGGGTCTGGGTCGTTTTGTTCTTCTTCTTGTTAAATAAAACGTATGAAAACAAAACTTTCAAAACAGCATCGAGTATTATTACTGTTGTTGTCTTAGTATTTTATTTGTTTTATTGCATTCGGAATAGCATGTAATGCCTTTCTTTGAATAAGGTAGGGAAATCCCCCAGTATCCAAGACTAAATTTTACCCATACATCATTTTTTGGATCTAGCTCTTGAAGATAAAAACTATTTAATTTTCAAGGAACAGTTATTAACTTAAAACTTATTATACGAGGAGGGTGTATCATGAAAAAAATATGCTTTGTATTAATTGTCGACGCTGGTATAAATTATGGTTCAATATTTTCTCTACCATTTTTAAGGAATCAGGATGATTTGAAGGAATATTTTTCTAAGTATTATGATGTTTCAATTAATTATATTAGGGATAAAAACTCAGTTGACTATTTGGTAGTTCCCAAACCGTGTCCACCTTTTGATAATGAAAATAATCTTCCAATAATTGAAGTACCAGCAATCTTATTTATGGAAAAGGATTTTGAAAAAATAAAGACTTATATAGACAATTATTTTTCTAATAACTCATAAAGAAAATAAAAGTACAGTAAAAAGAAGTCCAATAAAAAAACGAGTGGCGTAGAATATTTCTATTAATCATTCGTTTTTTATTATATTTACATATATTTTTTAAAAGAGGATTATAGACGTTCTGAAAAAAATTAATTATAACAAGAACAGTGTTCGTGCTACTATGGGGTTTACTTTACTTCCAATAACGATAATTATGTAAATAATCTATTCACCGGATTCTCATAGAAACCTGTGGTGAGATGAAATTTTTGATTTTGCAGCACTTCAAAATCTTAGCTAGATGGCTATGTATCGGTACCCACAATAAAGTTTCACTTTATAGAAAAGATTAAAAAAATGTGAATTTCATAGAAAAAGAACGACATATGAAGTAAAATGTTATGTATTGTTTTATCCATTTCGATGGTTGAAATGGATAAAACTATTTTAGTTTCTATCATTCTCTTTAATAATTGTTTGAAATGTTCTTACATATTGATTTATCTGGGAGAATGTATAGATTTCGATTGATTATATGTAATGAAAAATGAAGGTGTTATGTAACTATTAGGATGTACATTAGAAGAAGTGTGAGGAGGAAGGTATATCTATTAAAATAGCGAGATATACTAAATTAAATATGAGTATTAGATTGAATAAAAAAGTAGTAGCATTAACAGCAGGACTAACGGTATTATCCTCATCGATGGTATCGTTTGCAGAAGAACAACCATCTGTAAATAACAATCAATCTATAAGTGTTCAGGAACAAAGCGGGACAGATCAACTTCAAGTATCAGAAGAACAAGTTTTAAAAAGTATTGAAGAAAGTTTTGAAGGGGTAGATGGACGCGGTGGAGGTACTGTCAATAATAAGAAAGTGGACAGTCTTCAAAGTTCAGAAGGTATTTATGAAGAAACGGGTACATTAACGGTTCCTCACAATTCAGGTAGAACAAAGCGTAGTTTTGCTTTCTCAGCACCTACAGTTTCTAGTACGATAAACGGGGTTCCATTCACGGAATGGATTGTTCCAGCAGGTAACGAGAATATTCGCCCTCAAAATCATATGATTCCAAAGTATATTACAATTCATGAGACTGATAATAAAAGCGTAGGAGCAGGAGCTAAAAGCCACGCTCAATACTTATATAACCAAGCAGTAGGGGAAACAGACCGAGCTGCATCATGGCACTTTACAGTAGATGATAAAGAAATTTATCAACACTTACCATTAAACGAGAACGGATGGCACGCAGGAGATGGTGATGGGCCAGGTAATAGAGAATCTATTGCAATTGAAATTGCAGTTAATAGTGATGGTGACTACAATAAGGCAGTCGATAACGCAAAGAAACTTGCAGCTTATTTAATGAAAGAAACGGGTGTACCATTAAACAACATCGTAAAACATCAAAAATGGAGTGGTAAAAACTGTCCCGATATGATGATTAATAGTGGACAATGGGTTCCATTCGTAAATGGCGTTGAAGGATATTATAATAAATTTTATCAACCGACAGACGATATAACGGGAGGTTGGTATGAATCGGCTATTCGTGATTTGAATAGAAGAGGTATTATGGTAGGAGAAGGAAACGGCATTTTTGCGCCTAATAGATCTGTAACAAGAGCTGAGTTTGCGCAATTAATCTCGAATTCTTTAAGTCTTCCAGCTGGAGATGCGACGTTTAAAGATTTAAATGATGCAAATTCAACTTTACGAGATGGTATTAAACGTTCTGCAAGTGCAGGCATCATTTCTGGTAGAGGAGACGGTAATTTTGATCCTAACACACCTATTACAAGAGAAGAAGCAGCGGTCATTGTAAATAAAGCTTTACAGTATAAAGGAATAAATGGACCATTGGTAAACTTACCATTTGCAGATAAAGATCAAATTATCTATAAAGAAGCTGTACAAAGATTATACGGCTTAGGTATTGTAACAGGTATGGGAGATAACATGTATGTCCCTAAAGGAACAACAACTCGTGGTGAAACTGCAGCATTTATTTTAAACATGCTTCAAGTTATTGAAACTGGGAATGTTCAAAAAGGAATTGGTACGGTTGAAATAAATGGTATTGGGGTAAATGTTCGCAGCGGAGCAGGATCTAGCTACTCTGTTGTTAGAAAAGCAAGCAAAGGTGAAAAAGCTACAGTATACGAAGAAAAGAATGGTTGGCTAAGAATTGGTACAGATGAGTGGATTTATAATGAGCCTAGCTACATCGTCTATACGAAAGATAAAAATTAAATAGTTAAGAAGTAAGTCATACATCACATATTTCATGTATTCCCAGGCAATGGACAGCATTTTCTCCATTGCCTGTTTTTGTGTTTCAGTTTTTTAATAGTTATATAGAAATTTGAAATGGAGTTAGAAGGAAGAGTAATTGTCTGTAAAATATTGGACGTTTTAGGTTGGTTTAGTATATGGATATTTAAGTTTTTACGTGATTTTACATTTGTAAATGAGGGTTTTCGTTGTTTGATGGCGATAAAAACGAACGTTATTAAAATATTTCTGAAAAACATTCATATTTTAATTGCAAATATACAAAAAGTTTGTTATATTACCAATATAATAATTTTAAATAACATCACTCGTATATACTCGGTAATATGGTCCGAGCGTTTCTACCTAGTTCCCAATGAAAGAACTGGACTACGGGTTAAAGTATTCGGTCGCTCTATGCAATGTGCGCTACCGATTTATAATTTTGCATATGCTTAATTAACTTTGACTACCGTAGTTCTAGAAAGTAGAGATTCTTCTACAATTTCTAGAACTTTTTTGTTTGGACCAAAGCATCGAGTATAGAAAACAACAAGAGAAAGAGGAGATTATTTATGAAGAAGAATACGTTAAAAAAATGTGCTGCCCTAGTAACTACTGTTGCATTGTCATTCTCGATACTTGCGGGATGTAATGCGAGTCCGAAACAAGTTGAGGCAAAAAGCAATCAAAAACCAATCTTAATTCAAGGGCCAATGCCGATAGAAGCTGAAAATTTTGCAAAAAGATTAAAAAATGTGAAAGAAGAAAAGTCTGGAACTTTCGTATTTTATAAAGGAACTGTCGATAATTATCCTGTCATCGTAGCGAAAACAGGTAAAGGAATGGAAAATACAGCAGCCGCTACAGCAGTGGCTATTGAAAAATATAAGCCTCAGGCGATTATTAACCAAGGAACATCAGGTGGACATGATCCAAATTTAAATGTATTTGATATCGTTTTAGGAAAACAAGTAGCAAACATAGGTTCATTAAAAACAACAAATATGGATGAGAATCAAGGGATTGAGCCGACAAAATGGATATCTATGGACTTAATGGCTTCTGAAGGAAGTGCAGGAGAAGATCCAAATGCTGAGAAAGTCCGATACTACGAGGGAGATAAGGATTTACTTGCAGTAGCGAATGCGGTAAAAGACACATATACAAAAGGTAAAGTAGTTGAAGGTACGATTGGCTCAGCAGATGTTTGGAATAATGAAGTGGATAGAATTAAATGGTTCCATACAAAATACGGTACATCTGTTGAAGAAATGGAAGGCGCTGCAGCAGCGCAAATCGCAAAAGCGTATGACGTACCATTTTTAGGAATTCGAGTATTATCTAACAATAAAACGAACGGCGGAAAATACAATCCAAACACAGCAGCGGCAAATCAAGAATATGTATATGAAGTAGTTAAAAAGTATATCGATACGTTGCCAAGTAAATAACATTATTTCTAGTAAAGAAAGGCTAAGTAACCCCGACATGAACGACAAAAGTTGTTTGTTTCGGGGTATTTGCTGTTTTCTTATTCACTACTAAAGTAGTTCGTAACGTTTCAATAGTATAGAAGTTTTTGCTGAAGCAAATTGCAATCTAGTTTTCTAAGATCGTTCGTCTACATACAAATTATTGCAACAATAGACAGGGAAACGAAAATAATCCAAGAATAAGTTATATAGAAAGAAAAAGGAAAAGAGGGAAAAAGATGTGGAAAACTACGGATCTATGTGATGAGTTTGAAAAAGAATTACAAATATGCCGCCAGTCTTTTCGGTCTTTTGGGAAGAAAGAACAATTCCACGGGAAAATTGCAACGGTAAAAGTGAAGGATGATAATGTACTAGTGAAGGAAGGATTGCAAACATTACCAGAAGGAACGGTATTAGTTGTTGATGGAGGAGCTTCTACGAATTGTGCGTTACTCGGCGATAATTTGGCAGCTATTGCGGAAGAAAGAAAGCTGGCAGGGATTATTGTGAATGGATATGTTCGTGATTCTAGTGAACTAAAGAATATTAATATTGGTATTTTAGCGTTAGGAACGATGCCAAATAGAAGTGTAAAAGAAGGAAAAGGCGACAGGAATATTTCATTACAATTTGGAGGAGTAGAATGGAAGCCAAATGAATATGTTTATGCGGATGAAGATGGGGTTATTATTAGTGAAAAGAGTTTGCATAGTTAAGAGATTAGAAAGTTATTATTCTTACAAAATAAATCCGATAAAGCGTGGACAAAATCCTTTGTCAATAGTAAAATAATACAGAAATTTATAATTTACAGAATGTATAGGTTTATCGTTTTACGATAACTTAAATGGAAGTTAGTTTTGCCTAGAAAAGTGAATGTTATCACAATGATACGTTCATAAACGAAATTATTTTTCCTATACAAATATAGCCGCAAATGATGCGGGTAGGAGGTGTTGTGCATTTTTGTTCGGCACTTACAAAAAAAGAGTGTCAATCGCACGCCCTTGAAGGGCCTTTTTTTGTGTAAATGGTAGTAAGGGAGGAAATTTTGGGATGGCAACATTAAAAAAATGGCTGCTTACGTCGTTAATGGCAGTTACACTTGTATTTGTTTCTTTTGCGAATACAGTACATATTACGTTTGCTGAAGGAAATACAGCAAAACTTGCAATTATTGGTGAATCACAAAAAGGCATTATGTTATGTCCGAAAGAAGAGCAAATTGAAGATGGGGAAACAGCTTTAAGTTTGCTGCAAAAAGTCATGGGGGACAAAGTAACATCTGAAACGATGTCGTTTGGAACGTATGTAAAAGGCATTGACGGCTTAATGGCTGGGGACACAAGCGGTTGGTTGTATGATGTAAATGATAAAGCTGCACAAGTTGGGGCAGATAGTTATAAATTAGAGTCTGGAGACGTTATTGTATTCCGCTATGTTTCAGACTGGAGCAATATGAGTCAAGAAACATTACAACAAACATTAGATAAATTTGGAACTTGTAAAACTGTTGAAGAACCAAAGACAGATGATCCAAAGCAAGAAAAACCAGAAGAACCAAAGACGGATGATCCAAAGCAAGAAAAACCAGAAGAACCAAAGACGGATGATCCAAAGCAAGAAAAACCAGAAGAACCAAAGACAGATGATCCAAAACCAGAAGAACCAAAGCAAGAGAACATTCAAGTTCCTGCAGCACAAGTAAACGAAGCAATTTCTAAAACGTCTGAAAAGATGTTACAAGATGGAATTGAAAGTGATTGGGTAGCTTTAGGACTTGCTCGTTCTGGTAAGAATGTACCAATTGAGGCGCAATTAAATTACGTTAAAGCAGTAACAGAAAAAGTAGAAAAGCGTGTGAATCGTTTTTCAGCAACAGATTTAGCTAGAACGATTATTATGATGAATGCAATGAATGCAGATCCTAAAAAGGTAGGAGAACATAACTTAGTTCAAAAATTGTATGAATCAGATAAAGTGAATTCTGTTACAGGTTATGCATTTGCTTTACTTGCATTTGATACGAAGAAATATGAGATTCCAGTTGAATCAAAATGGAATCGAGTTGCGTTAGTAGAGTCACTTTTAAACACGCAACACACAGATGGTGGCTGGACTTATGATAGTGCAAGCAGTAAAGAAAGTGCTAGTAGCGTTGATGTAACGGCTATGGTGTTATCAGCATTAGCTCCTTATCAAGAGCGACCAGATGTGAAACCAGCTGTGCAAAAAGCTGTTGCGTATTTATATAAAGAGCAGCTAGAAAATGGCGGGTTTTCTGCAGATGGACAAGAAAATTCAAATAGTACTGCGCAAGCAATTATTGGATTATCACTTGTTAAAGATGTAGATCAAAATCGTCTTCACAAGGCAATGCAAAATCTACTGTCATATCAACTTCCAAATGGTGAATTCAAATGGTTACCAAGTGATCAAAACGGTAGTGGAATAGCTACAGAGCAAGCATTATTAGCTTTAATTCAGTTTAAAGAGCCTGGGAAATCGATTTATGATTGGTCAAATGTATCTGTCACTGAAATAGATACAAAACCTAATGTGGATTCAGAAAAAGTTGTAGTAGAAAAAGAAGTTACTGAACAACCACAAGAAGAAAAACAAGTGCAACAAGAAACAAAAAATGAAAATGTAAAAGTTGTTGTAGATAACGAACCGGCTAAAAATAAAAAATCCGGAAATGATAACATGCTACCAAAAACAGGAGCATCTTCTCATAGTGCGGCTGCAGAAGTAGGTATGGGTGTATTATGTATTGCTTCTGCATATGTATTATGGAGACGTAAAGCAGCTTAACAAAAATTAGGAGCAATCATTTGCTCCTAATTTTCGTATGAAAGGTGAGAGATAAGATGAGTAAGGTGAAATGGTTCATTTCTTTAATGCTTTCGCTCGGGCTACTTGCCGGATGTGAAGAGGCGGCTGTACAGCCAGAGAAGAAGGTAGAACCAAAGCAAGAAGAGGTAGCGAAACAAGAAGAACAAAAAGATAAAGTAAAACCGGAAGAAAAACAGGCTGAACCAGAGCAAAATAAGCAAGAAGAGCAAAAAGAGAAACAAGAACAAAAAGTAGAAGAGAAGCCTCAGGAACAACCAGAAGTAAAGAAAGAAGAAAAGCCTCAGGAACAACCGGCTGCTACGAAACAACCAGAACAACAAAAAGCACAAGAAGAGAAACAACAGCAACCGAAAGCGCAAGAAGTAAATGAAGAAGCGAAGGTTGTGAATCAGCCGAAAGAAACACCGAAGCAGGAGCAAAAGGTTGATCCGAATAAAGAGGAGAAAACGATACCGACTCCGGCAGTACCAACTCCTGAACCAAAAAAACCAGATCCAATACCAGAACCTAAAGCAAAACAAGTTACTATTTCCGTAAAAGGTAATGAAGGATACTTATTAGGTGCGAAAAAGATTGATGTACAAGAAGGCGATACTGTTTATAAAGTATTGCAGCGTACAGGATTAGATGTGGATGCGATGGGCTCTAAAGACGGTATTTATGTAAAAGGGATTAATGATTTATATGAAAAAGATATTACCGCTACTAGTGGATGGAAATATCGTGTGAACGGTTCGTTTCCAAACCATAGTGCTGGTGTAGTGACAGTAAAACCAGGAGATACAATCGAGTGGGTGTTTGTATTAAAATAAGAAAGGCATTCGGTAAAGGACTATGAAAATAAGTTTTTCTTCTTTACATCCTTTTGTGAATTTTTTCTATTATATCGGGGTGATGATACTATGTATGATGTGTCTTCATCCTCTTTTTTTAATTGGAGCAATACTATTAATCGTTATGTTAAATGTGATGCAAGGGAATAGCGAAAAGATAAGAAAAATGTTACCGGGCACAATCGTCTTCTTTTTTATGGTGATTTTATTTAATTCGTTATTAACGCATAGAGGCCGAACTACGTTATTCTGGTTAGGTGATAGCCGTATTAAGCTTGAGGCAATTATGTTCGGACTAGTAATGGGATTATTACTAGTTGCGATTATGTTCACGTTCGCGTCGTATAATGATATTATTTCAAGTCATAAATTTTTATATTTGTTTTCTAGAATTTCACCGAAAGTTGCATTGTTAACGATGATTACAGTAAGGTTTGTGCCGTTGTTTATTAGGCGGTTGCAGAAAATTACACTCGTACAAAAAACGAAAGGTGTACAAGTTGATGCAGGTTCCATTATTGAACGCGTGAAAAATGGTATGCAATTGTTGCAAGTGTTATTAATTTGTTCGTTAGAAGATGCACTGCAAACGGCCGATTCTATGCAAGCTCGTGGATTTGGTGTAACGAAGCGTACAACGTATATTCGATATAGAATGGAAAAACGCGATTGGTATATGCTCAGTTATTTAATAATTCTATTTATAGCTGCTGTCATCTTTAGTAATTATGGCGGAGGAAAATTAATTATTTATCCGAAAGTCGAATCTATGCTATTTCAGCAATACGACGGGATGATGTTTGTAGTATTTACGATGTTTATTAGTTTACCAATTATGATGGAAGGAAGGGAGTGGATATGGTGGCGCATGCAGAAATAAACAATTTATCATTTGTATATGCTGATGAAAACGAATACGCGTTACAGCATATTTCTCTTTCTGTTCAAAAAGGTGAGTTCATTACACTTGTGGGCGGATCGGGTTCTGGGAAGACGACTTTATTAAAACATTTTAAAAAGGAGTTACTTCCAATCGGTACGCGTTCGGGAGAGTTGTTTTATGAAGGTGTTTTATTAGAGGGAGTACCAGATTTATTATCTGCACAAGAAATTGGAATGGTGTTTCAAAATCCAGAAAACCAGCTCGTAATGGATACAGTGATTCAAGAATTAGCATTTTCTTTAGAAAATATCGGGTTACCATCTCATATTATTCAAAAACGAATAGCTGAGCTTATTAGTTTCTTAGGATTTCAAGATTTATTGCACCAATCTGTTCATACGCTATCTGGCGGGCAAAAGCAACTTGTCAATTTAGCTGCGGTATTAGTTATGCAGCCGAAACTACTATTATTAGATGAACCGACAGCGCAGTTAGATCCGATTGCTGCAAAAGAGTTTTTAGGATTGTTAAAGCGTATTAATGAAGAGCTTGGAATTACGATTATTTTAAGTGAACATCGTTTAGATGAAGTAATACCACTCGCAACGCGCGTCATTTGCATGAATAACGGCCGAATCGTGTATGACGGTAGTCCGAAAACGGTTGTATCGAATATGTGGGAAGTAGAAAAGTTCCGTCCATTTATTCCGCAAATTCCAAGATTGTTTTTAGAGTGGAATGCGAAAGATATTCCGTTTACAGTGCGAGAGGCGCAAATGAAAATGAATGATTTTTCAGCAATATCATATGTATATGAGCCAATAGCACAAAGTGAAAAGCAAGAAATTATTTTAAGTGCAGAGCATATATCTTTTCAATATGAAAAAAATAGTCCGCTTATTTTACGAGATTTAACAGTATCGATCGAGAAAGGAAAATGGGTAGCTCTTGTTGGAAAAAATGGTACAGGTAAGTCTACACTTTTGATGATTTTAGCGGGGTTACAAAAAGCGAGAAGAGGGAAAGTAAAGTGGAATGGGAAAGTGATACATAAAATTGATTCGAAAGAACGGTTTAAAAGGATCGGGTATGTATCGCAGCATCCATATTATCATTTTACATTTGATACAGTGTGGGATGAAGTGTATGAACGTGCACGGGAATTATACGGAGAACAAGGAAGAGAAATGGCAGAACAACAGCTTAAAAAGTTTTGGCTATATGCGCTTAAAGAACGCCATCCGCATGATTGTAGCGGGGGAGAGCAACAATTACTCGCGTTATGTACAACGTTATTGTCAAAGCCAACGTTATTATTACTGGATGAACCGACAAAGGGATTGGATCCATGGAAGAAAGAGAGAGTAGGAGAGCTATTTAAGAAGCTGCAAAAAGAAGGTACAACGATTGTAATGGCAACGCATGATATTGAATTTGCGGCGAAATACGTGGATCAATGCATGATGTTATTTGATGGAACAGTTATTATGAATGATGCACCGAAAGAATTTTTTAGTGGTAACTTCTTTTATACAACATCTATCAATCGATTCATTCGAAAAGAATTGCCATATGCATTAACGTGGGAGGATGTGTACGAAGCGTGTCCAAACGATATGTTGCATTCATAATATGTATTTTTGCGCTACTAATAGGTACATTACTCTTTACAACACTTATTATGGACGGTTATTACATGGTAAGTAGTTTGTTTGTATTAGCTATTATTATGTTACCATTCTATATCCGCTTTGAAAGAAAGGCGTTTGTTTCACGTGAAATTGTTCTCGTTGCCGTATTAGCGGCAATAGCAGCAGTTAGCCGCGTACCATTTTCGATTTTACCGAGTGTACAACCGACTTCTTTCGTTATTATCGTTTCTGCAATTGTGTTTGGGAGTGAAACTGGTTTTATGATCGGTGCAACAGCGGCGATTGTGTCTAACATCTTTTTAGGACAAGGTCCGTGGACGCCGTGGCAAATGTTTTCGTGGGGTATGATTGGCTTCATAGCAGGATTACTCCGAAATACATTTTTGATGAAAAAACTATGGGGACGACTCATATATGGATTTGCCGTTGGATTTCTATTTGGCTGGATTATGAATTTTTGGGGTCTTCTTGGGTTTATACAGGAAGCAACGTGGGAAACAGTTATTGCTTACTATACTGCAAGTTTTTATTTCGATCTTAGTCACGCGATATCGAATGTTATTTTTCTACTACTATTTAGTACATCTTGGATTACGATTCTTACAAGATTTAAAAGGAAATATGGCATATTAGATAAGCATAACATGGCATAGAAAAGCATACTCTTATAAGGTAGGGTCGCGACTTACATATTCGTTTGCCTCTTTCATGCTTCTTACATATTGTAAGGAGCATTTTTTGTTGTCAAAAAATAGATCTAATATATATCCGTTATTATATAAAATTATTTGTATAATAGTAGGTGAGAACTATTTTCAAAAGGGAGGTGTATAGTTAATGAAGTTAGTTATTCCGAAGCAACATGGTGCATGGGCCATGCTTGTTATACCGTTTCTATTAAGTGTCATACTTGGGAAACCTACCATTTATCATATTCCATTGTTTTTAGCGTGGTTCTTTATCTATTTAGCAACGTATCCATTTCTCATGTACATAAAGCAAAGACGAAAAAAAGAGTTTTTACACGCTGCAATTGTGTATTTTATGATTGCATTCATATTTGGAATGATTTCTTTATTATATGAATGGCGAATTCTTTTATTCGTAGTAGTCATGATTCCATTGTTTATTGTAAATATGTATTACGCTCGTCAAAAGAATGAAAGAGCATTACTAAATGACATTAGCGCGATTATTGTTTTCTGTATCGGTGGTTTAGTCAGTTATTATTTTTCAATGAAACTCATAGATACAACAGCATTATTCATTGCGCTTATTTCATTTTTATATTTTTTAGGAAGTACGTTTTATGTAAAAACGATGATTCGTGAGAAAAATAACCCGAAATATCGTCTTATATCTTGGGGGTATCATATTGTATTAACGATTATCATTTTTACTATGAATCCGTGGTGTTCTCTTATTTTTGTACCAAGTGTTATTCGAGCAATTGTGTTGTATGGCAAAAAAATCTCTATCATAAAAGTAGGAATTTTAGAAATTGTTAATTCTGTATATTTTCTAATCATAACGGCAATAATAATGAAGTATGCCATTTGAAAAAGCTTCCCACCGTATGATGGGAAGTTTTTTCAATCTTGTTCTAAAATGTGAACGGTGTAATCGCAGCGTTGAATAGCTTGTTCGATCGCATAAAGGGATTGTTCAATACGAGCGCGATTAAAATCTTTTTCAACAGTCTGTAGTGCTTCTTCTAAACAATGTTTTGCTTCTTGTAATGATTGAAAAGAATCTTGTACATATCCACGGGCGTTTTGATGCATTTCATACTCCTCCTTGAATGTTCATATATGTATAGTATGAACAGTAAAAAAGAAAATATAATTTGTTATATTTGTTTGACAATTAAAGTGAAATTACGTATAGTTAATTTTAAAGTGAATATTTTCTTATCCAGAGAGGTGGAGGGACTGGCCCGATGAAACCCAGCAACCGCGATGCAGGTGCTAATTCCAGCAGAACATATTTGTTCTGGGAGATAAGACGAAGATATACGTAACTTCTTCTTATCGGAGAGGTTTTTTTGTTGCAAAAAAAACCGATTACGAAAATTTATATTAAGAAGAAAGGGGTTGCGCATTACTGTGACACTCGAAAAATACGTAAAACTGCGTAGTACAGTTTATGAATATATGATAGAGCAAGATAAGCCAATATCATTGTTAGATATTCAAGAACATATCGTTTCGCATCATGAAGGAAAATTCACGAAAAAGATGTTACATCAATTTTATTTATCAAGGCTATTAGACGAACTAAAACTGGATGGGAAAATTACTTTAGCTGATGATGAATATCTCTATGCTGAAAAAGGGGTATTTTATAAGGCGAGAAAAGGGAGCTAGGCTCTCTTTTTTTTGAAGTATGTAGTGTAAAAGACTGCTAAAGCAGCCTGATACAGGGAATGGTGTTGAGTGTGTAGTGTCAAAGATTGAATGTGCCTGAAAGAGGCACTTCGTATCGGCTGCAAATGAAAAGAGACACCTCCGCCGAATAGGTGTCAGTCGTTTTGTCATATAGACTCGCTATTTGACAGTTATTAGAATAACATGCAGGTTTTTTTAAGTCAAAAGGGAATTAAAGGAAGAGGTGCAAGTATGTACGCTTACTTATTAAAAGATATAACGAAATGGATTCCAAAGTATATTATAGATAGAGGATATGAATATTACGAAGATGGGCATGTAGAAGATGTTGAAATACACGATAAGAAAGTATTTGCTTTTGTTACTGGAAATGCAGGAAACTATGAAGTAATTATTGATCTAGAAGATTTCGCAGAAAGTAGCTGCGAATGTCCGTATGAGAATCTTTGCAAGCATATGGCGGCAGTTGTTTATGATATTCAACATGTAGGTGAGAGTACAGTTAAAGAGAAACTGGAAGATTTAGAAAAAGAGGAGTTACTTACAGTATTAAACCGATTGTTGCAAAGTTCGAAAAACGTGCAAGTTGTAGAGAAGATGTTAAAGAAGGGGAAGCTTTAACTATGAAAGAAAAGGCTCGTACATTATGAATGAACTTGATCGTATTATAAAGTGTTGTCAGTATGATGATGAACTTTTTCGGACGTACATTACATGTTTACTTCAATTGAAGAAATGTAGCGAAGTGTTCGGGCAAGTTCAAATACAATTAAGAAATGATTATTTAATACGAGGCATTTGTGAAAGAGAAGTGGATGAGGTGGTACGGGGAAGTAAAGAATATGAAATGTATTTTCTTCCTAAAGTGTTACGGTGGGATTTCTTAAGGGGAAATCCACATCTAATTGAAAAAGTATGTGAAGATTTTTTTGCATTTGAGTCATTACATCTTACGGAGATAGGGTGGGAAACGATTATAAATTGCATGGGAAATAAAGTGAAACTTTAATCAGTGGGGGTTTTGTTCTTCCCACTGATTATTAGTTGAACCAATCGGGCATTTACGGGCAGTTGATCTCACACCTAACTGCTTTGCGTATGGATGAGAGTTTACTGCCCGTTAATGCGGGGTAAATAATTTATTATGTAAAAAAGCTAGTATAAAACTAGCTTTTTATTTAAATAAATAAGAAGCATAGACTAATGATAAAACCAGCATATAGTAAGTTAACAACGCAAAATCCCATAATATCACGAGCACCTAAACCAGCTATCGCTAATGCTGGTAATGCCCAGAAAGGTTGAATTAAATTCGTCCAAGCATCGCCTCGCGTAATGGCCATCGCTGTTTTTGCAGCAGGTACACCAAGTTCAGCGCCAGCTGGAATCATAATTGGTGCTTGTACAGCCCATTGACTGCCACCAGATGGAACGAAAATATTAACGATGCCAGCACTTAAAAATGTAAAGAGCGGGAAAGTCGTTTCGTTTGAAATGCTAATAAAGAAATTAGAAATAGCTCCGCCAAGTGAAAGTCCTTCACTATTTGCCTCAATGATTAATCATCTCAACCGGTGTTTGGTGCGTTGCAAACATGCCGAAGAAGATAACGAAAACAGTTAATAAACATGATAAAATAAACGGTTCTGGCAAGAAGCGTTGCACTAAGGCGACGCAACCATTTGTAAATGAACGAAACAAAATAGATCAACCTCCTTATGTATGTCAATTATTCGAGGTTGGTTAGGTGATAATCTTCAATAGATTGAAAATTCGGGTATTTAAAGGTGCTTGAAGTTACAGGAACAGACGTTGTTGCTTTCTGCGATGGACTGATTGAAGAGGTGAAAACTTCGGTTGATCTCTATCAAGAAACGTTCGATCAAAATGTCGATAAGGCTATGAAAAAATAGAAGGAGTAAACAATCTTTCAAATCGGCGGATGGTTGCAATGATTTAAAAACAAAAATCTATAAATGTCTATATATGGATTTTTATAGGCTAGCTACATCGCTATCAAGCTAAGTTTATGCAATATGATATTCATGTAAAGTTAACATAGCATCCTATTATAAGAGCTAAGCCATTTCTAAACTATTAATCTACTACATAAGTACAGGCAGCCAACCCGATATGTTAATAGTATATTGTATAGGAATTTATTGTTTTAAATTTTATACTGAAAGGAATAATAGGATGTCAAAGAAATATATTTTTGATTATATTGTGATTGGTGCCGGTACTGCCGGAGGGGTAATTGCTAAAGAATTAACGGATGATAAATGTACTTCCGTGCTTGTTCTTGAAGCAGGAACAAATATGACAGAGGAATTAAGCAGTCCTAATCTTATAGTTTCTATTTTAAATGCTGCTGATAATAGACATTCATTTCATGTCACTACTATAATTGAGCAAACGTTAGGTCGTCAGTTGATAACACAAAGTGGTCGTGTCATTGGTGGAAGTTCTGAACATAATCAGATGTTAGCTGTACGTGGCAGTCGTGATCTTTATGATGTATGGGCACAATTAGTTGATAATAACGCATGGAATTATGATAGTATTCGCTCATTATTTATTAAAAATGAAACGTATACAGGAATGACGCAAAGTCCTCAAGAACGTGGAAGTAACGGACCTATTTTTATTAGACAACAAAACATTCCTGATCAAGGATTAATCCAAACTTTAGCACAAGCCGCTTCAGAAGTTTTTAATATACCAATTGCAGAGGATTACAATACAGGGATAAGAGATGTTACAGCCTTAAAAGGCCAATATATTCAAAAGATGGAAAATGGAAAATTGGTTCGTTCCTCGACGGCAACCGGATATTTAAACAATCAAATTGTTACGCAAGGAAATGAATTCCAATCAGATGAATTTGGAGTTGATCAGAGAAAATTGGTCATCTTTTCAAAAACAACAGTAGATAAAATTCTATTTAAAGAAAAAAGAGGAGTTAACATTGCTGTTGGCGTTCAATATGTTAAGAATGGGGTGTCACAACGAAGTTATGCCCGAAAAGGAATCATTGTCTCTGCAGGCCAATTTTCCTCCGTCATACTTCAACGCTCAGGTATTGGTAAGCCTGAAGATTTAGCTAAAGCTGGCATATCGCCTTTAGTAGAAAGCCCTCAAGTCGGATACAACTTCCAAACACACTATTCTGTCGGTATGGGAATTAGAGTGGAAACAGGAAGACTTCTTCAGGTATTGGCTGCTGATCCTAATCAGCCAGGAGCATTTGGAGCATTTAAAAAAGTCAATAACCCTATTGGTGGCCGGCGCCTTCAATTATTAGGCCTTCCATTTCCGTTTTTTGTACCCAGTCAGGAAATTGCGATAAATGGTTGGGATTTTAATGAGACAAATTCTAGTAATATTATGAGTATCGGAATTGCAGATGTAAATCCAAGCAGCCGAGGTACTGTCATGGTTTCTCATAGTGACCCAGAGGCATATCCAACTATTGATTTAAACCCGTTGGCAAATCCAGATGACCTAAATTTCATGGTGGATCAATATATTGAGACGTATAATATGATTGTTAGAGCACGTGAACTCGATCCGGAAGGCATCTATCAAGTAGTCTTTCCTGATGAAAGTATATTTAAAATTTTGGACGATAATGAAAAGCGGGCTAAATTGGCTGGTTTTGTCAGAGCTTCGTATTCCCTTTTCACTCACTTCGGAGGGCAATGTAAGATGGGGAAAAATATTAAAGAAGGAGTTCTTGATGGATTTTTGAATGTCTTTGGGACCAAAAATCTTAAAGTTGCTGACCTTTCTATCTCTCCGATTTTACCGGATGGTAATACGTCAATACCAGCCCAAATGATAGGATTAAATGCAGTACGTTTTATTCGAGAGGATCCTTGCCCATATGTGGTGGATGATCAGGAAATTAAAGATTATGAATGTAAATCGATAAGAAATAAAAAATGAATTCTATATATATCAATAGTTAACTTAACATAAAGAATATTTTGTATTCAAATAGAATAATTTAGCTTGTGTGCTTATCCAATAAAATTTATGGTGTATATTCTATACACGTCAGGTTAACGTGACACATCATTATTAGTAGTCAAAGAACCATAAAATTTTAGTTTGATGGGTATGGGATAGCACCACATCGCTATCAAGCTAACAAAACAAAATACCCCCTAAAATAAAAAATACGCTATTCTTTCTGTAGAATCATAGGAAAGGATAACGTATTTTTTGATTTCTTCTATTCAATGTGTACGTTAATATTTACGCATGATGTGATGACTTATATTAACCCTTTATTGCTACTAAGGTAGGAGATATACCAAAAATAGGATTATAAAGTACATTTTTCTTGAGTGGCTCCAAAAGTAAAGAATCGTTGCCGTCCCCCTTAAACGGTTAACTAACCCCAATTTTTTTCTATTTTGACGACATGCTCAACGCCGTGGAAAAATAAGTTTATTTTCTGTTCCTAAAAGCAGCCTTTGTATATTTTCCATATGCCTGAAAATAACCATAAACGCCATTAGGAATGCAAATATATAAAAATATAAGGTATTCCCAAAAACAGGAATAAATGAAATGACCGCAACAAGCAATGTAGCACATATTGTACCTAAAGAGACATAACGGGTTAAAGCTACTATTATCACAAAAAAGCCAAGGCATAAAAGGGCCATAACCCAGTCAACCATAAACAGTACAGCCACTGCTGTAAGTGCTCCCTTTCCTCCTTTAAACCCAAAATATACCGGCCAGTTATGCCCTATAACCGCTCCTGCGCCCGCCGCTAAAAGGCTTACGCAATCTTTAGCCTCTCCCGAATAAAAGTAAACGCTAAGGAACAAGCCTATATAACAGGCAATTACCCCTTTTAATATATCTCCCGCAAGAACAAACACCGCAGCAGATTTCCCAAGTACCCTCAGAGTATTGGTAAGCCCGGCGCTTTTGCTTCCATGGCTTCTTATGTCCTTGCCATATATTACCCCTACAATTACCGCTGTATTAAGGCTTCCTAAAAGGTATCCCAAAACTAAGGCCGCAAAAATCTTTAAAATATCAATCATCACTCTTCTCCCTTTATATTATTCTGAATTTCTTTTTTCTACATCAATACAGGGTTTTAGCATTGTTCTTCTCGAGAAAATTTTTCAATAAACTTCTACGGATTTATTCATGTTAAAAGGGCATCTACAATAAGGACGTTAAATATGACTGAATAGCCAGAAAAAATACTAGTAAAAAATCCTTCATTAGTTACAACATTTTGGATCTAAACTGCACGCTTTCCTTCTTCTACTTCAATGATCCGATCAATTAATAAAAGGGGATAACGATGGGGAATAATTTCTTCTATTTGTTGAATATTGACAAATATTAGTACCTAGTACTATTATTTGATTATATAACTAAGTGTAAAAATAGTAAAGGGGGATAAATGTATGCAATCAAAAGCAAGAATTACAGCTATTGGTACCTATGTACCTGAAAAAAAGCTGACCAATGATGATTTAGAAAAATTAGTAGATACAAATGATGCATGGATTGTACAAAGAACTGGGATGAAGGAAAGAAGAATTACTGGTGATAACGAATATGCCTCTACATTAGCTTTTAAAGCTATTGAAAACTTAGTGGAACGTTATCATAAAAGTCTTGTCGACGTGGATTGTATTCTCGTTTCAACAACTACGCCTGACTACACTTTTCCAAGTGTAGCCTGCCAAATACAAGAGTATTTTAATATTCAACATACAGGTGCTGTTGATTTCAATGCGACTTGTGCTGGTTTTACATATGGATTACATCTGGCGAATGGTTTAATTACATCTGGCCTTCATCGCAAGATTTTAATTGTAACGACAGAAACCTTATCTAAGATTACAGACTATACAGATCGAACTACATGTATCTTATTTGGAGATGGAGCCGCAGCTGTTTTAGTAGAGAAAGATGAAGAAGAGTCTAGCTTTATAGCTACCCATATTGGGACAAATGGGGAAGGAGGTATGCATGTATATCGTAAAAATTTATCTACTACCATGTTTGGAAATCCTTTAAGAACACATGGGAAGATAGTTCAAAATGGAAGAGAAGTATATAAGTGGGCAGCACGGACACTACCAATTGGTATTAAAGAATTGTTATGTCAAGCAGAGTTACAACTGGAAGAGGTGAACTGGTTTGTTCCACATAGTGCTAATTTACGAATGATTGAATCTATATGTGAAAAATCAGGTTTCCCACTGGATAAAACGTTAACAAGTGTAACATACATGGGAAATACTTCTTCTGTCTCCATTCCATTAGCATTAGACATAGGTATGAATGAAGGAAAGGTGAAAAAAGGGGACACTCTCTTACTCTATGGGTTTGGAGGAGGTCTTACACACGCTGGACATATCATTAAATGGCATTTAGCAAAGGAATAGGAGATGAAATATCCAATAGTAACATAAACGTATTTGAGAGATTGAAAGTAACGGCATTTAGATATTCGAATGTAGATCTAGTTGATTCGTGTGCAGCAAGTGTAAAAGGATTTTATTTTCTTTTGTGGAATGTTATTTATATTTACCTTATTAAAATTTAGAAAGGAGAATATTTATGAAACATTCCTTATTGGAGACAAATCCAGAGCCAGGAAAGAAAGAATCATTGCTTACACGATGTGCAAATGTATTTTCGAGATGGTCTCAGAAATATGTCCCAGATGCCTTTGTTATTGCGGTGCTGCTCACTTTATTTACTTTCATTATAGCTTTGTTGATGAATCCCTCAGATCCGTACAAAATCGTAAAATCTTGGGGGGATGGATTTTGGACTTATTTAACGTTTACAATGCAAATGGTATTGCTAATGGTTACAGGGATGACGCTAGCTTCTGTCCCGTTTATTAATAGAGGCTTGCAGTCTATTGCAAAGTTAGCCGATACACCTCAAAAGGCTTATACGATGACATTTTTGATCAGTGCAATTGCATACTATATCAATTGGGGACTAGCTGTAGTTGTGGGAGCGATCATTGCGAAGGAAGTAGCGAAAAAGAATCCGAATGCACATTTTCCATTACTTGTAGCAGCTGCTTATGCTCCGACAGCCTTATATAGCGCAGGTCTTTCAAGTTCTATTGGCCTGACAATTGCCACAAAGGATCATTTTCTTGTAGATATGATTGGAATTATTCCTACCTCACAAACAATCTTTAGTTATTCTACTCTAATTATTTTTTTCGCTCTACTCATCACGATGCCAATTATTATTGTACTTATGGCTCCAAAAAGTGGGATTATCAGCTATAAAGCACCCGAAACTGATACAAATTCTTTTGTAAAACCTCCTCAAAAGAATTTAACTGTTGCGGAAAAACTAGAATGGACACCGGTTCTAGGAATAGTATTAGGTGCAATTGGCACGTTGTATTGTGTTTATGAATTCGTGAACGGTCGTAGTTTAGATTTAAATATCATTAATTTGTTTTTCTTGTCACTTGGTTTGCTCCTGCATGGTTCTCTTGGTAACTTTGCACAAGGATTCAAAGAATCTGCGCAATCCATCTCTCCGATTATCCTACAGTTTCCATTTTATGCGGGGATTATCGCTGTTTTAGGTAGTTCAGGGTTGGGAAGCTCAATCATTGAATGGATGGCATCCATTGCGTCAAAGGATACATTTGATATATTTACATATTGGTCAGCGGGATTGGTGAACTTATTGGCACCATCTGGCGGGGGACAATGGGCTTTGCAAGGGCCACTGCAGGTTCCGGCAGGATTGAAGTTAGGTGTAGATCCGGCTACTATCGCTATGGCGGTAGGCTGGGGGGACGCATGGACAAATTTGATTCAGCCGTTCTGGGCACTACCTCTTTTAGGTGTGCTGGGATTGAAAATTAAAGACATTATGGGGTATTGTTTCATTCTCTGCATTTGGGTTGGGATAGTTACAAGTTTATTGATGTTATTTGTATATTAGCTTTCATAGGAATACACATCACTATCAAGTAATACCATTAAAATGAAAAAAACGCTATTCTTTCTGTAAATACATAGGAAAGGATAGCGTTTTTTTATGTCTATTTCTGTATCTGATGAATTACAATTATTTGCTCAAGAATTTTAAAGATTCTTATCTCCAAATATCTTACGAGATATTGCTAGAGATGTTGGTTTTGTGCAACAAACAGGTAGGTACCAAGCAAGTATTTAGTTACTTTATGTGCTTGGGTGAGTCAAAATGCCACTAAAACTTCTTTCACATGTATGGAATATACAGGGGTTTTTATCCGCAAGCTGTTCTTTATCAAGCTCAGCATGATGACCACCATCAACACCGTGGTTAAAAGTATTCAATATGGTATGGCAGAACCGGGAGTGTTGGAAGTACTACGAGAACTGTTGGACATTATGAATAAGAGACAATAAAAAACTCTTCTTGGATGCAAGAGGAATTTTTTATTGGGAATAGTAAGGGTGAAGGGAGGGATTACATATGGGAAAAGGTAGAAGTAATAATGCTGGTAAAAAGCAACCGAATTTCGATGATTCATCTAATTTCGCTAAACAAAGCCAACCGACAGAAAAGAAAAAGAAATAAGAAAAGAATCTCTCTTTATCAAGAGAGATTCTTTTTTAAATGGTATTTCTTGTTGCAGTATCTTCTAATAACTTATAGGTTTGGTGTAAATAAAACACTCCAATAAAAAAAGCTTCCACTACTGTGGAAGCTTCTCCAAATGATGCGCAATATCAATATACATATTGGAGTAAACTGAATGGATTTCATTACTTGGCGTAGCGTTAGAAGAGAAGTGGACAATTACCATATTTGCTTTCGGATCGATGTAAAGTGTTTGTCCGTAACTACCTAACACTTCGAAAGCATCTTGTTCATTGTGCGGAATCCACCATTGATTATGATAAGAAATGGAAGATCCAGGGCCAACCTCAAGTTCACCTTCTTGGACATTTTTTATATCTTCAGTAATAGAAGAGGGGAGGATTTGCTTTCCATTATATTCCCCGTTGTTTAATAGTAATTGTCCAAATCTAGCCATATCTCTAGCAGTTGCATTTAAGCCAGCGCTTGCTTGTTCTACTTTTGTTTCATCTGTAACGTAATACGCGTTTTCTTCCATACCAATTTGAGACCAAATTCGTTCACTTACATTTTCAGCTAGAGATTTACCAGTAATGTTTCGAATAATCCAAGCGAGCGTTTCAGCTGATCCGTCATCGTAAGAAAAAGTAGAACCAGATGGTGCAGTTTCTTCCGCTTCTCGCAACATATCATAAATGCTCATCGGACCGTCGTAGTTTTTACCTCGAGGTAAAATATTGCTAGCTAAATATAGTTGCGCATCTTGATTTTCTAACGCTGGATGTTCATATCCGTGAGTCGGGTATTCTGCAGAAACTTGCATGTCCATTAATTGTTGCAGCGAGGCATTACCGAAAGGTGTGTTTTTTAATTCTTTTACGTACGTTTCAGCCGTTTTCTCTACATCAATACGATTTGCTTCAGCGAGAGATTGTATAATTGCCCCGGTAAATACTTTTGCTAATGATGCCATACCATGAGGTTCATTCTCTTTATATCCATTGAAATATCGTTCATAAACAAGTTGTCCATTATGTAAAACGACGAAAGCATCTGTTTTGTTTTCGTCTAAAAGTTTTTTTAGAGGCGTTGTATTTCCGAATCTACGCTCCACAGCAAAATCGTCTAAGTTTTGTAATGCAGTAGGGAAGTGGGAAATTTGATTAGGGTTATTATGTACCTCGTTAATTAAGGTGAATTCTTTCATATGCGTGTACGACCAACGTAAGTAAGGATCGTCTAACCAATTTTTCTTAGTGACATTATCTTTAGATGGAGTCATTTTATTATGTTTGAAGTAAGTAAAACCAAGCCCTGTAATTACAAATATAAATGTGAGTATGAGTAAGAGTAGGGGAGATTTTTTTAGTTTCATATAGGTCCCTCCTTGTTGATGCTATTATAAGTATACGCTTCTATTGAAAGAAATACAAAATAAGGAAAGTAAACGGAGAAGTTTACTTTCCTTATTTATGTTAAGCGGATACTTGTCCGTCTGTACGTTGTTTCTTGAATTTTTGTTTTCGTCCGTGTAATCCATAATATAGAAGTAAAGTGAACGCAACGATAATAGCCGCGATAAAATACATATTATGATAACTTGATTTCGCAGCGACTATACCTAAAATGAAAGAACCAAAGCCAATGCCGCTATCAAAGAACGAGTAGTAAGTAGCTGTCGCAGAACCACGTCGATGGTTTGGAGCGGCAGAAATTGCAATCGTTTGGAAGCTAGGAATTAATGTTCCGTAGCCTAAACCGATTAATACACCTGCGCTTAGGAACCAAAATGGAGTTTGCGCTTGACTTAAAGCGAACATTCCAATTGTGAAGATAATAATAGCTGGATAAATAAGTACATTTTCACCGAAACGATCAAAGATTTTTCCTGTAAATGGACGAGAAATTACAACAACAAGTGCGTATACAATAAAGAAGTAACTAGCAACCTCTCCTAAACCGAGTTCTTTTGCATAAATAGGAATAAAGGATAAAATACCACTATAAGAAAAGGCTAAAACAAATCCTGTTAGAGCGATTGGAATAGAGGATGGTTCAATTAAGTCTTTCCAGTTCATTTTTTCTCGTTTTTGTTTGCTTACCGGTTCTTCATGAGGAATATTCACTACTAATCCTAATAAAAATGCGAGTAATGAAAATACGGAACAAACAATAAATAGTACAGTAAATGAAAAATGGGAAATAATTGTTAAACCTAAAAAAGGACCAATTACCATTGGCAGACTCATAAATACGCCGTAATAAGCAAGTGCTTCACCACGTTTATGAATTGGCGCAACATCAGTTACAATCGTACCAGTTGCAGTAGTTGCCATCCCGAACCCAATGCCATGTAAGAAGCGAAGGGCAAGTAATAAAAATAAACTTTGCGCACCGAAATACATAACAGTAGCGGCTAAAAATAGTGAAAGTGAAATAAATAATATTTTCTTTCTTCCTAAATCATCGAGCCATTTTCCTGTGAATGGTCTACATAAAACAGATGAAATAAGAAAAACAGTTGCAACTAAACCAATTTCCTCAGGTTTTCCTTTTAGGCCGTCTATAACGTAGACGGGTAGAGTAGTCATAAGCATGTAAAATGTTAAAAAGAGAAATAGACTACTAAAACAAGTTCCGAGGAAATCCTTCGTCCAAAGTTTTTCACTTTGCATCGTCATCCCTCCAATTTAATCTAAGTTTTTAATAATTTGTTGTAACACTTGAAATGCTTGATGTAAGTCAGCTTCATTAATACCTTCTAGCGCCTTTTCTTCGAAAGCATCAACTTCTTCTTGCCATAGCGGAATCATTTTTATCGCTGTTTCTGATAAAGAAATGAGCTTCTCGCGGCGATCTTTTCCTTCTGTACGAATAATCCAGCCCATTGTTTCCATACGTGTTAACGTACGAGTCATCGTTGGGGATTCAACATTTAAATACTGGCACAATTCTGTTTGGGTACAAGATCCAGTTTGATTAATGCGAAAAATTACAGCCCATTGTGCACTAAACAACCCAGTTGGAGATACGCGTTCATTAAACTTCTTCGTAAACTTTCGAGAAGTCTGGCTGACAATGTGAAAAAAATGTTGTTTTTCGTCCATATAGTTTGATCCTTTCAAATTAGTTACCTAGCTAACTATATACCTTTTTATTCTTATTGTCTAGTAATAGACATGTTGATTTATGTAAAAAATTCGTAGAGGTTTTATGTTGAGAACATATATTCTACATGGTATTCTTTAATTAAGTAAAGAATTTTCTTTCTATTGAAAAGAATGGGGGAACTTGTGATGATTAAGCCTGCAACAATGGAGTTTGTTTCACTATCAAACGGAGAAACGATTGCGTATCAGGAAGTTGGAAGGCAAAATACAGAAATTCTTGTACTCATTCATGGGAACATGACATCGTCACAACACTGGGATTTAGTCATTGAAAAATTGCAAGGTCAATATCATATTTACGCTCTTGATTTAAGAGGATTTGGAAAATCGACATATAATAAGTCGATAGATTCATTACAAGACTTTGCTGAAGATGTAAAACTCTTTATCGATCAATTAAAACTAGAGAAATTTTCATTAATGGGATGGTCAATGGGCGGTGGTGTTGCGATGCAATTTACAGCAAATCACCCGGATTTTGTAGAAAAGTTAATCTTAGTAGAATCAGTAGGGATGAAAGGCTATCCAATCTTTAAAAAAGATATTAACGGGCAACCGATCGTATCAAGTTTAGTAAAGACAAAAGAAGAAATTGCGCAAGATCCAGTACAAATCGCTCCAGTACTAGATGCGATAAAAAATATGAATAAATTATATTACCGTACAGTATGGAATCTATTAATATATACAAATAACCAACCCGAACCAGATCGTTATGAAAAGTATTTAGATGATATGTTAACGCAGCGCAATTTCGTAGATGTGAATTATGCGCTCATTACATTTAATATTTCGGATGAACATAATGGAGTTGTAGAGGGAAATAAACAAATTCATCATATTAAAGCTCCTACACTCGTCATACAAGGTGACAGAGATTATGTCGTACCGCAAGTCGTCGGTGAAGAGTTAGCAAAGCATTTGCCGAATGCGGAATTGAAGGTGTTAGAAGACTGTGGTCATTCACCGTTTATTGATTGTTTAGATGTGTTTATAAAGCATGTAGAGGATTGGTTAGAACAGAAATAATCCCCGAAATGAACAGTATTGCATATACTATAACATTGTAAGTAAAAGGGGAGAACATCCATGCATCAACCAGTCTTAATTGCACAGTCACCATATAATCATCATTTATATACAAAAATAATGATTAATCCGATGTATATGCAAGTTTCACCAGCTGTAGTTCCTATGCAAATGCAGCAGCCAACAGCTCATGCTCATCATTATTTATATGGACCATCATTTTATGTAAATCCATATTTTAAGCACTTTCATTACAATGTGAAAGCACAAGTTTGGGAAGGGTAAGAAGCTAAAAGGTCCATTCTTTTAGCTTCTTTTTTTATTATTATGAATATTTTGTACACGCATTTGCAGAAACAGTTTATAATGGAAAGCGGAAGAAGGTGAGGGAAGAGGATGTCAATGCGTTTTACATTTTGGATTATGGCTGGGGTTGCAGCAATTTCTGGCTTATCGCAAGGAATGCTACTACCTACAATCGCCATGATTTTTGAACAAGAAGGAGTTAGTTCAAGTATTAACGGTATTCATGCGACGGCCTTATACATCGGGATATTATTTATTTCACCGTTTCTTGAAAAACCGATGCAAAGGTTTGGAATGAAACCAATTATCGTAATTGGTGTTTTTCTCGTTATTATTTCATTATTCTTTTTTACAAAAATATTTTCATTTTGGGTATGGTTTATTCTTAGATTTCTAGTTGGCGTTGGAGATCATATGCTTCATGTCGGAACACAAACGTGGATTACAACAACATCGGACCCTAGTAAAATAGGCAGACAAGTATCGATATACGGCGTATTCTGCGGAATTGGTTTTGCAATTGGTCCTTATTTGGCAAGTACAGTTCAGTACGGTCTAGCAACGCCATTTATCGTATCTACTATACTTTGCTTAATAGGGTGGATTTTACTATTACCAACGAAAAATGCATTCCCAGCACAAGATAAAACGAATACGGAAAGTGAATCATCATTTTCTCGTTATAAACAAGTCGTTGGATTAGCTGGGATTGCACTTATTGGTCCACTTGCATATGGTGTGCTTGAAGCGATGTTAAATAGTAACTTACCAGTATACGCACTTCGCCAAGGGTGGTCTGTATCAGATGTTTCTTTCTTAATACCAGCATTCGCGATTGGAGGTATTATTACACAAATCCCGCTCGGTATATTGAGTGATAAATATGGAAGAGACCGTATATTAACGTGGACGTTCAGCATAAGTACGGGTATTTTCTTGCTTGCGGCAGTATTTGATCAATATTACTGGATCGTCTTTGCCTGTATGCTTTTAGCTGGTATGGTCATTGGATCGTGCTTCTCTTTAGGACTTGGATTTATGACTGATTTATTACCGAGACACTTACTACCAGCAGGTAATATATTATCTGGAATCGCCTTCAGTTTAGGAAGTATTATGGGACCTGTATTAGGAGGCGTATTTATAGAAAAAATACAGTATACAAGCTTTTTTATTGCGGTTATGATTATAATGGGAATTCTCGCAATGGTATATATAATCTACATGAAGAATCAATTCGCATCAAGAAAAATAGAAAGTAGGTTAGGTCATGACAAAACAACCTAATAAAAAGAAATTTGAAGTACTCGAAAACGAAACAATTACAGACTGCTTAGCACGTATGGAACAAGAAGGCTACGCACCGTCTCGTCGCATGGAAGAACCAATCTTTCATGAAGTGAAGAAAGACGGCAAAACAGAAGTGGAACCGTGCGGTAGAAAAATTGTTTTTGAGGGGAAATTGAAGTAATACGAATAGCAAATTTTCTTTCTGGTATAGAGCCATCCAATTCATTTGAGTTGGGTGGTTTTTTTACAATTCAAAAAAAACAAGCTCATGCGGAAGGGTTTGCTATACAAAAATGTAAAAGTAAATTGAAAAGTCCGTAATGGATAGAATTTCGGCGCTGGGACATATTTATACCTTTGTAGGAACGAACAATTATACAAAAGTAGGATGATTTCAAATATATGTATTTGTATTATAAAAATATGAAAGGGGGGATGAATATAATGATACAAAGCATATATGAAACTCATTTACATGTAAGAAATTTAGAAAAGGCGATAAATTTCTATCAAAATAAATTAGGTTTAACATTAGCAAAAAGACTATCGAAAAGACGAGTTGCATTCTTTTGGGTAGGAGAAAACAAAAAACAAATGCTCGGATTATGGGAAGTACATACAAATGTAGATTTTGAGACGAAACACTTCGCTTTTCGTGTAGATTTAGAGTTTTTAAAGACTTCTAAATTGTGGTTAGAGAAACGTGGAATAGAGGTAGTAGGGAGTCAGGGAAAAGGAGATCGAGAACCAATTGTCCAAAGGTGGATGCCAGCTGCAAGCGTATATTTTTTAGATTGTGATGGAAATAAATTAGAGTTTATTTCTATACTAGATGATGATCCAGATGAACTAGAATATGCAACGTATTTAAGTGAATGGGATGCGGAGCATCAAGAAAAATAAAGTTTAATCAGTAGGAGTTTTATAGCTTTGTATTATGTTAAATAGATAGAGACAAATAAAATCCCTCAAGAAAAGGCATGTTCTTGAAGGATTTTTTATGCTTTATATATTTATATTATTTGTAACTTATTAATTATATTCATGATTAGATATTTCAGCGCGTTGAATATAACCATCAGAGAAGCTGAAATAAAGATAATAGCTTCCTCGATTATATACAAAGCCTTCGCTAGTCATATCCCCTCCGATTTCATCGGGTTCACCAAACCACTCTTTTAATTCATTGATAGTTATATCCATTTTTACCCATATATGTCTTGCGTCCGAAGGGTACATGTCAATATTATAATCGCCGTATACTGCTATATTAGGTGCATCACATTCTGTACATGGTGCTTTTTTCAAAACATCAGGCACTCCATATTCTTTTTTTACATCAGATAGATCTTTACCCAATGCATTTAATGTAAATGGACCAAACGTTCCATTCTGTAAAGCTGTTGTTAACATTTGTTTCATTTCTTCTTTTGAATTGATGTTGAAATTATAATCTCTGTTTTTTGCTATTGCATTATATAAAAATTGTGCATACTCCTCACGTTTCACAAGCGTGTTGCCATTGTAATTACCTGCCTCATCACCGTAGGATATTCGGTTACTACGTAGCGTATTTACAAATTTATAGGCCCAATGATCTTGAGGTACATCTTTAAAGTTACTTTGGCCTTTTGATTGTAATTGAAATGCTTTTTGTAATACTACTGCCATTTCATACCGAGTTAATGCATCATCTGGACGAAAAGCACCTGTTCCATCACCTGTCATAATTCCAGCCTGTACAATAGCTTTAATATCCTTTTCAAACATATGATTTTTAATATCGTTAAACATATTGCTCTGTTCATTGTTTGCTGTTAAACCTAAATGACGAGCGATTAAAGAAGTTACCTGGCCTCTAGTAATATTATCCCCAAAACCAAATTTGCCATTTCCATATCCGTTAAAAAGTCCTGCTGCTGCTAAGTAATCAATAGCAGTTTTTGACCAGTGGTCCTTTGGTACATCTGTAAATACAGTGTTCGCATTGCCAGCTACTTTATAGTTATTTGTAGTTGTTTGTGCGTTTGCTGTGCCTACCATCATTGTAGTTGCTAGTGCTGTGGTGATCACGAATCCGAAAATTTTTTTAGCTTTGCTTGTTTTCTTGCCCATTAGCGAAAGCCTCCCTAGTTTAATCTAACTTTATTAAACATACGTATTACACATATACATCTAATACAATTAAATGTATACATCGCAATTATAACATGTTAATGATGATCATTTGTCATTGATTTCCTTAATGTGGATAAAATTTCAATAATCTATATGAAACTATAATTTTTAGATGATAAATATTCATTGCTATTTAATTGAAGAAAAATACGAAAGCTTTGTATAAAATATGGAAATGTTAAAATTGCTTTGATAAAATAGCGATATGCAAAAATAATTATTTGTTAATTCTTAATGTAATGAATATTCATGTTTAAATATACGAATTTAACTACGTAGTTATTGTACTAAAGGGGGAGAAAGATGTTAGATGAATTGTACAATGCTTTTTTAAATGCATCTGGTTTTACAGAAAGTGCGAGAAAACGAGATCAGTATGATAAACTGCATGATGAATTAAAAGATGCAGAAAGAGAGTTACAACAATTAATTCAAGACGCTGAATCGGCGAAGAGAGATTATGAGAGTAAAAGCAATGGTTTAGAAGCTAATAAAATTCCGGCAGTGGAATTTGAACAAAAACGTCATGAAAAGGATGAAAAATTAAATACATTAGTATCCTATTTTAAAAGTGCATTAAGCGATGTTGGATCTGCAAAAGGTACAGCTTATGCAAAGTATTTGGAATATAAAGCGAAAGCAGAAGCGGAGAAAGCAGCCGCATATGATGCTGCGACCAAGGCTTTTGAAGAAAAGAAAAAGGAACTTGAAAATCTTATCCATTAAGCATACAAAGAATGTGGGGGAACTAACATGAGTGGTAAAGAGGTTGAAATTATAGGAAGTAACACGACAAGTGCCATTTCTTACGCACAAAACATTGAAAATGGTATGAAGGATTCTTTAAACCAAGCGAAAGACTTAAAAGCATATGTCACAGGTGCGAAATGGAATGGAAAAACGAGAGATGCCTTTTTAAGTTATCTTGATTTAATCATTCAATATAACTCAGAAATGGTAGAGGCATTTGAAGGGCATACGAAAGCTTTGAAAGAGTTAGATAAAAGTATTCAAACGTACGGCGATATACCGAAAGTAAGGGCGATAAAACAATTGTGATGGAGAAACGAGGGATAAAAGAATGGGGAAAGAAATGAGTTTTGCACCTGCTGAATTATATGTTCTCGCAGGTGCAGCTGGAGTTACGGATATATTTGGATTGCCAAATCGTGACGTAATTATTTTACTTGATGAAGAATGTGTCACGAAAGCAACAACGAGCTTAAAAGAAAAAGGCTTACTTACAAGTGAAAATGGAATTACCCGTGCAGCTTTTCAAATGATTGAACTATTAAAGGAATATGAGAATTGTCACGATTACACGAGAATTAATAATTTGTTAATTGGTTTTTTGAAAGAGGATAAAGATCGAGTGGCTGTATTAACAGAAATAGAGCCAAATAAAAAATACGAAATCGACTACATACCAAAGCCAGACGTATATTTTTCATTATTAACACGCATTCCTTTCTTATTGAGAGAACCGAGGGAAATAGAAGATACATTTTTCTCAAAGAGAATGACAGAGGCAGAACAACAAACATTTGAGGAAAAAGATTTATCAAATAAAGACGTTATAGCGATAGAAACGTATACGAGGCCTCGAAGTAATAGAGGAGGAAAATGGGAATGTTTCTTATATTTCACTGAAGGAGAAGATTTCGTTCAAATAGATGTAGATCGTAATCGATATGACTGGGTGAGCCTCTATGCGGTTAATAAGAAATTGTATGACGTGTTAAAAATGCCATATAAAAAGTTAATTGACCCGAGACAATTCTCGTTAGGAGGTATTCAATAATGCAAGTATCAATGGGAGATAGTGGTTCTGGTGGAGAAGAAGTATTAGTTAATTTTCAAGAACTACTTGATATAGTAATGAAATTAGAAAATATATATAAAATCCATTTAGACGTCATTGGAACGAATATTGAGAGTTTATTAAGTAGTGATTTTTATCAAAAAGGTGAAGCGATGAGAGTAATTGAAAAATACCCTGATATATTACACAAAACACTTGAATTGTCTGAACACTATTATAGGTCGGCGACAGTTGTAAGGGACGCATGTGTAGAAATGTTTGAAAAGGACGAACAATTACGTGAAATATTAAGTAAGTTGTAGAAATCACCATACGGCTGGGGGATGAAAACGAAATGGATGTGAAATATAGACCTGAACCATGGCAAAACATGGGGGATGGTATGAATCGAATTACAAAAGATGCACTCATGAAATTACAGAAAGCAAATGAATTATTAAAAAGTGTAGAAGGAAGTATACGAGGTTTAGACTCGGATGGTAGTATACATTTTAATCATAAAGATCAATCGGAAAAAATAGGGGAATTACTTGAAAGCTATACGACATTACAAAAATATTGCGGAGAAGCAGGGGGATTGGTCTCTGAACATATAGATAAACCTTTTTTAGTAGAAATGGATAAATTTGCTCAAAAAATGAGAGATACATCTATTCTCAGTTTCAAAACAGATAACCGAATTGGCTCCACAACAACGACAGTATTACCAGGTGCGCACGCGGGGTACGGAAGTGTACCACAAACAATAAAAACAAAAAAAGATAAAATAACAGTAGAAGATATTTTTAGAGATTCACCTGCATTTGATAACGTACTGAGAGCGGAGTACAAAGAACTAAAAAAACAAAACCCAGATGCAAAACTAAATTATGAAGAATACAAGAAAGTAGTCCCATCCACACGAGGATTCGAATACAAATCGATAGAAGATGAACAGAAAAAACTAGAAATGGTGCGAGACATAGGAATAGGCTTAGGAATCATCATCACAACAATCCTTTGTCCACCACTTGGGACCGCTGCCGCAGTAGTATACGGCGCTGTACAAATAAAAAGCGGTATCGACGGAGAAGACTGGGGAACACACCGGAAATTGAGCCAAGAAGAACGCACAGCAAACATCATTTTTGGCGGATTAGACGCAATTCCAGTTGTTGGAGCAGTAGGAAAAGGAGTAAAAGCATTCAAAGGCACGAATGAATTAGCTGATTTAGCGAAATTATTAAAATTCAAAGAAGGAATGCCTGGTTTTAATCCAAATTTGGGTAAAAATGTGGTACAATCGCTTAAGGAAAATAAGAATTTAAAAAATGCACTAGATGCGATGAAAAATACTCCTATTCCAGTAGCAGTTAGGATGGTGGATACTGGAATAGGAATGAGGCTTCCTTATATAGAATCTTCAACTGTTGGAGAAGTAGCTGGAAAGTTTTCAAAGGCAAGTACGGCAGCTAAGGATGACGCTTATCAACTTGCTAAGGGTAGTGGTGGTAGTAACGCAAACCCAAACAAAATTAAACTAACCCCAGAAAGAGAAAAATACTATCGAATAAAAATAGATGAAGCCAAAGCACGGGGGGATTATAAGGAAGCAGATAACATTAGGTATAATCGTCATTGTGAAGAAACAAAAGAGCCTTTAGAACGTAAAGAGTGGGATGTTAAGCGTGAAAATTTAAAGAAAAGTCAAGAGCGTGGAAGAGAAGAAGAAATAAAAGGGAGAAAAGCCTTGGGAGAACACCTAAATCGTACATTAGAGGACAATAACTCTGGCAAGGTTGTTACGTATACATCCAGTGAAGGGCATCTTACGCGTCCAGATAGTATAGGTCGTAATGCTAAGGATGAAATCGATTTAGTTCATGATCACAAACACAAAATAAGTGACAAAGAACACGTTATTCATAATGACAGTCAAATGCGAGCTGAAAGAGAGATGCTCGAAGATAAAAGTGGAAGTCATATTGTGACAATATCAAGTGATAAACCCGATTTGAATGGAATTCCTCCTAAACCAAGACCAAGTGGGCCTTTAGCGAAAGAGAGTGACATTTTCTATACTGATCCAAATAGCGGTAAAGTGACTCATAAATGGGAGAACAATACACGTTTACCTGGTGGAGGTAGGTGGAAAAAACTGTGAATAAAAATTATTATGTGACTATATTTTTTAATATTAAGGGGGATATACATGAAACCAGATTTTTTCACAATTACAATGTATCCTACAGTATCTTTTAACGAAGAAGAAGTATTAGGTCGTCTTTTGGATGTGTTTGAGTCAAATGAAAAATTTGCTCCTACTCATTGGGGCAACTGTGAAACGGTACGGGTAGAATATAACCGTCAGGAAATTCTGGAAAAAGTAGTTTCAGAGCGTATAGTATCAGAAGTTTACCTGTATCGTGATAAATCTGTGAACTACACAGGACGTTTTCAAGTTAACTGGAGCCATCGTTCATTTTTAGAGTTTGAGTTTCATAAATCAATACCTAAAAAATTATGGTCTGCTTTTTTTGAGTTATCTGATCAAATCGCAGAAGCTGCGAAACCAAGTTACGGAGTAACTCAAATTTTTTGGCCTTTATCATATCCGTGGAATACCGAACGTGAACGTTTACAAATGTGGATGGAAATATCTTCCCAGCCAATACCGGTTAGGTTTCTTCCTAACGGTCCCTTAGGGATAGGCGCTAGAACATACTTTAGTGGTCATATTTTAGAAATGTTTGATAAGGAATTATTACAAAATAGTCCAGCTGTGGTATCTGAGCTAGATTGGGGTGGCCTTTGTATTGATATTTTAAATAATCCATTAGGGAGTGATAGTGATACATTACTTGATAATTGGCTACAAGTAATGAAGTATTTGGAACCAGCACAAGTAATGGCTATACCAAGTTTTGATGAAGATCAAATGGGTGTAACTTATTCTCCAAATATTGCTTGGAAGGACTATCTGAAAAGCTAAATGAAAGGAGATCGTAATAATGAATGAGAATGGTAATGATAGAATAAGAGTCATGGAAATATTAAATAGATCTCAATACAATGATGAGGTTATAGATGGGCTAGATATGAGCAATTTAGATCTTACTTTTTCAGATTTGTCAGAGGTGATGGCAGAGGGTATCATGGCCAAACAAGTCCATTTAAGAGCTTCTTCACTAATGAGAGCATCTTTTTTTGATTGTGATTTTGAGTTTGCTGATTTCAGAAGCTGTAATTTAGAGGAAATACATATTGCAGATTGTAGATTTGGTGAAGCTAATTTCTCTAAAGCCAATATGAAATATGCAAAGGTAAATATAAGTAGTTGTTTTGAAACATGTTTTGATGAAGTTGATTTTTCATATGGAGAATTAGTTGGAACAATATTAAATCATGCTACTTTTCGCCATGCAAATTTATCAGGAATCAATGCGGAACAGGCCGACTGTACGGGAACAAATTTCAGCAACGCGAATCTTACAGAAGGTAACTTTGAAAAAGCATATTTAGAAGATGCTAATTTATCAGAAGTAGATGCTAGAAATACAGATTTTACAAACGCGGATTTAACAGGAGCGAACCTTTTAAATGGGAATTTCACGGATGCGAATTTTACCGGTGCCAAACTAGACAATGTAGTTTGGAAGGGAGCACAGGTAGAAGGAGCCAAGTTTGACGAAAATGTGAAGGAACAAATCTTAAAAATGATTTAAATATGATGGGAAGTATATACATTTGAGCACTCGAAAACCTATTATTGGTAGCGAGTGCTTTTTTTGTAGAGATATTAGAGATTACTAAATTAGTGAAAATCAATATAGATTATTTTTAAGGATTATTAGATAGATTAAGTCGGGAATATTATATAATTGAAATTAAACTAGTATAGGCTGCGGAAAATGCAACTGTCTTCAGTAAATAAGTTATCACTAATGATTATAGATCATTTAGATTGGGAAAATACACTTCAGCATTTAACGTTGTTACAAGATAAAATTAATGCCTATGTATCTTTTATAGAAAATGGATAAATTATAGTATTTATCCGGATGTTAAGTTAGTAGATGGATTTATATTTAATTTAAGATGCAAATGTAAATTAATTGGAAATTACAAGGAATTATTGGAGGTGTAATGTGAAAGCTAATAAAGCATTTGAATGCGTATGTAATCTAATATCTGAAAAGTATTTAGATAATGGTTGGAAATATTCTAAGTCTGGTCATTGGATGAGTAAAAAAGATAAAAATTTCATTTATAAGGTACTCTTTTATACAAGTTGGAATAATATATCTGATAAAAATGTAGTATTTTATGGTGAATGCGCAATTCTTCCTTTAAAATCTAAAGATAAAATATTTCATATTAATACACGTCAGTGCAATGTACCAAGCGGTCAGTTATATTGGAACATAGCAAATGAGGAAGAGTGGGAGCGGACAGTTAACGAATTCACTAATTGGTTAAATAGTGTATTTATGCCAATTGTAGAAAGGTGTACGAATGATTTGAACAACTTTGTAAAAGAGGTTGTTGAAAGGGGTTTTTATCCTCAAAAGGGTTATATGGTAGATATTAATTTTATATTAACGCACGGGTCGCGTGAATTGGCAGAGGAAGCTATCAAAAGATACTATGACAGTTTGGAAGAGTCAATAAAAAAAGAATTTAAAGATAACTATGAAAGTATGGTGTGTGGTAATGAAGCAGTTAGTGCATATGGTAATAATATGATGAGAAATTACACCAATTTTAGAACTATCATAGATAATAAAATAATTGTTACTTTATAGTACATCAAATGGTTTGACTTAGTAAGCGATAATTGGTAACCCAATTATCGCTTTTGGTTTTAAATAAGGGTACGGGTGAAGCTACTAGACTTATTCCAGGTACCCCTGGAAAGGTTACAGGAGGTAGTTCTACAAAATTAGGGCAAAATTTATTGGAATCCATGGGGCTTCCACGTTCTGCATCACGGAAAGGATATCAGGCGCAACATATAATACCTAAAAACTTAAGAAATCATCCGGTATTAAAGAAAATTGGAATGGATATGGATCATGCTGATAACGGGATATTTTTACCGATACCAGCAAAAGATCCAAGTGCTTTGTCTAGGCATAGAGGATTTCATAGTGTATATAATAATGTGGTTAAAGATCAGTTAGATAAATTAAATATCAATCAAAGTATTAAGGAGTTGGAACAACAAGTATTTGAATTGCAACAAAAATTAAAAAAAGGTACAGAAAGTGGCTTGCCATTATACAAATCAAAGGTATTAGAAATTGGTATTGAGAAGTTTTACAAGACAAAATTAAATGAAGAAATAAAGATTTGGCAAAGAGGTGGCGGCGCTACTGAAGAACTTTGGGAAAGGTGGATAAATAAATGAAGTACGGAAAAAACACTCAATTAGTCGAAGAGGTTATTAATTTTATTACAAATTTACAACTTTTTCATTATGAAAACCTTCTAAATCGTGATGTTGTTATGGTTAATGAGTATGAAAGAGCACAAGAATTGGCATGGTCTCAAGATTTGGATGAGGTTGAAAACGTTTGGGAAGATATTAAATCCTCAGAAGGTGGGGAAATAATAGGACAATTATATGAGCATGATTTAAACTCTATGGAGCGTCCTATAAGGGAGATTATTCAATCGTCCGAGAACTATTCAGGTGATTTTGTATTACAATATATTGATATTTTTGAAGAAATAATTGGAGATTTACATATGTGTGCACTAAATCGTTTAGTAAATGGAAAAGTTGATAATTTTTATGAAAGAATCTTTGAGGTTTATAAGCTTGGGGGATGGCCATGTGGATGGGAAGGTGAATATCCAGAAGGGAGAATAATTGTATATTCACCAGATAAAAAATAAAGTATATTTGCAGTGGAAAGAAAAACAATAAGTGGTTTAAAAGTAGAGACTCATGATGGTTGTACCATCATGGAGTATTACGTACAATGATAGAACAGAAAACGAGGTGCGAGCTTAGGCGAGATGACATTTTAACGAAAGATGAATATAAACGCATGGAAGAGACATAAAATTAACGAACTCGTACAAGCTCGTTAGTTTTAAATTAATATTTGTCACGATATATATAAGGTGTCATACTATTATTATAAAACTTATAAATTAAAGCTACTTAAAAACAGATGAACTTAAAGCGCTTGATTGTCAATTATGGCAACAAGTGCTTTTTTGCATTTTAGCGTAGAAATAAGTTGGTAAACGTATAATTTTATAAATGTATTAAGTGTTAAATTTTATAAACTGTAGTGGCTTTGTACAGTGTACGACACTACTAGAGAAAAAACTATTGTAAAAATAAAGGGTTGTATTATGTTTTGAAGTCATCGTAAAGTACGTTTTAACGGATTTACGTTACGAACACGTTATCCGCAAAAAACAGGTAAACGTTACAGGGACTAAAATTACTGTAACGGGAGGGAATTTATAATGGGAGAGAAAGTAGTTGGTTACATACGAGTTTCAACGGAAGGACAAGTACGTGATGGGTATAGTTTAGCGTATCAAGTAGAAGAGATTGAACGTTACTGTAACGAAAATAATTTAGAACTACTTCGTGTGTATGGAGATAGAGGATTAAGCGGAGCGATTGTTGATGAAGAGGGATTAACAGTTGAACGTGATGGACTACAAGAGCTATTGTCGGATATGGCGTATAAACAAGTAAGCTATGTTGTTGTGTTGAATACATCACGATTGTGGCGCTCTGATATGGCGAAAGTATTGATACAACGAGAATTAAAGAAACATGAAGTAGATGTGAAGGCAATTGAACAATCAAGCTATAGTATTTACATACATGAGCCAAATGACTTTTTGGTGAATGGCATGTTAGAGCTATTAGACCAATATCAACGACTTGAAATTGCATTGAAGCTAAGTAGAGGTAGAAAGAAGAAGGCTGAACAAGGTGGATATGCAGGTGGTGGTGTATTGTTTGGCTACAAGGCAACAAAAGGACAAAAGGTGTTAGAAGTAGATGGTGAGAAAGCAGTAGTTGTACGTAGACTATTTGAATTAAGACAATTTTTTAAACATTGGTCGCTAACTCAATTGGCAGAACGACTAAATAGGGAAGGGTATTGTACTGAGAAAGGAAAGTTGTTTACGAAAGTGCAAGTGAAACGTATGTTAGACCGAGAGAGCTTTTATCGAGGGATATATACATATGGACAAATACAAGCAAATGGGAAACATCCAGCAATTATTTTATAAACTCACTTAAAAAATTAGCTCATTTTACTATACATACTACTAAAGTTATGAAAAATGGATAGGCTTGCGTACCTATGCGCATCGAAAGATGAACGCTCGAACTAAGGTTGCCGACATTTTTATATATGACTAAATCATTGAATAGAGGGATGAGTTATGCATAATAGACAGAACTATTTGTATGTAGGAGTAGATTTACATAAGGAGCATCATACGGCTGTTATTATTAATTGTTGGCAAGAGAAACTAGGAGAAATACAATTTGATAATAAACCATCTGCATTTTCGAAGTTCTTATTAGAAGTAGAGACATATGTGAGTGATGGTTTATCAGTTGTATTTGGTTTAGAAGATGTTGGTGGTTATGGAAGAGCGTTAGCGAAATATTTAGTAGATCACGAACAGGTAGTAAAAGAGGTAAACCCAGCTTTATCATTTTTAGAACGAAAAAGCCAAGTGATGATACACAAAAATGATAGTTGGGATGCGGAATGTGTGGCACGCATATTGATAAACAAATTTAATCAATTACCAGATGCAAAGCCAAACGATTTATTATGGTCAATACAACAATTGGTTTCAAGAAGGAATGCATTAGTAAAAGCACAAAGTGCATTAAAGAACCAATTACATATTCAATTAAACCACCATTATCCAAGTTATAAAAAGTTTTTCTCAGAGTTAGATGGAAAAACAGCATTAGCGTTTTGGCAGCAATATCCGTCACCCTCTTGTTTAGAGGGGGCAAATATAAAGCAATTAACAGCTTTTTTATTAGATGTTAGCAACAATACATGTTCAGTAAAGAAAACAAGCGAAATATTAAAACTTGTAAAAGAAGATGGACATACAATGAAGGAATATCAAGAAACACGAGATTTTTTAGTAAGAAGTATTGTACGGGATATTGAGTTTAAAAAGAAAGAAATGAAATACATCGAGAGAGAATTAAAACAGCTAGTAAATCTACTAGATTATCAATTAGAAACGATGCCGGGAATAGAACTTGTGACGGCATCAGCATTAATTGCAGAAATTGGAGATGTAAGACGATTTCCAAATGCCAACAAATTAGCACGATTTGCGGGGATTGCGCCTGTTTACTTTGGTTCTGGTGGGAAAGGTAAGACACACAAAAGCAAACAAGGAAACAGGGCGCTACACGCTTTATTTTATAATTTAGCAGTGCAGCAAGTGCAAGTAGCAAAAGGAAGTAAGATGCCACGAAACCCAGTGTTTCATGCGTACTATCAAAAGAAACTTAAAGAGGGAAAAACAAAAGGACAAGCATTGGTATGTATTATGAGAAGGCTTGTAAACATTGTATATGGCATGATGAAATATAAAACAGCTTATGAATTGCCGATAGTGGAAGAAAAAGAAGTAGTTTAATAAGGTTTTACAGGGGTTGCTTTTTTATTGTTAGGGTTTAAGATTACAACATAGGGTACGGGTAATATTGGAACACCGCCTCGATACGGGGAAAGAAGAATCTCAAAGGAATTATATGATGAATTAAGAGATGGAACGCCTACTGCAAAGCTACGGGAAAAAGTTAATGAGGGCATTGAGGATAAAATAGGAACGCCTGACCCTGCTTTACCTGGTAAGTATATTACAGATAGACTTCAAGCTGATCATATCGTATCAATGAAAAATATAGAAAAGATGGAAAATTTTATAAATTAACGAAAGAACAACAACTTAAGGTTTTAAATAATGAAGAGAATTTTCTAGGATTAAGTGAAGCAGCCAATAAATCTAAGGGGTCTAAATCTTATTCTGATTGGACAATTTATAAGAAAGAAAAAATTGAAGTTGATCCTAAGTTTAGAGAAGAAATGATAAAGAAGGAAAAAGAATTAGAAATGAAATTACAAAAACAAATTGATGATTTTGTTGAAAGGAAATAAAAAGGATATAGATAAATAAAGGAGATGACATAGCATAATGGAACAAAAACTTGGGTTTTTAAGAAAATATAAAAGAAATGCACAACTTATATCATGCCATGAGATTAATAAACTTGATTGTGGGAAAATACCAAATTCATGGTATGAATTGTTTCAAGAAGAAAACGTAGACAAGAGAGTTGAGAGTATTTTATCGATATGGAAAGAGCAAGTAGGAGTGGAATTAAGAAACACTATTTCTTATTTGTCTAGGCACCTTGAAGAAGTAGAGTTTATGGACAAAAATGGTAAATATTCAATTTTATACACTATTAAAACAGATAATGGTGAAATTCTATATTATGAGGGGGGAAATCCCAAAGATGAGTTTAATAATGAAGAACTAGAAAAATCTTGGGATAAGATTCCTTCAACAATACGAAATTTTTATCGAACTGTTCATAATGGTTTCTATTTTTATGCGAGCCAATCTATGGGTTTAGTTCCTTTAGAAAATGTAACTTTTTTTGATGATGATGAATGGGGTATTATTGAGGAGTTAGAAGAGCCTTTACAAATTGATTTACAAACTACTTTTGGTTTCTTTAAAAGTGGTATGGGTGGTTATGTTGCAGTAGATTATAAGAATTCTAATAATGATAATGCGACTTTATGGTGGACGAATAAAGAGCCTAGATATAATATGAATTTTTGGGACATAGTTGATGAATGGATAGTAATTGGATTTGAAGTTTAGTTTCAAGGTTCTGTTGCAAAGTTTTTATATAAACAAAAAAATCCTAATTTAGTAGGTAGAGTTTATACAACTTTGAATAGGTTCTCTAATTCATTGTACGTCGAAAAAACGAAGTACGAGCTTAGGAGAGATGACATTTTAATGTGCGACGAATATAAAGACATGGAATGGACATAAAACTAATGAACTCGTACAAGCTCGTACTGTTACTATAAAACTTACAAATTCATGCTACTTAGAAATAGATTAACTTAAAGCACTTGAATGTCGACTAAAGGCAACAAGTGCTTTTTTTATAGATAGGCATGCTATGAATGTATAAAAATTATTTTATGAATTAAGATTAACAGAAATTACTAATATTATATAATTGAAAATACATAAGCCAAAGGTGTGGACTCCGTATCCCCATTCGTTAAAGGTGTAGAAATACTGCCAGATGGAAGTGTCGTTAGAACTTGTTGATGAGTTAAAGGTAAAGGACTGGAATAAGAAAATAGATTAATTCATAGGGAGGATGCAATGATGAACCCCAGAAAGTTAGAAATGGCTTTTAAAAGATATAGCAAAAATTTTGTGGATGGAATCAAATTTGAAGATGTTAAAGATAAATATAATGTCAGTAGAAGTAAGGTTGAGAAAATTGTTGAACAAAATGAAACAGAGAAAGATCACATCCTACTAATCAATTTAAGCAAAATTTTCTCATATCACTTGTCACTATGGAAAAACGATGTATTGATAAGCGGTGGAAACAATGTAGAAGGATTAAAGAACATGCAGAAAGTCTTATTTTACCAGTGCATGGGACAAGATCTTTATAAAATCAGATATCCAAAGATGATTTTGGGGTATACGTTTAGAGAAGTCGTCCTCACATTAGTTCATTTTGCAATGTATGGATGGGAGAAAGAAGAAAATATATTATATGATTTTATGGTTCATCACTTCGGTGGACATTTAATAGATGCTAATGAAGAGAATAGACATATTTGGTTTTTGCTAGAGCTATACTCGCAGTATAGAAATAAAACCATCATGGGGACAAATGAAAAATTGCATCTAGTCGTGAAAAATAAGTTTAAAGAAGCTGAACTACGATGCGATTTAATCCCTGAAGACCTAAATATATATGATGAAGTGTTAGGACGTTGGTCGACTCGTGACTTAGAAGAAATAGAATATCTAATTTCGATAATGTCTCAGTATCATTCTGCGTTAGCTTCTGAAATCGGACAGCTAGGTGAATTTGATGATTTCAGATACGGATTTTATCCTTTTGAAATATTATTTTTAATCCATGTAAGGAAACAACTAGGGTTGCCAGTACCTACTCAAATCGATAATTTTCTGATGAATACTCCAGAAGCTAGAATGGTATTTGGGGAACATGAGTCATATCCTGAATGGGATCCCGTACTTCAGATGATTGATCAATTTTATCATGAAAACTATCCGGAATATATTCCTAACAAGCATGGAGAATTATTTCAATAAAAGGGAGGAAGCTAATATGCATGATCAAGGGATAGCGCAGATTATATTTCTTGATAGCAAGGATTTGGAAACGTTTTTGAAGGAGCAAGGAGGTTATGACTTACATGAAGACCTATTAAAATATGGATTGACGACGAAACAGTTTTTATACGTTGACTATAAAGGTGAGCAATACCAAGAAATTGTCAATTTTATTCTTGATTACGAATTTGCCCACCAAATTGAATTAGCAAGACAAGAGGAACTTGAGAAATTAGAAGCATTTAATTATGAATTTTTACCTGATAAGATCGAGATGGCCAACAAAATACTGTCACCAAAGGGATATGGTCTATTTTTATATCCAAGTTCGGGCGACTTTTACGCATTATTCATTGCGAAAATAGAGAATGTAACAAAGATTCTGCAAGAAGAAGTGCTGCTCGATGATAAAATCCCTTTTCAAGAAAGGTGTATCAAATATTATAGATAGGCCTAAGGATTGTACGCCTTCAACCTTGAATCCGGTCAAGATTTCCTTATAAGTTAATATCAAGATTGCATAACCATCTAGAATGTGCTATTTTTGGCCACGTACGATTTTTATAACACCATGTGTTACTTATTTCTATTGATCATATAAATATTCTTGAAGAAGTAGAAAGAGACCTTGAGATGTGTGCACTAAATCGTTTAGTAAATGGAAAAGTAGATAATTTTTATGAAAAGGTATTTAAGGTTTATAAAATGGGAGGATGGCCCTGTGGATGGAAAGGTGAGTACCCTAAAGGGAAAATGATTGTTTACTTACCAAATGAAAAATGAAAGCTTACATACCGATATACTTTATAAATTTAATGAAATCTATAGTGAAATGATTATAGAGAGATGACAGGGAGTAATCGATACGTATAAATATCTTGATAGTTTAGGAGGGATTATCAAATGATTAATCTATCGAAAATTCCAGATTCGATAAAAAGTTCGGCAGCGAGTGATATTGAAATTCAAGCAGTAGAAAATCGCATGAATGTTACATTACCCAATGTATATAAGGAATTATTGAGATGTACAAATGGCTTTTCAATCGGTGGTGGGTTACTTATTTATGGCACGGAGCATATTGCAGAAAGGAACGAGGTTTGGGAAGTAGATGAGTATGCAATGGGGTATGTCGCAATTGGTGATGACGGTGGCGGTAATGTATTTTTAATGGCTCAACATGCAGAGGAAAAAGAGATGTTAGTAATTGGTTCTGGGGATATGAATCCAAGCTATGCTACTGTAATTACCGCTGATTTTAAAAAATGGGTAAATAATGGTTGCGTAAGTGAAATAGAACAGAAAACGATAAATAAGTCGTCTGATATATGTAATATAGTGTTAGTGAAAACTCCTAGTGAAGGTTTGAAAGATTTAATAAAAATAAAGAACATATTAGGGCTTGAGATTTCCGCGGTAGATTTGCTAAAGGGTTCAAAAAATCTGCCTTATATATTAGTAGAAAGATTTCCATACGGTAAGGCGAAAAAACTAATTGGAAAATTAGCAATTGATAGTACTATACTGAGTATAGAAACAACTGGAAAAAAACAGTTAAGATTAGAGGGTAACTTTCATACGAATAGAGAAATCGATATGGATCCAAGGGAGTAAATAGGGAGAGTTAAAAATGATTATAAATGATGCAGTTTTTGGTGAGATTGAGTATACATATGGATGGGTTAAGGACATTACCGTTGAATTTTGTGGAAAAGAAGTTGAAATAGCATTGATAGTGAAAGGTGAAAAAGACGGTAAGTTTGATGAAGAACAATATACTGCTTATAATTCATTATTGCAAAATTGGGAACGACTGCAGCAAGTTTTTTTACAAGCGATTTTAGACTATTACAAGCAAGAGCGTCAACAACTAGGATATGATATTGAATTTAATGAAAATTACCCGCATATCGAAACAATTGATCAATTACTTAAGAGGATCACTTTAGTTGGAATTGTAGTCCCATATGGAGATATTCATGAAGAACGAGATATTGGGATAACTTTCGATTGTACATGGGATGCAGAGAATGGACTCGGGCTACGTTTATTAAATGAAAAAGTAACTGAAGTGGGGTATCAAGACGTTGCCATTTAACTTTTAATTTAAGGAGTGAAAAAGTAGTATGAAAGAATTTGAGGAAAAGTTTAGTGAATTGCAAGCTGATATGATATCCATATGTATGGAATATGTTGAAAATAGAGCTGATAAAGTATATGTTTACGCTTCATGTGAAGAAGATATGATTTCTAGTAGTTTCTTTTATTTAATTAACAATAAGTATGTAGAGTGTCACAAGGTTAATAATGCATTGAAAAATGGGGGAAAAAGATATGATGTATCTCCAGAACGAATGTTTCAGGTTCTACAAATTATAAGTGAAGATATTGAAGGAATTGAAATGTTATGCAAAGAATACGAAAAAGATATGCCAACTGAGATGAAATTAATATACGATGCTAAGAGTGGTAAGTTTAGAGCTGAATATGAGTATGATTTAATCCATACAAATGATGATATAAAAACGGCTGATGATTTTGCTGATGAGTGGTTTGAGGTAGTGAAAAATAATAACCTTTAAAAGGGGTACAGTAATAGTTATATCTTAGTTAAATAGATAATGAGTGGGAGTAGAAAATGGAGAAATCGATGGATTTTAATGAGCGAATAGCCATTTTATATAAAATGCGTTTTCTAGAGAATGAAGGGGATGATATTGAAGTTTTTGAGAGTATTCTTACTGAATTAGCGAATAAAGGGACAAATGATATAATTCCTGATCTTTGTATAATTTTTGAGGATGATATTGCTGAGCCATCAGCGGGTGACTACCTTATTGAAACGATTTTTTATATTGCTGAACATTCCGGGGTAGAGGAAGGGCTATACAAATTAGCTATTAGTATTCCTAAAATGTTACCTCATGCAGAATTCTGGGCGGAAAGAATTCATCGGACTCTTTTACATTCAAAAGGTTTAGTCGTATCGTATATGAATGTTTTAGAAAATATAAATAATTCAATAAAGCAAATAATTAAAGGGATTCTTCTTGAGATAAGGGAGGACGACCCAGATTTATATTTAGAAAAAGTAAATTCAATCTTAGAGAAATTGTGATAAGGGGATACTATGGAAAAGATAAGTGATTTTATATGTTTCGAAAAGCCGTCGCAAGAGATTGTTGAAAAGTATATAGGTAAAGTTCCTGAACAAATAATAGATTTATGGAAACAATATGGATTTGGAAGTATGTTAAACGGATATTTAAGGTTGGTAAACCCAGAAGAATATTTAGATATATTAAAGGAAAGTTATATCCGTTATGAAGAGGCTATCCCGGTTTTTACAACAGGTATGGGAGATATTCTTGTGTGGGAAAATAACTATTTATTATTACTTAAGTATCGAAAAGGTACAGTAGATGTAGCGGGTGGGAAATTTAAGTTTTTCTTCAAAAATATGAAAGATGACTATTTTCTAGAGAAAGTATTGGATTGGATGCCTTACAAGCAGGCAATACACAGGTACGGAAGTCTTGAAATTGATGAATGTTTTGGTTACACACCGTTACTTCCATTAGGTGGATCAGAAAAAGTAGAAAACTTACAAAAGGTTAAACTTATTGAGCATGTTTATTTAATTACTCAATTTATGGGCCCAATAGAATAATGAATGAAGAAACTGGATGCTAGATAAAGGGGCTTTCAGTTTTATTATTTTGAAAAAAGGATATTATTGTAATGGAGGAAAGTAAATGAATACAGAGAACGTAGAAAGTATTTATCAAAAAGTAGCTATACAGTTAAACAGTATTATTCCAGAAACATGGGAAAAAGTAATGGTATATTCAGAAGTTGATGAATATAGTGATTCGACGGTATTTTTCTACTTTCCAAAAAATAAGCGGGAACCGATATACAGTTTAGATATTGAAGATATGGAAGGGATTGATGAAGACGAGACTGAACGTCAATTAAATCTTCTCGACAGTATCTTCAGAGAGTTATGGGAAGAATTTAAAAGAAATAAGCAGGAACCTTGGACCAATTTAACATTTGAGTTATATTCTACTGGTAAGTTTGATGTTGAATTTGATTATACTTTACTAGAGGAAGAAAATAATTATAATCATTATGAGAGATTAATTATATGGAAGTATAAAAAGTTAGGAGTTTCTCCTGATGAAAAGAGAGAAAGTGATGTGAAACTAATTAGAGAATATATGAATACACAAAAATAATCTCTACTAGAGTTATAGATATAAGGTGTTTGAAAATACATACTCCATGATGGTTGTACCATCATGGAGTATTACGTGCAATGATAAAATAGAAAACGAAGTACGAGCTTAGGTGAGATGATATTTTACTGGATGATGAACATAAAGCTAATGAACTTAAAGCACTTGATTGTCAATTAAAGACAACAAGTGCTTTTTTAATGTAAGTGTCAAATATTCCCCACGCTATTTGTGAGCAGTAAACCTCCCACCTTAAAATTCAGCTAGAGAAAAAAAGTTAGGGGAGAATCGGGCTGCCCGTAAAAGTCTGATTGGTAAAGGCTGATAATTAGTGAAGGATGAACAAAAAACCACTAATTAAAGTTTCACTTTATTTTAAAACAAGTTATGGATAAATCCCTATAATTAAAATTTAAAAAATCAAAAAAATGTTAAAGTATGTAATTTTTTATTTTATAATGGAATTGCAGTTTGGTAAGAATATTTTAAATGTTTGTAATGTAAATCAAACAGGAGGTTGTAAATATGGGGAGGAAATATGTAATTAGGATTCTAGCTTTACTCTCTGTCATATCTCTTTTCTTTAACTTAATGTTACCAAAGGCTAGCGCAGAAATTGAAAAGATTCCATCAGTGAAAACAACAGCTACAAACAAAGCTGATGGCGGAAAAGAGATGCATGCAAAGGAGTCTATCACGATCCAAGACAAAGTTGAGTACACCAACTTAGTTGTTGGTAAAGAGTACACTGTAAAAGGTAAACTAATGAACAAAGTTACGAATAAGCCGTTATTAATTGATGGAAAAGAAGTAAAGGCTGAGACAAAGTTTACAGCAAAAGAAAAGAATGGTTTTGTAACATTAGACTTTCCTTTCGTTGGTGCAGAACAGCAAGGTAGAGAAGTAGTAGTGTTTGAAGAGCTGTATCAAGATGGTGTCTTAGTGGCAACTCATGCTGATATTAATGATGTAGGGCAAACAGTTCGATTTGTAGAACCGACAATCAAAACAACAGCAACAAATAAAGCGGATGGTGGAAAAGAGATGCATGCAAAAGATTCCATCACGATTCAAGATAAAGTGGAATACAAAGATTTGATCGTAGGAAAAGAATATGTTGTAAAAGGTAAACTAATGAACAAAGTTATGAACAAACCATTATTAATAGATGGAAAGGAAGTAACAGCTGAGACAAAGTTTACAGCAAAAGAAAAGAACGGTTTTGTAACATTAGACTTTCCTTTCGTTGGTGCAGAGCAGCAAGGAAGAGAAGTGGTAGTGTTTGAAGAGGTATATCAAGACGGTGTTTTAGTGGCAATTCAATCTGACATTAACGATGTGGGGCAAACGGTTCGATTTGTAGAACCAACAATCAAGACAACAGCGACAAACAAAGCAGACGGTGGAAAAGAGATGCATGCAAAAAAGTCCATCACAATCCAAAATAAAGTGGAATATCAGGACTTAATCGTAGGAAAAGAATATGTTGTAAAAGGTAAATTAATGAACAAGGTTATGAACAAACCATTATTAATAGATGGAAAGGAAGTAACAGCTGAGACTAAGTTTACAGCAAAAGAAAAGAATGGTTTTGTAACATTAGACTTTCCTTTCGTAGGTGCAGAACAACAAGGAAGAGAAGTAGTAGTGTTTGAAGAGGTATATCAAGATGGCGTTTTAGTGGCAATTCAATCTGATATTAACGATGCAGGGCAAACAGTTCGATTCGTAGAACCAACAATCAAAACAACAGCAACAAACAAAGCGGATGGTGGAAAAGAGATGTATGCAAACGAATCTGTCACGATCCAAGATAAAGTGGAATACAAAGATTTAATCGTAGGTAAAGAATATGTTGCAAAAGGTAAACTAATGGATAAAGCAACAAAGAAGCCTTTACTAGTTGATGGTAAAGAAGTAGCAATAGAATCTAAGTTTACTGCAAAAGAGAAAAATGGTTCTATCACAATTGATTTCACATTTAATGCTTCTAAGCTACAAGGTAAAGAAGTAGTAGTATTTGAAGAGCTATATCAAGATGATATTTTAGTAGCAATCAATGTTGACATTGAAGATGCGAGCCATACAATGAAGTTTAAAGAGAAAAAATTAGGAAAACCACAGCCAGAAAAGCTACAGTCAGAAAAACCGCAATCAGAGCAACCTAAAACAGGAAAAACATCAAAAGCAGGAACATTACCAGCTACAGGTGGAAATACGTTCTTTATGTGGTTCTCAGTTGGAGCCGGTCTTTTGTTATTAACTCTTGGAGCCATATTATTTATGAAACGTAGAAATGCATAATAAATAGTTTTTTAGGCAGAAGATATGGATATGAAATAAAGTCATAAAGAAAGGCTCTCTTTTGATTCGTTTTTTCAAAAGAGGGTCTTTTCTTAGTAACATGCTGGTTGGTAAACGAAATGTTACTAAGGAATATATGTATAGAACTAGATACAAGTAATAGTTGAGGAAAGGCCATTGTTGGAGTGGTGAAAAATAGAAATAAAATTTATGATAATTAAATAGGAGGACATAGTGAACAAGAAAAGGCAGTTAATTCAACAAGTAAAAGTCGTGATACATAAGTTGGAGAAAGACTATGTGAAAGATATTAATAGTGGCATTTTACAACTAATATATATAAGATATAAAAAAGCATTAGAAATATTAGAGAATAACGAGGATATTAAGGGAATAACCATTGTGGGTGGTGTGCATGCGTATATGGACAGTTACAATGACTATCCGCATACGCTATTAGAAGAATTACATAAGGCTGAAACGATAATTAAAGAATTAACTAATAGATAGTGATAGAGAAAAAACAAGAAGTGATAAAATAGGGGAGAAGTTTTTTACGAAAAGAAAAATATAATTCTTGCAATGTTAGAGAATAAGGAGAGCTATTATGAAGTTATGGCAACTTATTAAACTATAAATTTTTTGAAATTTTTCAATAAACTCTACTCAAAGTATGGAGGGAAATAAATGTCATTAGAAAAAAAGATATTTATTTTAAAAAGAATACGTTTTCTGGAGCATGAAGATGATAGTATTGAGCTATTTGAGGAAATCTTAAATGAAATATTGCAAACGGCAGATAATAAAGTAATTATTGATTTGTGCAGTGTATTTCATGATGAAATAGATGAACCTTCGATTGTTGGTGATTTAATTGAATCGATTTTTTATATAATCGAAAAAAATGGAGTTGAAGATGGTTTAAATAAAATTATTGAAGGGATAAGCATTGTTTTGCCACAAGCTAAATATTGTGCTAAAAGGTTCTATAGAAGTCTTCTAGCTTCAGATGATTTTATTATTCCATTTATTAATGTGTTGAAGAAGGCTAAAACTACAAATAAAGAAGACGTTATTAAAATTTTGAAAGAAATAAGTGAGAAACAACCACAACAATATTTTGAAAAAGTTGATTTGATTTGTAAAGGGGTTATTTAATACTTTAATTATAAAATAACTCTAAAGTTTGCGTGTAGGATCATGAAAATAGCTTTAATATGTTTCATTAAAATATCAATCTAGATAAATCATATGGTTAATGCTATCTAGAGTGGTTTCGAAAAATATTTGAATAGCACGCCAAAAGCAATGGGCAATTTGAAACCAATTCTTGTAATGGGGTGTACTATTGAGGATTACTTTGTGTAATTCTAGCCTAGAAAAGGATTGAATATTTATTAGAAGGTGAAGTTATGTGGAGAGAGAAGATTAGTCATATATCCAAAATAAGAGAGAAACGAAATCGAAAGCTCAATTTACCTATCAACGAAAAGGAGTTATCAAAAATTCGTAAATCTGTAGTGAAAAAATTTGGTGAAGATGTCCTGCCACAGCAGTACTATGAATTTTTACAAACAGTTAATGGAATTGAATTTAATGGATTAATAATATATGGGATTGACCAAAGTTTTTTAGATTTTAAGCCAATAAATCAGGTAGATAATTTTTTTGATGCTAATGAAGTATGGGAATCAATTAAAGACGAAGATGAGCTGATTTTTTTCGGAGATTCAGATATAGCTTGGTATTGCTATAATGTGTCCAAAAAGAAATTTGTTGAGCTAGACAAGCCTTCAGGCGAGCATATGGAAACTTTTTGCGATTTTGATACTATGCTTAAATCCGCTCTCTCAGTAGCACTTAGCTAAATGTATCCGTAGTCAATGTCTAACTGTTTAAGCTAGATGAAAATAATGCAGGGGGATTCTATGGAAAGTAAGGAAAAAGCGATAAAAATCTATGATTTAATTGACAATGGTGATATAGAACAAGCGAAAGAGATCATTATTACTGATAAAAGTTTACTTGATTTTGTAACGCCGTTTGGAACTTGGCTACATGTTTCGGCTAGAGCTGGTGAACTGGATATGATAAAATTTCTTGTTGAATCTGGTATGGATATTAACCGTAATGAAGGTGTACCAAAGTCAGCGCCTATTGCACATGCAGCTAGTGAAGGTGAAATTGGTATTGTAGAGTACTTATTTGATAATGGTGCAATATTAGATGTTAGTGATCCAAATAGAAATCCTCTATTCTCAGCGATTTATGGTGGGCATCTTAATATTGTAAAGTATCTTGTTCAGAATGGTATTGATAGTACTGTAAAGTATACAGGGGATACTATGAAAGAGATGGGAGCTTACGAATTTGCTATTGAAAGAGGGCAAGTAGAAATTGCTGAATATTTAAAAATGTACACTTGAGATGGCAGCCATATATTGATGTAATAGAAAAGTTGAAAACTAATGGTCATATTAATTTAATTACCCAATTCATTTAAAAGGAGAAATTTATATGGACTCTCAATCTGAGGTTAAGAGATTATATAGTTGTAGATTTTTAAAAAATCAATTGGAATGTGAAGAGTTTGACAGTGTATTAGAAAACTTAGCAGATTGTACTGATGAGAAGCTTATTAAAGAATTGTGTATAGTATTTGAGGATGAAACACAAGCGGAAGAGGTTATGTTTGGTCTAGTTCATTGTATTGAAAGTTTTGAAATGGAAAAATATTTAACAGAGATGCCTAAAGCTTTACCAAAAATGGTTGAGAGTGCAAAAGAGTGGGCAATGCTACTAAACAAAAGAATTTTAAATAGTGATTTATGTAGAAGTGAGTATGCTAAAGTACTTGTAGGAATGAATCATGATATACAACTAACGGTAATTAATTTACTTAATGAAATTATTGCTGATAACCCTAAAAAATTTGAGAGCACTGCCAATGAGGTTCTTAGTCAATTACAAGGAGTTCATAAAATTAAATGAATATTGTAGAACTACTGTATATAGATAAAACTAAGAACACCCTAGCGAAGAGCTAGGGTGTTTGTGTTATATAGTTTCACCATATGCTTCAGAATTCGGAGCAGGAGTAATCAACGAATCTTTTGTAGCGTTTCCTATAATAGAATGTAGGTGTTTAACATTTAAATATAGGAAGAAAAACAATTAAGCTTTTATTTTATTTAAAATGGATACTCTATTAGTAGTGAATAGTAAATAATTTTGCTTTACGGTCTTAATTAAAATACGGTCAGTTGTACCATATGCTGTTCCAATTCGGATTGCGCTTTTTTCTTCAACACCAGCATATGTATTATCTTCCGTTACCTCAGTGATTTCACATAATGGAATATGAATTTTAGAGAATTGCCATGAAATAATTAGTTCATCTTTTGTTTTTTCAACATGAATACCTAACATGTTACCAGAACCTTTCTATAATAAAATTTTACTCTTGCTATTTTATTATACAAATTTATAGATTCTATTTCTATTTTTTTACAGGGGGTATACAACTAACAACGAGAAAAATGTTCATAATTACTTTCATTCCTATTATAACGAATTCTACAATAGAAAACAGAACGTATATTTGGTATAATCGAAATATACTATATGAAACGATGTACATGAGTTTGAGATTTATGAAAAAAGGTAAGTAATACATAATAATAAATACGCTATAGGATTCAGTTCATGTTATACAAATCAATCGTTAGAAAGGAAAAGAAGTATGAATCAAATTTCATTCGAAGATTTATTTGAAGAAGAAAACAAACCAGAAAAGGTGGAGGTAGCTGAGATCCCCGTACCTTTATCGCCCTTACAAAAGGATATTTTAGACTTACTTCATTCTGAAGAAATAAGTGCACTTGAGCTGTGCGAACAATTAATACGAGCTGGTAAAATATCAGATGAAAGGTTCACAACGAATAAGCCTAAAGCATATGGGAAAGTATGCTTACTATTAGAAGGTTTTGTTAAAGAAGGAAAGCTTATTTTTATCAAAAATGATGAAACAAGAGATAGGGTATATAAATTGAAAGAAGAAGATTCTAACGAATAAAATGTGTAAAGTATAGTAATGAAATAAGGAAGTCCTCATATTTGTGTTGAAAGATTATTTTCACATAAGCGTGGGGATTTTTTTGAGGGAGGATGTATGAAAGAGTGGGAGTATAACGAATTATTTCATGCAATTCGGGAGGCGTATGAAGAGTTATTAGATGAAGAGAGAGGGTATCGATATGCTATAGCAAAACTAGCGGATGAATTTGATAATGTAGGAAAGATTGAAGATGTTATCGTTGATACTGCCATAGGAGAAATAGCAGTCGATCATCATATGGTCTTTGTGGGGCGTATTAAAGGTGTAACAAAGAGGCTAAGTATGTTTAACCTTCAAGAGGCAGAAGGTGAATTGACAGTAGAGGAAATAAAAGATTTATCGATAAGAATAAATAATGTAATAGAAGGATTAAAAAATGTAAAGGTTGCTTATAAATCTTCAATTGAATAGTTCATGGAGACATAGTTAGACAAGAGAACAGAAATATAGGAGGTGATGTTATGGAGGAGAAAAGTATAAATAAAACAATAAGAAATGCTATTAAGCTTGGTGATATTAATGAAGTAAAACGTCTAATAGGTGATAATCCAGAATTTTTACATTCAATGACACCATTTGGTACGTGGTTACATGTTGCAGCAAAGAAAGGGCATATCGAAATTGTTCAGTATTTGATTAATAAAGGGATAGATATGAATGCTAGAGGCGGTACATTTGATGCTTCTGCATTAAATTTGTCCTCAGGAGCAGGACATTTGGAAATAGTAAAATATTTAGTAGAGTCTGGTGCCGAATTGGATGTAAGTTTAGCAAAAAGAAATCCACTATTTGGAGCAATTTATGGCGGACATAAAGAAGTAGTTGAGTTTCTAGTTGAAAAAGGAATAGACATTTCAATTAGATACACTGGAGAAAACTTTAAGAATATGAATGCTTATGAATATGCTGAAGAATTCGGACAAACAGAAATTGCTGCATACATAAAGCGTAAGATGGATAAGAGATAATAAAGATTGTAAAAGGGATAAGACTAAGAATAAAGAGATTAATAGGGGCAGCGTTTAATGATTGTGATTTTGAACTGGCTGACTTTAGAAGTTGTAATAGTTATTGCCTTATTAATATTGTAAAGGAGTATGAACATGGCAATTAGAAATGATGCATATGGAGGGTTTATTGTATCTAGAAATGTTTTGAATGGAGTACCTATTCGATATAGTTTTCGAGAAGAAAGTTCTATTTCTCAATTAAATGGTTGGAACATCTTTTCAGAAGTGGATGATGATGAATATGTAAACAATCCAAAAAACTTTTGCATAATTAGTGCAGAATCAATGTCTTCAATTGCACCTCAAATGCTAGAAATATTTGAAGCGCCATATGGAACAGACCTTTTTTGGGTATATGAAGATAATGTACATGTTGGTTTTTACGATTTAGTGAAAGACTGTATGACAGATATAAATAAGATTTTAAATGTAATTTATTAAGGTCTCTTATAACTGTTTTAGATGTGTAGTAATTAATTGCGGAAATTCGGAGGGATGGTGCGAGATGAGTAAAGTGGAATGGAGATCTCCAGATAAGCTTTTATTGCGAGAAAATGTAAAGAATGTGGAAAAAGAGTTGGGCATTCATTTCCCTTTAGATTATATAGAATGTGTAATGAAGAATAATGGAGCACATGTTAGCCCAGAAGTATTTGAAGTTGAGGGGAAGAGAAAAGTTTTTGGTACATTACTAACTTATGATATGGATGATGATGAAAATATTATTGAGGTATTCAATGACTACAATGGCACATTACCTAGTGCATTGGTGCCATTTGCATTTGATCCAGCAGGAAATTTAATTTGCTTTGATTATAAAAATCATAAAGAAGATCCAATTGTCGTCTTTTGGGAACATGAGGGGGCATGGGAAAAGGAAATATTGATGGAAAGTGAAGGGGTTACGGCTGAGGAGGCAGAGGAAGTAGCGAGAGAAAATGTATTTTTTGTAGCTAATAATTTTACGGAGCTTTTAAATAAGTTACATGATTAATAGTGGGAAAGGATTCAAACTTATCTGGCAGTGATAAATGAAAATAGTTACATAAGCTCGTTCTTAATAAAGTAGGGATTAAAATGAAACCGAATAATTTTACAATCGCAATGTATCCTACAGTAGCATTTAAAGAAGAAGAGATATTAAATCGTCTTTTAGATGTATTTGAGTCAAATGAAAAATTTGCTTCTACTCATTGGGGGAACTGTGAAACAGTGAAGGTAGAATATAACCGTCAGGAAATTATAGAAAAAGTAATTTCGGAGCGTAGAGTATCTGAAGTTCACCTGTATCGTGATAAAACAGTGCACTAGTAACTCTAAAATCAACCATTATGAATGTTTTGGAGTTACTTGACGTTAACTCTACATCAGTAGAGTTAATAAATTATTTAAATAAAAAACTGTTAATATACAACTAGAATTAATGACGGGTTATATTCACTTAAGAATATAACCCTATCTATCAGAACCAGTAGTATATAAGGAGATTATCCCACGGGTTATTTGCAAATATTAGACGAGGAATATTTGGCGCTGTAAAAGAAAAAATATTGACTCTTATATCATAATTGATGTTGTCCTCAATTTTCCTCATGTAGCACTTGAAAATCAGTAACAAGTGAAACGATTTTTCCTGCTTCATCAATTCCCCAATAGGAAGGATAAAATCCATCTCCATAACCTGAACGGAATATAATGATATTACTTCTTGTTTCCTCACACACCACGCAATTTCCCCAATCTTCATCATGTTCTGTTAGTATGTCATCTATAAGATCATCATACAAACTAGTAAATTCTTCTCCTAGTTCTTGTTGTAACCTATCTTCTATTTCTTCTAATTTACCAATTGCTTCAACATCTGCAAAGCACCCTAAGCCTGTATCAACTGGGTAACCAAAAATATATCCGTCTTCCAGTTCACTGACATTTTGTCCTGGTTTTGTTGCCATCTTCCATCCTACTGCTTTTGAATCCGACAATTTCAATTCAGCACCAGCAATGACTCCATCTTCCTTATGCCACCAAGCAACAATTGGATATGTACCTGGCTGAATTGTTTGTTCGAAGTGATTTTCATTAAAAATAAGAGGATCACAAGCAACAATTTTACCTGAAGTAACTTTCAACTGTTCTAGTGCTTCGGAACGCAGGGCCTCACTATCCGGTTTAGATAATTCACGTAATAACTTTGACATAATGTTTCTCTCCCTTTCCTTTTAAAAAATTTGTTGGTGCTGCCTCCCATATATTTTTACATGAGTTACATTTGTGTTCTGCGGCATATCGTACACGCGTTTTTCTAATAGTTCCGCAACATATTCTTCATGCGTTTTACGTTTTCGGATATATTGCTCCTCCGTACAAGTGTAGATAGAACAAACCTTTACTCATTGAAAAATATAACAAATGAATTTGACTTTAAGATTAGACCCAGTTTTGAGGATGTAAATAATAATCCACCCGTTGATTATATTATTTTAAGGGTAAAAATGCATTTATTAAAAATTCAATAAAAGAAGATCGAATTAGATAGTCTTTCTAGATTGATCTTCTTATTGTATATTCCCCTTCACTGCAACTCATTGCAAGATGTCTACTTCTGTGACACATTACACAATTGTACAGAGATAATGAAGGAATATGAAAAATAATATAAAGATTTTAATTTAATCCTATATATTTTTTATAAATTCTAAAAGTAAATCCCTTATTTTTGGTATGATTGACAGAGACTATTTAATTTCTTATGAATATTCTTGAAAAGGGAGTGATGCTGTATGAAGTCAATAAATGTAAATGGGAATATATATCATATTGAATCTGTTCCTTTTGAAGATAAGAGTGAGCAGGATGAAGAGGGATACTACGAATATTTTTACAAAGGAGTCAATTTATCGTTTCACTCGGACAAAGAAATAATTAAAGCCCGAATTTATGACGACGAAGAAATAATATATTTCTTAAAAAATCCATCTCTTGCTTTTGGTAAAGATTTTGAGGCTATAAAAGTATATATAATTAAAGAATATGATGTAAATAAATTTAAAATTCCAGGTGAAAAAAAAGCCTATATAGAATTATAGCTATAATTCTATATAGGCTTTACCATGACCAATTATAATAAAACAGGAAAACTCACAAAGTACTTATGCCTGTGGGTGATGAAAGGAATGTATTCGAAATTGAGTAAATCAAGTGAAATAAGTAGATTTGAAAATAGATTCTCAGAAAATGTGATTGAAATAGCAGCTGTCACAGGAGCATTAGGAATCGGTGCATCAAAAGGCGGTGACAACATTTTGTGGACTGCGTCAATTGATTTGATTGCGTGGAAAGACTTACATAACAATGAAACGATTACAAAAGAAGACATACGACTCGCATGGTTGGTTGATGATGCAGAATGGAGAAAATCAAAAGACATTTTGACAGCAAATACAGTTGTAGCATTACAGGTGCGCAAGTCAGAAAATTCATTGATGCTTGTTAAGGTTTTGGAAACACCATATAAAGATGATGAGTTGGAAGTCATCTTACAAGATGCAATGAAACCGCTTTATTATCATGATGAGATGTTGGGTGGGTTTGAACTTGATAAAAGAGTGAAAACTTTTGAAAAGAGAATATCTTGGGCTGGTGAAGAATGTCATTTATATTTTGATTGGAGTGAAGACAAACATATGATGAAGTCTGCACTGGAAACAGCACATGCACTTTTCAAAGAGCAAGATGAATGGAAAATGAAAATGAAAATGTACGCTGCAAAAGAATTGGTAGAGTTAGCAAATGAATGGCTACAAGATGATGATGAAGCAGAAATCGAAGAAATTACAAAAGAAATGTTCGTTAATTCCATCACATTAAGCAGCTTAAGCGTTTATTCAGAAGGTGATTTTGAAATATTCTTTTCGGATGGAGATCTATTTTGGGGACATTCTATCATTGTAAGCGGAAATATTCATGAAGGGCTCTCTTCAGCTGAGATTGCAGGATAAAGTGAAACGTCCATCAGTGGGGATTTTTCTGATGGATTATTTGAACCACTCGGGCACTTACCGCCCAAAAGTAGCGCGAGAACATGTATTTTTTGTGGCTAATCATTTTACGGAGTTTTTAAATAAGTTACATGATTAATAATATTATCCATATATAATGGTTCGTATAAATGTAAGCAGCAATAAAAGGAGAGAGAATGATGGACTTAGAGCATTTTAAAAAAGATATTTGGTATGGAGAAGTTTCTAATCATACAATTGAAACTCTTAAGTCTAACCTAAGGGATAGTGCAACAGAGAAAGAATCCTTTATCTTAATTAATGAATTGTTAAAGCTTGGTGATTTCTCTGTAAAGGGGTTACTAATCGAACTTATGAATAGTACTCGAGATGAGCTTGTTTTACATTTATGCACTAGACTATTTTGTTCAGTAGCTACTCATGATGATTTATTAGAAACGAATAATTTGAAATTCCTTTCAAGTGCTTCAGAGGATGGAGTTCATAATTTTGTAGTAAGTGCTGGTGAAACTCTTTCATATCATGTAGTACCATATCTTTTAGCATTACTAGAAGAGTGGGAAGATACCTTTGTTGAAAAAGCTATTAGAAATGAACTTTCATGGATGCTTGGAATTGAGGACGAGTATTATGAAGTATCGTTAGAAGAATTTAATGAAGCTTATTCTGGTTTTATCGAAAATAATGATACGCAAGAATATTATTATCATAATAGACTATCTTTTCCTGGAGACTTGGCAAAGAAGTTAGTGCCGGAAGTTATGAGTTCTTTAAGAGATAGAACTACTTATAATGTTGTTACTATACCTTCCGTTTTATCAATTTGGAGTGGAAGCAAATGTCCAATTCAATACGATACGATTATAACAAATGAAAAAAATAGAGAGTTGATGTCATATATTGATGTTTTAACAAAGAAAGAATGGAAGATTGGTAAAAAGTATTTTTATGGACATGTAGTCGTATAGGGAGTTTTAGTGAATAAGTGTAGATAATAATAGAGGGTATTTTTTATGTGGAAAAATAAAAAAACAACTAATAGCCCAATTAAATCTTAAAAGATATAAACACGTCAAGAAGGTGAAAGAATGATACTACCAGAGGATTTTCGAGAGAAATGGGATGTTAATAAAGATGGCCCACTTATTACATTTCATGAAAAAGAATTAATGGACAAAAACTTTTCAGATGAAGTGAAACGATTTTTGTCCATAGGAGGCTTACCAGAAACACCGTCACCATATTTAGAGTTTACTTCATCTCAGTCTTTCGTAAGGTCTATTATAAATGTATTTCATATGCCAGAAGAGTTTCGAAAATATTGGTTTTTAGGAACAACTAGTTCTGGAGATCCAATTTGTATAATTGAAAAACAAGAAAATATAGTATTTCTAAATAATAGTGATGAGTATAAAGAAGTGTTTATGAATTCTTCTATACATCAATTTGCAGAATGTTTATTAGTATATTCAAAAATGATCGATAAGGCAGTAGAGATAAATGGTGAGGATGCCTTTATCGATAATAATATACCAGAGTGTACAATAAGTTGGTTGAAGGAAGAGTTGAAAAAAATTGATGATAAGTGTATGGAAAAGGATTCTTTTTGGTTGATTGAAATTGAGAATTTATATGAATAATTGAAAGTGAAAAGGGAAATGTATGGTGCATGGAAGAGGAGTATGGTGATAGTGAAGAATGCTATGAGTACATATTTTAAATTAAGAAAAGAATATTTTGATAGAGGTTTGAATTTCTTATTTAAAACACCATATAACGAAAAAGTTGATTTTGTTATATATCAAGGTGAAATAGAGGAAGATGAAATTTCATGGAAACCGGTTGAGAAATATATTGAAACTGATTTAATCCTACTTGAGGAGCAATTTGCAATTAAGTTTCATGATTCAGTTTATCACTATTTTAACTCATATTGGTTTGCTGATTTGGATGGGTTTTTCGGTGACCATTATATTAGTTTAGAGGCTGTATTACCAAATATAGAATTGGACTCTTTCAAAGAGAAGTTAGAAGGATATGAAAAAAATCATCGTAAGCTAGATGAGATTCCTATAGGAGTAGAAGGAAATGGTTCACTAGTTGTTTTAAATAATGTAAGTGGAAAAGTCGAATTGGAGGATTTCGAACGTGGGTTGTTTATAGAGGTTTCGAATAGTTTAAATGAGTTGATTTCCAGTTTGAGGCTACAAAAATAATGTTTATATGAATTATAGACCGGCTAGGTGGGAGTGGAAAAGTGGAATATAGTGGAATGGTTTCAGTTTGGTTTGGAATTTCTAAATCACTCCAAAATCTTGAGGAGTATGTCGATATAGATTACACGATAGATGGTGATTCAGTTCATTCAAAGTTTGGGACGAGCTTTGAATTCGGTTATTATGATGAAGATAATATTGAAGTTTGTTTTTATGAGAATAGTAAAAGGGACGTTGGACATATTTTAAGTGATTTTTCTTATAGTGAACGAATTATTCCTATAATAAAAAAACTAATAAATGGAGATAATTTAGCGAACGATATTAACTTTGCTATTGTTCTTTATGATTTTAAATATAATGAAGCGAAAAGAGAAGATATGTTTGATGGTTTAGAGGTTACATTTATTGGTTCTATGCCATACAGGTAGGTTGTACGGAGTTGCTAATTTATTTCACAAACACATGGATAAACCTTATAAAGGAGGGATACAAATGCATGCTTTGCCGAATTGTTTAGAAGAAGTTTTGGAAGAAGACATATATAAACGGGCAGATAAAGAGCAGGTGAATGAAGTAATAAATAGATTAGGTGTAGAAGTATCTGATACATTTAGAGAGTTTTATTACCGATTTGCAGGACCTTTTTGGGAAGAGCACGTTCCTTATGAATTACTTGATATTATAGATGAAGAGAATAATATTGAATACTACACAATTATTGCTCGAAAGGAACATAGATTTCCTAATAAGTATTTAGTTTTAACAGAAATGACAGCAAATGCTGCATTGGTACTTGATAGTGTAACCGATCAAGTTTACTCAGTAAATTTTGAAGGTGGAGATGAATTACTTTTAAGTGGAAAATTAAAGGAGAGTTGGCCAACATTTTATCTGTTTTTGAAAGACTATTTTAAATGTTAGGTGTTAACAGAAATGAATAATAAACAGGGACGTCTTAGTAATGAGTGCGAGAGGAATGACGGATAAATGACAATGAACGATTCAGTTTTTGGAGAGCTTGAATATAATTATGCTTGGGCTAAGTGTATGCCTATAACTTTTCTAGGAAATGAAACTGAGATTGATTTGATGATAGATGGTGAAGAAGATGGGATGTTTGATGAAGGGCAGTATGTAGCGTATCAATCATTAATGAAAAATTGGGAAGAGGTACAAATAAGTTTATTACAGTCTATATTAGACTATTACAAACAAAGGCGATGTGAATTAGGATATGATATTGGAGTGCATGAAAATTATTCATTAATTGAAACAACTGATCAAATACTAGAGATGATTAGTTTAGATGGTATTGTTGTTCCGTATGCAGATATTATGGGGGGAAGAGAAATTGGAATTACATTTAAGTGTACGTGGGATATAGAAAATGGTGTAGGAGTTCGTTTATTAAATGAAAAGGTAGTTGAAGTAGGGTATCAGGATATTACTTTTTAATTTAAATACGTCTCAACAAACGCCTGTATATTACTTTGAAAATAAAATAGCTGATTCACTGATGGGATTTATGATAAAAATCAATCGGGACAGTGAATATTTTGAAGATAAAAAAAGGTATCAATCTTTATCGGATTGACACCCTAATACGAATCTTTTTTAACACCTTACATATTTACGCTTAAAACCAAGTCTTCCTCTATCAAGTTCTTTCTGAATACTTTCGGAAGCATTTAGAAGGCTGCTTTTTTTCTTATCACGTTTCACTTCAACTATACCAACTTCTTTTGCAGTCTCGACTGCTTTTTCATGTAGTGGTACATATGAAATTGCCACAGTGTTTAGGAAGTTATTCATAGCGGATTTTGTTCGTTCTGGTGAATCATGAATTGTATTTTTCACCATTTCAAGCATATCGGAAATTTTGATTTCAGAAAATTCATTGTCTTTACGATTTCCTAAAAGCCAACAGTAGCAACTCCATCCCGCTGACATTCTCAGCTCGTCCCCACTTGTAATCCATTTATCAGCAACGTCTTGTGCAATATTTGACTCTGATAAAGTTACTGCCACCACATAATCGGATAGCATATAAAAATATGCTCCGTCTATCCAGCGATCAAAATCAGACTCACTCATAGCTTTTGGATCTGCGATAATACCTGCAAAGTACATAGCATCGTAGTTTCCTGTGGCATACAGCTCCTCGGCTAACTCTTGATTTAATTTTATTTTCTTAGCGATTGGTTTCATAGCGCCTGTAGCTACGCCAAAAACTGGTTCGTGTGCACCGTTAGATATGTATATTTTTTTCGTTCGTTCCTTACTGAGGGCTTCAAGCTCTTGCATAACTGTTTTAAAGTCCATAGCTGTGCACTTCCTTCCTTAATATAAAAACCTTTTTAAGTCTTGTATACTTCTCAATGTTAATACTAATTGTATTCTGGAGGTATGTCTACTTTCTAAAGTTCATCGAGACTTGGTCTGATTGTTGAATAAAATGAAGCCAGAGATAATCTGGAGAATGGTATAATATAGAAAAATTGGGCAGTGAAAATCACATAGGGGGAATTTAATTGGAAAAAGAGCTAATTAATAAGTATGACAATGAATTTCCGAATAATCCTATTTGACTGAAAGGAAATAAGAAATGGTTTTTATAATTTTCAGTATGACAATGCCGTTAGTAATTTTGAAGGCTTTGATTTTGTAACTGCTACAAGCTATCTATAGTTGTGAGACAATTACAGTAGGGTAAGGAAGAATAAAAAAATGTACAAGTTGTTAGTGGCTAATAAAAAGGGGGGTATTGAAAAGAACGCTTGAATTCGTACTAAGTGAAAAGATGTATATCAATGCTAATCAACAAATTGAAATTAAATTCTGTATTAACAAGTCGATTTCTTATTAACATAAGAAATCGACTTGTTATAATTATTTATTTTGTAAGTTGTCTTTCCAAAAATTATAGCTATAATCAATAACTTCTTTTAATTTGAAATAGTTTTCCCAAGTATCTTGCACATGGTAGAGAGTTTCGCCTTCATCTGTAAAAACATCACTGTAATCATTTATATACTTCCACCCCTCGTCATGGTTAAAGTAGTACATTGCGAATTGATTGCCCTCATCATTTAACATGTCGTCTGCTAAAACGCCATCCCAATTCATATAAATTTGTGTACCAGTCATTTGTCTAAGTTTAAACTGGTTAATTTCGTCTTGAGACTCTTCTTCAAATTCTTGACTAAATAAATCATGTTCAATTATCCATCCTAAAAACATGCCAGTATGTACAAAAGCTTGATCGATTGGTAAGTCCTCAGGAAAATCACCTTCAAAATGGTACTTCGCTTTATCATAAACAATCGTATTTAACAATTAGTTCATCCCCTTTAACATATTATCTAATAAACTCGTACTGTTTGTTTTAATATTTTTACTATGTTTTCAAGCCCTTCAAATTCAGTAAATGGTTTCATACGTAAGCAGTGATTTTTATTTAGTGGTGCATGAGCAAAAGATTTTAACTTACTAATTAGTTTCTTCATTACTTTTTGTTCTTCTTTACTTAATGTATCAATATTAGCGAGTAAAATATATCCCCCTTTACATTTGTATTATAGCAATATTTCAAAGGTTTTTTTGGAGGATTAATAACTCTAGAAATTATATTTTTGCAAAATGTAAGTAGAGTGTAGTAGGAATGTGTATGTAGATTTAATTTTTGTATTTCCAAGCCCCTTCCAAGCCCCTTATAAGCACCTACCAAGTAATAAATCACTAAACAAAAACAAAACAAAAACAAAACAAAAACAAAACAAAAACAACTACAAGAACAAAAAGCGCGAAAAAACGTCGTAGTAGTAGTTGTAAAAAAATTTGAATTCAAACGCCAAAAACTAACCCCACATTCCTATATTTAAATTGAAGGATTGACTTGTATCTTTTTACGAATGAAGGGAGGAGGGAAATGTATGGCGGTGTACCGTAATGTGCGGGTGAACTTTTGGCAAGATGAATTTATTTTAGATTTAACACCAGAGGAGCGTTATTTTTACATATATTTGTTAACTGGTACGAAAACGAAGCAATGTGGAATTTACATATTACCGAAGCGTTTGGCAGAGCTTGAAACAGGTTACAGTATGGAAACTGTTGAGAAGTTGTTGAACCGCTTTGTTGAATACGGGAAGATTTTATATGATACGGAAACGAAAGAGTTATACATAATAAATTGGCTACACTATAACCCTATTTTAAATACAAATGTAGAAAAGTGCGTATTACGTGAGTTAAAGGCTGTGAAGAGTAAAGAGTTCATACATATGTTTTTACGTAAATGTCTTGAAGAAGAATGGAAGATTCCATTATTACTACAGCATTTTGGTATGCCGAAAGAGGTGGATAATAGTAGTTCGGAAGCAGTTATTGAAGAAACAGAAGATGTGGAAAAGATAGAAACGGTAGAAGAGGCTACTTCGCATAGTGAAGTTTACAAATTTTACGAACAAAACATTAGTAGTTTATCTCCATATATTGTGAAGGAATTGAAAGGGTGGATACAAAGACTTTCAGGAAGTACAGTACTAGAGGCACTTAAAGTTGCGTTTGAACATAATAAGCGAACGCTCGCTTATGTGAAGGGGATTTTGAGAAATTGGTGTGAAAAAGGGCGAGTAAACTTCAGTAAAGAAAAGGAAGCAGTGCGTAAGAGAGAAGTATTTAGTTTGTATGATCCATAACATGAGAAAGTAAGGTTTTTTCTTTTCTAAAAGGTTCTTTTACGATAGAAGCGAATAATTTGAGAAAGGAGGGATTGTATGGAAGTCGTCATAAAAAAGAAACGAACGAGGGGTAAGAGAATTTTTCTTTGGTCTAGTAGTATCGTTCTTTTATTCGTTATCTGTACAGCGATTTTTTTGAACATATATACGCTTAGATCTGTGCCAAAGATAGATGGAACGATAAAGCTAGAGGATTTACAACATGCTGTTACGGTGAAGCGTGATAGTAAAGGGGTACCTCATATTAAAGCAGAAAATGCACATGATTTATATTTTTCACAAGGATATGTACAAGCGCAAGATCGTTTGTTTCAAATGGATTTAAGTAGAAGGCAAGCTTCCGGGATGTTGAGTGAAGTTGTAGGGGAAGCGGCTGTTGATCGAGATAAGTTGTTTCGAACGCTCGGTTTACGGCGAGCAGCAGAAGCGTCTATTAGTCAATATGACGGGGAAGCGAAATTTGCCCTGCAGTCATTTGCTGATGGAGTGAACGCTTTTATACGTGAGGCGAAAGCAGACAAGAAATTGCCAGTTGAGTTTACTCTATTAGGCTATGAACCTACTGAATGGTCAATTGTTGATACGTTAACGATTGGAAAGTATATGGCGTTTGATTTAGGTGGGCATTGGCACGGACAGGCGTTTCGATATTGGGCGCTGAAAAACCTCCCGAAAGAGCAAGCAAATGAGCTATTTCCAACATATCCGAAAGATGCTCCGAGATTGCTAGCGGAACTGCAAAATACAAATGTGAATGTAGCACAAAGTTTTTCAAAAACAATTATTCCACCTGAGTTTAACGGTAGTAATAACTGGGTTTTGAGTGGTGAGAAGAGTGCGTCAGGTAAGCCGATTTTAGCGGATGATCCCCATCTTTCTCTTGCGACACCTTCCATTTGGTATCAAACGAAACTAGAAATGAAAGACTTACATGTAAGTGGTGTTATTTTCGCTGGCGTACCAGGTGTTATATTAGGACACAACGACAAAATAGCATGGGGTGTTACGAATACTGGTCCTGATGTGCAAGATTTATATATTGAGAAGCGAAACCCTAAAAATGAAAATGAATTTTTGTATAACGATAAATGGGAAAAGGCTACAGTTGTTGATGAATCTATTAAAGTAAAAGGCGGGAAAACAATTCCTTATAACGTCACGGTTACGAGGCACGGTCCAGTCATTTCAGAGTTTGCGGATAAAGGGAAAGAGAAAACGAAAACTGTATTTGCTTTAAAGTGGACTGCTTTGGAACCGTCAGCTGAGTTAAAGGCTGTATTAAATATGAATAAAGCGAAAGATTGGAATGAGTTTGAAACGGCTCTTCAAGATTTTCATACACCGACTCAAAACTTTGTATTTGCATCAAATGATGGCACGATTGCATATAAAGCGAATGGAAATATACCAGTGCGTAAAAAAGGAGATGGTAGTCTGCCAGTGCCAGGGTGGACAGATGAATATGAATGGGAAGGATATATCCCGTTTGATCAATTGCCAAAAGTAATCAATCCGAAAGAAGGATTTATTTCAACTGCAAATAATAAAATTGTTGATGATAATTATCCGTATCATATTAGTAATACGTGGGCGCAGCCATATAGACAAATGCGTATTCAGGAGTTTTTGCAAGAGAAGGATAAGTATACGGTAAAAGATTTACAGAAGTTACAGATGGATCAAAAAAATTTATATGGGAAAGAGTTTACTCCTATATTTTTAAAAGAGTTAAATAAAGCAGATTTAAATGAAGTTGAGAAAGAAGGCGTAAAACAATTAACAAAGTGGAATTTTTACGATAGTAAAGATGAAGCGGCACCGTTAATTTTTCATTTATTAATGAAAGAGATTTCAAATACGCTCTTTTCAAAAGAAATACCGAAAGATGTGATGGAGTTATTTGAAGGAAAGTCACAAGTTGTTGATGAATTGATTCGAAAACAAGTAGCGGGAGAAAATAGCGCTTGGTTTACGAAGTATGGAGGTTTCACGAAAGTTGTGCATACATCGTACGAGAATGTAATGAAGAAATTACAAAAGGAATATGGACCGAATGTTACGGAGTGGAAGTGGGGCGATTACCATCAACTTGCTTTTACACATCCAATCTCAAAATCATCTAGTATGTTAGCATTCCTTGCATTTAATCGTGAGAAACCAGTTCCAATTGGCGGAAGCCAAGTTACCGTTCAAGCAGCAAATTATGATGATAACGGTATTGTAAATCACGGGGCGTCTTGGAGGTTTGTTATTGATACGAAAGATATGTCAAACGGTTACCATATCGTAGGGCCAGGCCAGTCAGGACATTTTAGAAGTGATTGGTATCATGATCAAATAGATGATTGGGTAAATGGCACGTATCATACGACTACATTGAATACGGATGGAATAGAGGGGAAAGTGTTAACTTTACAACCAAAATGAAACTATGCTTTATTAGCGGATGGCTTGAATCCTGTCACTAATGAAAGTTTCACTTTATGAGAGACTCTTACTATTGTAAGAGTCTTTTTTATAGAGATGTGACAAGTTTTGACAAGAAAATACAAAAGAGCTTGTTATAATACTTTTTGGAATATTATGTTTAGCCCGCTATTTGTGGGCTAATAATCAGTGAGGGATGGACAAAACCTCCACTGATTAAAGTTTCACTTTATTAAAATGGGAATGGATTAGTACGCAACAAGGGAAATTTCTTAATAGTTGCAGTGAAATCTAATAGGGGGATTCTATATGAGTATTAAAGTAATAAGGGCAACAGGAATGATGGGCGGAGCAGCAAGAGTTGCTGTAAAGGTAGATAATGAAGTAGTAATGAAACTTGAAAATAATGAAGAATATACGCTTCCTTTTGAGTTAGATGAAGCAAATATAAAAGTGAAACAATTCTTTTTTGGGAGTAAAGAAAAGAAAGTAAAGGATGGCGATGTAGTGGAAATTAAGATTAATGGTATTGCCATACTACTCATGATTGTGTCAATGATGGCTGTTTTATTCGGGTCTTCAATGGGCATAAATATTGTTGTTTTTGGTGTGATAGGAGCGTTAGTTACGTTAGCATATGGATTGAATAACTGGTTTAGTTTAGAGGTTAAATAAAGTATTGTATCTATTTTTATGTTGATTCATTTGATTTACTATACATGAAGTGTAATGGTTTTTTATAGGGAATGGGAGAGGATCATTATGAAGAAATGGATGCGTTTAATGTTGAATATATAATAACAAAAGATTATAAATTTGAAGAGATGCGCACAACTGTAAAAGTGAGTGAACGTAATGCAGATAAGAAATCTAGCGCGGACAAAGAAAAGATGGATGCAGTTGTGAGTATAAAAATTGATTCATATGAAAAATTTGATTCAATTAAGTTACCAGAGGGAATTCAATAATTTCAATTGTAACAGGAATAAAAGGAGCGGAAATACGCTCTTTTTTTTATTTACCTTACTATTTTTAGGAGGTTAGTATGAATAAGGGATGAATACTCATTTTTTTTGAGGAGAATTCATTAATTTTTTTATGGAATATATGTGAAACATTGTATAGAATAAGCAAGTATGCCAAAATTTATAGGAGGGAAGTTGTGAAGAAAAATAAGAGTGTATTAAGTTTTATAGGAGTGTGTATTATGCTGTTTTCTTTTTGTTTTCAAGGAAATGTACAGGCAGATGTAAATACTGTTCAGTCTGGAAAAATAAAAGCAGGAAACGTAACGGTATGGGAAGTTGGAAATGTAGCGAAAGTGTTAGAAGATGTGGAGCGCTTGAACTTAAACACAGTGAATGTACCGATCCAAGTTGATATTCCGAATGTAACTTCTACTAATATGGTAATTAATCAGGCGCAAAAGAAACAGGCTATTATTTTAATTCAAGAATTATTAAAGCGTAATATTCAAGTTATAGCGGAACCGTTCCCATTTATTCAACAAGGAAATGTAGGAGAGACGGAATGGAATCCGAGTAATATGAATGATTTCTTCTGGAATTGGAAAACGGTTGTACTGCAGGATATTTTTAATTCCATTACTAGTAAATACAATGTGTATGGATTAAAGATCGCTTCTAATTTCGTTAATATGGAATATGCGGAAGGATATTGGAGCGATACGATTGACTTCGTCCGTAAGCAGTATAAAGGAAATGTTTTGTATCAAATGAATTGGTGGTTAACGGCAAGCTTTGATCCTTCTTATGAAGCGAAGTTTGTAGAGAAAATAAACCGCCCGTATTTAAAGAAGGTAGACATTGTTAGTATCGATAGTTGGTTTGAAGTGTCAGGAAATAAAAATCCGTCGTACGAAGAAGTGAAGCAAAGTTTATTTGCGACGACAGTATATAATCGTGGACAAAATGTTGTGCAGCAATTGGAACAATTACATAAAGCAACTGGGAAGCCAGTTTATTTTGGTGGATTTAACGTTCCAGCGCGTGAATTTGGCTTGCAAAATCCGTGGAATCCAGATGTTTCAAATGTGTTTTCAAAAGATGTACAATTAAATGGATGGCGTGCTTACCGAGATGTATTAGAACCGATGCCGTATTTTAAAGGTTTTTCCATTTGGTTTATTGGCTCTAATAATAGTACGCATGCGTATCAAATCCATAGCAAAGAAGCAGAGGCAGTTATTAACGGTTGGTACCGAAAATAAATTTTTGAAAATAGGCAAGTTTTGAAGTATAGTACATATATTTTTAGTGAAAGGCCTTTCACCATCTTATCACCTAGGGGGCAATCACAATGAAATTTTTGTCTTACCTTACAGTAATTTTGGTGATTCTTGGCGGTTTGAATTGGTTGTTTGTCGCGTTAGATTACAATGTAGTTGAGAAATGGTTTGGTTCTATGCCGGCGCTTGTGGACACCATTTATTGGCTCTTTGGTCTTTCTGCTATTTATCAAATTTTTGATCGGTTTTTTACGAGTAAGTAGCTATTATACTTTTATTACTAGAGTGTTAAGTACGATTATGTACTTAACACTTTTTTGTATGTTTATGAAAAAAGTGTTTGCATGTGCAAGCGATTCCATTGCGTCTTACGCCGTAATAATAGAAAAGAAATTGACCGTGTCTCGTATTGTGGGGTATAATTCAGAAAGTTTAAAAATTCATAAAAATGAGAAATAGGGAGGTCATCCGGGTGATGGAGAGAGTGTATAATTTTTCTGCAGGACCATCAATACTCCCTTTGCCAGTTTTAGAGAAAGTGCAAAAGGAGCTTGTAAATTATAACGGGACAGGCATGTCTATTATGGAAATGAGTCATCGATCTTCTTATTTTCAAAGTATTATTGATGAAGCGAGCAGCTTGCTTCGTGAATTAATGAACATTCCTGATGAGTATGAAGTATTGTTTTTACAAGGCGGTGCTTCATTACAATTTTCTATGGTACCGTTAAACTTAATGAGTACGTACAAAAAAGCTGGGTACGTACTGACTGGCTCATGGTCTAAAAAAGCACTGCAAGAAGCAGAAAAAGTAGGAGAAGTACAAGTGCTTGCTTCTTCTGAACAAGAGAAGTTTACTACGATTCCTAAAATGGATGATTTACAGCATGATGAAAAACTAGATTATGTACATATTACAACGAACAATACGATTGAGGGGACAAAATATGTGGAAATACCGCATTTAGAAAGAGTGCCGCTTGTTGCGGATATGTCCTCCAATATTTTATCAGAACGATATGATGTTTCGAAGTTTGGTCTTATATATGCGGGAGCGCAAAAGAATTTAGGACCAGCTGGTTTAACGATTGCGATTATAAAAAAAGATTTAATTGGCGGGGCAGATGGCTCTTGTCCGACAATGTTAAACTATGAAACTTACAGCAAAAATAACTCCTTATATAATACACCGCCATCCTTTAGTATTTACGTAACAAAACTTGTACTAGAGTGGTTGAAAGAGCAAGGCGGGGTATCTGCGATTGAAGAACAAAACAGAATGAAATCGTCACTTCTTTATCATTTTTTAGATGAATCTAAATTGTTTACTTCACCAGTTGATCCTATGTATCGATCACTTATGAACATTCCGTTTACAACACCGTCAGAAGAGCTTAACAATCAGTTTTTACAAAAAGCGAAAGAACGTGGTCTTGTTACACTAAAAGGACATCGCTCAGTCGGTGGTATGCGCGCTAGCATTTATAATGCGATGCCAGTACACGGCGTACAGCAATTAGTAAATTATATGAAGGAATTTGAGCTTGAAAATAGATAGGGAGATGGGGATATGTTTCGTGTTCAAACGTTAAATCAAATTGCGGAAAAAGGTTTGCAAGTCCTTGGCGGAGAGCGTTATGAAGTAGGGGATCGCATTGACCACCCAGACGGTATTTTACTTCGCAGCTATTCTTTACATCAAGAAGATTTTTCAAAAGACTTAAAGGCAATTGCAAGAGCTGGTGCTGGTGTAAATAATATTCCTGTAGATCGATGTACAGAAAAGGGAATTGTAGTATTTAACACGCCAGGGGCAAATGCCAATGCAGTAAAGGAACTCATTATCGCGAGTCTTATTATGTCTTCACGTAACATTATTAATGGCGTAAGCTGGACGAAAAATTTAGAGGGTGAAGAAGTACCTCAGCTTGTTGAAACAGGGAAAAAACAATTTGTTGGATCAGAAATTGCTGGGAAACGACTAGGTGTTATCGGCCTTGGCGCAATCGGTGCTTTAGTGGCAAATGATGCGTTAGCGTTAGGAATGGACGTTGTCGGATACGATCCTTACATTTCAGTTGAAACAGCTTGGCGTCTTTCTACACATGTACAAAGAGCGTTTAGCCTAGATGAAATTTTTGCAACGTGTGATTATATTACACTGCATATTCCTCTTACGAACCAAACGAAGGGGATTATTGGTGAACACGCTATCGAGACGATGAAAAAAGGAATGCGACTATTCAATTTCTCAAGAGGAGAACTTGTAGATGAAAAGGTTCTTCAAAAAGCGTTAGAAGAAGATATTATTACACATTACGTAACTGACTTCCCAAATGAAAATGTGATAAAGATGAAAAATGTAACAGCGACACCTCACCTTGGTGCATCTACGTCTGAATCGGAAGAAAATTGTGCGGTCATGGCAGCTCGTCAATTACGTGAGTATTTAGAGACAGGAAATATTCGTAATTCAGTAAACTACCCAAACGTAGAACTGCCGTATATCGGTAAGAAACGAATTACAATTATGCATCAAAATGTACCGAACATGGTAGGACAAATTTCAGGATGTTTAGCTGAACATCATATTAATATTGCAGATATGATTAATCGTAGTAAACATTCTTGGGCGTACACAATGATTGATATCGATAACGGAATTGATGATATAATTAAAGAGAATATTGTGGAAAATATAAGCAAAATTACAGGTGTTGTAGCCGTTCGAATGATTGTGTAAATGAAAAAAATATCTTCATAAGAAGAACTTCTTCAAGATTGGATATCTATCATTCATGTATATAGCTGTAGGATGTATGGATTTAGAAATTATAAAAGTAAAATGTCGGAGGATATAGGGTTATGAAAAGAGCCTATTTGATCGAAATTAAACCGACAAATGAACAAATAGTCAAGATAAATCAAACGATTGGGGTCTGTAGGTATGTTTACAATCTGTATCTTTCTAAAAACAAAGAGATGTATGAATCCGAGGGAAAGTTTCTGAGTGGATATGACTTTTCTAAATGGTTAAACAATGTCTATACAAAAGAATGTAGCCAATGGATTAAAGAGGTATCTAGTAAAGCGGTAAAACAGGCAATTATGAATGGAGATAAGGCCTTTAAGAGATTTTTTAAGGGCTTATCAGGATTTCCACGTTACAAGAAAAAAAAGAATCAAGATGTGAAGTGCTATTTTCCTAAAAATAACAAAACGGATTGGACAATAGAAAGACATAGAGTAAAAGTCCCTACGATTGGCTGGATGAGAGTAAAAGAATATGGTTATATTCCTAAAAATGGGATTGTAAAAAGTGGAACAATCTTTAAAAAAGCAGGGAGATATTTTGTATCTGTACTTTGTGAATTGGAAGAATCAGTAACAAGGGTAATACTCAATCAAACAGGTTTGGGTATTGATTTAGGTGTGAAGGATTTCGCTATACGTAGCGATGGTATCGTTCATGCAAACATCAACAAAACAATACAAGTAACAAAGATAGAAAAACGCTTTAAACGTGAACAACGCTCTTTATCGCGTAAATTTGAAAATGAAAAAAAGAGAGGTGAAAAATCTGTTACTAACAAAAGAGCGAATATAGAAAAAAATATTCTTAGAGTGCAAAAATTGTATGCTCGATTAGCCAATATTCGACTAGAGTATGTAAAGTCTATTGTAAATGATGTGGTGAAAACCAAGCCAACGTTTATTACAGTGGAAGATTTGAATGTAAAAGGTATGATGAAGAATAAACATCTAGCTAAAACAATTGCTAAGCAGTGTTTCTATGCGTTTAAAATGTGGCTCTTGACTAAATGTAAGGAATACAGAATTGAATTACGTCAAGTAGATACATTCTATCCATCATCAAAGTTATGTTCTTGCTGTGGTCAAAAGAAACTGGATTTAAAGCTATCTGACCGAGTATATACCTGTGAATGTGGAAATACAATGGATAGAGATTTGAATGCAGCGATCAACCTTTTACAAGCAAAAGAATATATAATACTAACGTAAATAGACTGTATATATGTACGGTGGGTTACATCGGAATTTACGCCTGTGGAGTGTTACAGCAAACTGTAGTAGCGAGTGATTGGCGAAACAGGACACATAGAAACAGGAATACTCTAAGAATATACATTTGTCTATATTTTTAGTAGCAGAGAGGAATTTGGCAAAAATCCGACCGTTTCGGGCCATTCGTCCAGTAGAAGGTAAAGCATTGCAAGTTGCAGCTTTACCGTATGACGTATTAAATAGTGAAGAAGCAAGAGAAGTTGTAAAAGGAAATCCGTATTCTTTTTTACACGTTGATAAAGCAGAAATCGACTTAGATCCGGCACTTTCACCATACGATGATCGCGTATATGAAAAAGCGGGTGAAAATTTAAAGCAATTTATACGAGAAGAAGTATTCATTCAAGATGAAGAGCCAGCGCTATACATTTATGAGCTGACGATGCAAGGAAGAACGCAGTCAGGTCTTGTCGTTTGTACATCAATTGACGAGTATGAAGATGACACAATAAAAAAACATGAGAGAACGCGTCATGAAAAAGAACTAGATCGTATTCGCCACGTTGATGTGTGTGACGCAAATACGGGTCCTATCTTTTTAACGTACCGTACTAAAGACGAAGTGAAACGTTTAATTGCAAGTTGGAAAGAAGAACATACACCAATTTATAAATTTACAGCAGAAGACGGCGTTAGGCATGTTGCGTGGAAGATTGCAGACGAAGAAGTAATTACGACTTTAGTAAACGCATTTGAAGACATTCCGAACTTGTACATTGCAGATGGACATCACCGTTCCGCATCAGCTGCAAAAGTTGGACTTATGCGAAGAGAACAATATCCGAATTACACAGGAGAAGAGGAGTTTAACTTCTTCTTATCCGTTTTATTCCCTCACGATGAATTATCCATTTGGGACTATAACCGAGTTGTAAAAGACCTAAATGGCTTATCTGAAGAACAATTTTTAAAGCAAATCGCGCAATACTTTTATGTAGAAGAAGCAAATGTTTCTCCGTATAAACCAAATGAACCAAAATCATTTGGCATGTATATAAATGAGAAATGGTATAAGCTCACAGTGAAAGAGGAAACGTTTGATGCGAACGATCTTGTGAGAGGTTTGGATGTATCTATTCTGCAAGATCATTTATTAAGCCAAGTACTTGAAATACATGATCCGCGCTCTGATTCACGCATTGACTTTGTCGGAGGAATCCGCGGATTAGAAGAACTAGAGCGTCTTGTAAATAGCGGTGAATATAAAGCTGCATTTGCATTATATCCAACGTCAATGGAAGCTTTATTAGCAATCGCAGACGCTGGGGAAGTTATGCCGCCAAAATCAACGTGGTTCGAACCGAAACTGCGTAGCGGGTTGTTTGTTCATTCTTTAAAGTAAATATAGACTTCTTTAGTTTGAAAAACCGAAATGATGTTTAATTTCGGTTTTTCTTTTTTTAAAGTGTGTTTGAGGAGGGGTATCAATGAAATTGCAAGTAGGGGAGAAAATCACCTTTGAGCGAACGTTTACGAAAGAGGATGTTGCGTTATTTACAGAAGTGTCTAAGGATGAAGGCGTTCATCATGTTACACCAGATGAGCAGGGGAGATTTGTTGTACAAGGACTTTTAACATCAACGCTGCCTACAAAAATTGGTGGTGATTATAACGTACTAGCTCGCAAAATGGATTTTGAATTTTTACGTCCTGTTTTTAGCGGTGATACAATTCGTTGTGACGTAACCATTGAACAATTTGAACTAGATGAAAAAAATCGCACGAAAATTATTACGACGTTTACATGTAGAAATCAACTAGAAAAGGAAGTAATGAAGGGGAGTTTTTCGGGGATTATTCTTTAGTTAGTAGGAAAAGTAATGAATAGGTGGATAAACTCGTTAACAAAAAGGACATTCCTAGTATTACAAGGAATGTCCTTTCCACTAAATTATAGGATATTTTGCTGAAATTCAAACTCTAAAATTAGTTTACTGGTTTGACCTGTAAACTGATAATTATAGGACCCTCTCAGACTTTCTAAGTTACCGGTGGCTTTGATAATTGTTCCTGGGGAATCTAAATTTCCTTTATCAAATATTCCTTGCTCTATAGCTGTAAATGTCCCTTGTTGTCCCTTATAAATTCCTTCAAAGTGTAAAAATCCAGAAATTTTAGCAGTAGCCAAGTGACCATCATTTATATTTGAGTCTAAATAATATAATAAGTATTCAACAAAAGCTTTTCCTTTTAATTCACCATCAATATCATATTCAACATGGGCAATATTAATAGGGAAATCTTTTCTAGTATCATCGAGTAGTTTTTCATCCCATTTACTTACTGTAAATGTTACTTCCATACACGTAAATCCCCCTTTATCATTAGATAAGTAATCTCCATATCATTTAAAAAGTCCCAATTCACTGTCATATCTCATAGGAGTGTTTTTATTTATTTGAGTGCCGCTATATCGTTATTAAGCTAACAAAATAAAATGCTCCCTAAAATGAAAGATACGCTATTCTTTCTGTAGGATCAGGACAACATAAAACTTATGGCTCTACTTATTTAAAGTTTCACTCCACGCCACTTTCTAAAATAGAGAAAGATCTATTTTCACAATCAATTTCTGCCATCGCGCCGTAAGTTAAAATAAACTTCGGTTCAGTATGACCAAAATTTAAATTATAAAGAATCGGCAAATCTTCTAAGTTATATTCCTTCATAATTTTCAGTATTTCATGTTTATATTCTTCGTAATATTGTTCGTCTTTTGGTTTACCAAAAATGATTCCCTTTGCTTTTTGCAGAATGCCTTGCGCTGCATAATTTCGCAACCAATATTTTATATAACTTGGTTCTGGATGTTCTTCAGATGTTTCAAAGAAAAGGATACTATTCTCCCAATGTTTTTTCTCAGGCCAAAGTTCCGTTCCTTTTACAAATTCGAGTACTTCTATACATCCACCAATTAAACGCCCTTGTACAGTGGTAGAGCCTTGAAGTAGCTCATATCCATTGTTTTGCTGCATCGTACGCCTTGTATTTTTATTTATTTCTATCCATTCCAAACGCTCACTCGTCCATTCATGAGCTGGTTGAATTTCGCCAATCGTTTCATTGGAAAAGAGCGTTCGATTTACCATCTCAATCGTATATGGATCCATTGCTACATTTTCGGCAAAGTCGGTCAAAATTGCTGGACCGTATAAAGAGGAAAGACCTGCTTTATGACAAAATAAATGTGAAACGGTATCGTCAGAGTACCCCATAAAAATTTTCGGGTTTTCACGTATCACATTAAAATCTATATAAGGAAGCAAACGGATGCTATCGTCTCCACCTATATTCGTAATAATTGCTTTCACGCGCGTATCTTTAAATGCAGTCATTAAATCTTCCGCACGAGCCTCTGGGTTGTTATAAAGGTATTCGCTACCTTTTAAACTATTCGGCATTGGGATAACGGTAAGACCGAAAACTTCTTCTAATCTTTTTACTCCTTGCTCATACCGCCATCGTAGCTTAGCATCACCTGCGCCTCCCCACGAAGCACTTACTGTCGCCACAATATCTCCTGCTTGTAATCTTTTTGGTTTTATTAACATTTTAACTCCGCTCCTACATAATGTAATGGACTACGATTATACAAACTGTATAGTTGAAAAACATTGTATGTGACATTAGTTTCTGCATCATGAACCGATATACCTGCTGAGATTCAAGAACATCGCCTTATTGCTGAATATGGGATAATCTATAATGTTAAGCAAGCATGGCATGTGAAATCAAAACTGTACTTGCAGTACATAATAAATAAAGTTACAGCACTTTTTTATGCCATACCGATTTAGAATGAATTTTAATTAAAATAAAAATAGACTACTGTTCGATTTGAATATTCCACGATATAATAGTGAGAGTTTATGGCAGAATAAATATTTACATAAGAAGTGAGGTACTATATGAAAAAACGAACGACAGACATTATTTTTATTATTATTGGTGCATTCCTTTTTGCATTAGGTGTGAATTTATTTGTTATCCCGAATGAGTTCGGTGAGGGCGGGGTAACAGGTATCACGATCATTACGTACTATTTATTTGAATGGTCACCAGGTTTAGTCAACTTAATTTTAAATGCGATTTTATTAATAGTTGGATACAAATTTTTGAATAAGATCACAACAATTTATACAATCATTGCTGTAGTTACGAACTCGCTGTTCCTTCATTTGACAGAAGGATGGACGATTACTTCGGATGAAATGCTCGTAAATGCCATTTTCGGAGGAATATTTATAGGATGTGGTATTGGGCTAATCATTCGAGTTGGCGGAACAACTGCAGGTACTACCATTTTAGCGAGGATGACGCATAAATATTTAGGTTGGAGCATTAGCTACGGTCTATTGTTCTTCGATTTAATCGTTGCGTTCTCATCTTATTTCATCATTGGTGCAGAAAAACTAATGCTGACAATTATTATGCTTTATGTCGGAACGAAAGTAATGGAATTTGTAATCGAAGGTTTGAATCCGAAGAAGGCCATTACGATTATTTCTGATAACCCGAATGAAATTGCCGGGAAGGTTACTACTTTAATGGGCAGAGGGGTTACAGTGTACTCAGGTCATGGCTATTACACGAAAACGCCGAAGGAAATTCTTTATATTGTTATTAATAAGCAAGAAGTAGTGAAGTTAAAGCGGATCGTTCAAACTACGGATCCGGCTGCTTTCATCGCTATACACGATGTTCGTGATGTGTTTGGTGAAGGATTTGTTGATATTTCTAAGGCTTAATAATAGTTAGAACTTGTTTTTTTGTTAAAATAATCTTAATACTAAAATGTGAGAATCTATTTTGAATAATCTTTTTTCAAAATAGATTCTTTTTAATTATCCCGCTATTTGCCGGGCAGTAAGACTCCACCTCAAAATGCAGCGAAAGCAAAGAAGTTAGGTGAGGGACGGGCTGCCGGTAAAAGTCCAATTGGTTCAACTTTTATAAGAAACAACTGTTTCATACCATATTGTTTTTCTTTTTCTTGCAAAAAAACCAATTGTTTCTTAATGTAAGAATGTAGAAGGACGAACGAGAGAGGGTTTAATGAAGATGATACATATTTTATTAGCTGATGATGATAAGCATATTAGAGAGTTATTACATTACCATTTACAAAAAGAGGGATTTAAAGTTTTTGAAGCGGAAGATGGAAAGATAGCGCAAGGCGTGTTAGAGAAGGAAAATATTCATCTTGCGATAGTGGACATTATGATGCCGTATGTGGATGGCTATACGTTATGTGAAGAAATCAGAAAGTATCATGATATACCGGTTATTTTATTAACTGCAAAAGATCAGTTAGTCGATAAAGAAAAAGGATTCATTTCTGGTACGGACGATTATATTGTAAAACCATTTGAACCAGCTGAAGTGATTTTCCGTATGAAAGCATTATTGCGCCGTTATCAAATGCTGAGTGCTGACATTATTACACTCCACGGAACGACAATTGATCGTAAAGGTGTCGAGGTAAAGTGTAACGGTCAAACAATTTTGCTTCCTTTAAAGGAATTTGAGTTATTATCACAACTTGCTAGTTATCCTGGAAGAACATTTTCAAGAGAAGAATTAATTGAACTAGTATGGGGAATGGATTTTGAAGGGGATGAACGAACAGTTGACGTTCATGTGAAAAGACTGAGAGATCGTTTCTCAAAGCGAACAGATGATTTTCAAATTACAACGGTGCGCGGACTCGGTTATAAGTTGGAGTTGAAATAAGATGAAATCATTATATTCTAGATTTGTTTTTATGACGGTTGGTATTATGCTACTTAGTAGTATAATTGGCTTTTTATTAACAAATGTATATTATCAAGTGAAGTTAAAACCTTATAATAGTGAAAAGATTTTAACGTATGCCGAGGAAGTAAAATCATTATATGAAAAGCAAAGTGAAGAGAATAAAGAGGCATACTTACAGTCTATTGCGAAATTAGGATATGAAATTTATATTGTCGATGACCAAAAGAATGGAAGGCGTATCGGCAATGCGTTTCGTAAGACGACAATAAGTGATGATACTGTTCAGAAAGTATTGCAAGGCGAAACGTTTAATGGCGTTTCCACATATCCGACCCGCCTATTTATTACAGGTTTCTTCGATAATGAGTTAATTAATAGCGTCGGTGTACCAGTGCAACATGGTGATAAACAGTACGCTTTATTTATTCGTCCTGACATTCAGAACCAATTTGGCGAGATGCGAATTTTCTTAGCGGTATTACTTGTGTTTATCGTGCTATTAAGTATCATTTTTATAGCAATTGCAGCAGGTTATATCGTTCGCCCCATTCGTACATTTACGAGGGCTACGCAAAAAATTGCAAGTGGTAAATATGATATCGAATTAGACGTAAAACGAAAAGATGAAATTGGTACGTTAGCTACGAGCTTCCAGAAGATGACGAAAAGTATAAAAGAATTGGATGAAATGAGACAAGAATTCGTTTCGAATGTCTCGCATGAATTTCAATCGCCGCTTTCTTCCATACAAGGTTTTTCGAAAACATTGCAAACAGAAAAGATGAGTGAAGAAGAAAGAAATTATTATTTACGAATTATTGAGGGCGAAAGTAAGCGAATGTCTAGTTTATGTAAACAGTTACTTACGCTAGCTTCTTTAGATAAAGAAGAGAAAGTATTGCAGATAAAAGAATTCAATTTACAAAAGCAAATTAAAGACGTCATTTTTATGCTCGAATGGAAATGGCGTGAAAAAGATATAGCTGTTGAGTTTGATGTGCCGGACATTACAATACAAGGTGATGAAAACTTACTTCATCAAGTATGGAGTAATATTTTTATGAATAGTATTAAGTTTTCAAACGATGCTGGGACGATTGAATTTTTCGTGGAAGAATTAGAGTCTAGCGTTATGGTCTCTATATCCGATAATGGAATCGGCATGGAAAAGGAAGAAATGGAACGTATTTTTGATCGTTTTTACAAAGTAGATACGGCAAGGGCAAGAAACATGGAAGGTAGCGGATTAGGATTATCGATCGTACAGAAAATCGTTGAACTGCATCAAGGAACCGTTTCGGTATATAGCAAGAAAGGGGAAGGGACGACTGTTCGGGTTGAGCTTCCGAAATAAATGTAAGGGAAGAGGCTGTTTGGAACGGCCTCTTCTATTTTGTTCGTTAGTCTACGTGTAAAGTGAAAAAATGTGAGTCATTTTAATTACAGAATCGGGACGAGTTTGTGGAGTGAGATTTGCAGGAAGTTTATTTGAAAATGTAGAATCCCTACAGAGTTATAAGGGTTTGATGAGAACTGTAACTATTTAGGGGGAGATTATTTTGAAACGAGTTGATTTGTTATTAAATGCACTAGATTCAACATTCGATAAAGAGAGTTGGTATGCACCGTTTAAACATGCTATAGAAGGACTTACAGCCGAACAGGCTATGTGGAAGCCATCTGGAGAGGTAACGAACACCATTTGGGAGAACGTTAATCATCTCACATATTACAAAGAGCGGCTTGCTGCAAACTTGGAAGGCCGTGAATGGACAAATAATCTCGATGGTGGTGAAACCTTCTATCTTACCAATCAATCTAATGATGAGAAAGAATGGAAGAAAGTCGTTGAACGTTCTGAAAATGCTCAACGTAATTTAAGACAGGTGTTGAGTGCAATTACTGAAAAAGAGCTTGAGCAAAATTCACTTGAGGGGAAATTATTGGACATCATGCTTCATGATGCTTATCATACGGGCCAAATTATTCAATTAAGGAAAATGCAGGGGGCATGGCCAGCAAATCGTTGATAGAACGTTCTAGTTCGTTCTATTAAAGAGCGTTATTATTGAATAAAACTTACATCCGAGCATAACCCCGTTCTAAATTTAGAACGGGGTTATGCTTGTTTGCTATAAAGCTGCACCTTTCCCACGTTCTTCCTTAAACCGAACCCCAAAAGTATCCGCTGTAATTTCATCAGCTTTCGGCAATGCTCGTAATTTCGGATGAAGTAGCCATACGAGAGAAATGAATAAGATTCCGATGCTTGCGAGCGCGAAAATGAGTTGGCTACTAAATACATTCGCAGTGTATCCGCCAATTAAAGAACCAAACGGCATCGCAATGGTGCCCATACTTCGCATGAAAGAGTTGATGCGTCCAATATATTGATTTGGAATTACAATTTGACTAATTGTCGCAAATAATATGTTGGTCGCACCAATTGGTATCCAAGCTAGGCCGAATAAGAAAATAGATAGCCATTGAAACGGTACAATCGTAGAGAAAAACCAAAAGACAGCACCAGCCGCAAAGCTAATAATGGAAACACGGCCAACATGACGTTTACCAACCCACGAACTGAATAGTGCTCCGATTAGACTACCAGCTGATATAGCGGCTAAAAAGAAGCCGTATAATTTCACACCGCCTAAAGAGTCAGCGAAAGAAGGGAGTATTGCCATCGTCATACCGATTGAAAAATTAGCGACAACGGAACCGATTAAGAATACGCCCATTAATGAACGGAAGACGATTGAAAAACCTTCTTTTAAATCAGAGAAATATTGTTTAGTTGAAAGTGATGTGTTTGCTTCGGTTTGTTTCGGTATTTTTAATGAAAAGAACAAAAGGGCAGTAATCGCGAATGTAAAAGAGTCGATTACATATAAAGTAACGGCGCCAAATAGTGCTACTAATATTCCAGAAAGAGTCGTACAAATTAAATCGATGCCTTGATATGCAAATGAGAAGAGTGAATTTCCTTTTAATAGTTGTGTTTTATGCAGTAGAAGTGGTAAAGCTTTCGATTGTGCGGGATAGGCGAATTGTTCGATAAAAGCTACGATGGGCATAACGATGAGTAGTAGGTGGACTGTTAGTAGGTCAAAGTAGTGTGTAATAGGAATGATTAAAATAAGAATGCATTGCAAAACTTGTGTGATGACGAGGGTGTTTTTAATTGACCATCTATCAACGAATGGACCGGTAAGAAATTGAAGTGCAGAAGGTAATAACGTAAGAAAACCAGCTAATCCAGAATAAAAAGGATTGCCACTTAGTTTATATACGAGCCACATCGCCGCTACATAATACAAACTATCTCCTATGTTTGTAAAAATTCTCCCTAAAAATAATAAGAAGAAATTCCGGTTTTTTAATACGTCCACTTTATCTACTCCTTTATAAAAAAATTAATCGGTAAAATAAAATTGACCGTTGTTGTAAAAAAAATCGTATTACGATTTTTCTTCTTTTTTCACAAACCGCTGCATTGCTTTTTCATCGATTTGTAGTGCAGTAGTAGAAATGTAATATGATTTACTATTTGGATCTTTATCCGCGTCTTTTGCGATCTCATTTAATTCAGACATCAATTCATGAAACTTTTTCACCCACACTTGAAATTGTTCTGGCGTAGCATCAAACTCCCAGCAGGATGAAACGTAATTCCACTCAGAGGGGTCTTCGCTTACTTTTCGTAATGTAAAAGCTTCTTCTGGTGCAGCGAGAATATGACTTTTCGTTCTTTCCGTCATTTGTAAAAAGATTTGGCGTCCTGATTCACTTAATATTTCTAGATGAGGTAATAGTTCTGCGGCAGGGGTAAAGCCTCTAGCGACAGATTGATAAAATTTTTGAACGATGCCATTTTTTTCTTCTGTATATACGATTTCTATAAAACCATTCTTCTCTAATTCTTTTAAATGATAATGAATTTTCGCCCTTGAAATGCCGAATTTTTCAGATAGTAATTGTCCTGTATAAGGACGTTCGCATAGTCGCATCATCATTTCGACTCGTAGTGGATCGCTCATTGCTTTTAGTTGGCTATAAGTAGTGAGTGTGAACATGGGCTTCAAAATGATCAACTCCTTAAATAAAATTACTCGGTCAATATTATTTGACTGAATTGTATCAAGGATTCCATTTGTTTTCAATACTTTCAGAAAATTTAATCTTTATTTTTTGATCTTCTGTTCATCTTCCGTTCATATTTCTTTTTTATTATAAGTGCATAGAAAGTAAGAGAAAGGAGCGAGCGAAATGTTTTTAGCTCTGCGTGAATTAAAACAATCAAAATTAAGATACGGATTAATCGGACTTATTATGGTGTTATTATCATTTTTAGTCCTTGTGATTTCAGGATTAGCAAATGGATTATCATATGATAATGCTTCATCGATTCAAAATATGGAGGCAAATAAGTTCGTTTTAGCAGATGATGCGGAAAATAAATTACTTCGTTCACAAATTAAGCAAGATGAGGTAGATAACGTAGTAAATCAAGTAGGCGAGAAAGAGGCCGTTCCGTTTCGTGTGAAAAATTCAACTTATGAAAAGAAAGGTAGTTCGAAAAAAGTTGATGTTGCTATTTTCTCAAGTGAACGTGATTCATTTTTAGAACCGAAAATTGTAGAAGGTGAGAAATTAGGTACAGCAAACAATGAAATGGTTGCTGATGAATCAATTAAAGAAAAAGGAGTCGATATTGGAGATACAATTATTGATCCTGTTTCAAAGAAAGAGTTTAAAATCGTTGGATTTACGAAAAATCAAATGTTTAGCCATACACCAGTCGTTTATGTAAATGAAGACGTATGGGGCGATATTTCACAACCAAACCAAAAAGATTATAATGCAATTGCACTTAATACAGATAAAGAAGTAAAAAATGCTCACGTAATTGATAAAAAAGAAGTATTACAAAGTATTCCAGGATTTAAAGAAGAGCAAGGAACATTAACGATGATTATTGCGTTCTTACTTGTTATCGCTGCGTTACTAATCGGTGTATTCTTCTACGTAATTACATTACAAAAAACACAACAATTAGGTGTATTAAAAGCAATCGGTACAAAAAACACTTATTTAGCAAATAGCTTAGTTGTACAGGCGTTATTCTTATCAATCGTTGCGATGATAATCAGTATTGTTCTTGTACAAGGGTTAGAACAAATTTTACCAGCAGGTATGCCGTTCTTATTAACAACACCAATGATCGCACAATATGCAGTAATCTTTATCGTAATTAGTATTTTAGGAACACTTATTTCGTTATATCAAGTATTAAAAGTTGATGCATTAGAAGCAATTGGAGGCGGGATGTAATGACTTCATTATTAAAATTAGACAATGTAAGTAAAGTGTACGGAGAAGGGAATACTGAAGTAACAGCCCTTCATCCGATATCGCTTGATGTGAAAGCTGGAGAATTTATCGGAATCGTCGGTCCTTCTGGATCAGGGAAAAGTACGTTATTATCAATCGCGGGTGCATTACTATCACCGTCAAAAGGGGATATTTACATTCGTGAGCAAAATATTACGAAGTTATCAGAAAAGGAAATGACAGACATTCGTTTGAAGAAAATCGGTTTCATTTTCCAATTCGCAAATCTTGTTCCATATTTAAATGTAAAAGAACAATTACTGTACATTGCAAAGCTTAAAAAAGAAAACAAACAAGAATCTGAAAAGCGCGCGGATCACTTACTAGCAACATTTGGATTAGGAGAAAGAAAAAATCATTATCCAAATCAACTATCTGGTGGAGAAAAACAAAGGGTCGCAATCGCTCGTTCGTTCATGAACAATCCAGATTTAATATTAGCTGATGAACCAACGGCAAGCTTAGACTCAAAACGCGCACGTGAAGTTGTAGAAATGATGAAACGTGAAGTGAAAGAAAGTCAAAAAGCAGCAATTATGATTACACATGATGAAAGAATGCTTGATGTATGTGATCGTATATTGACGCTTAGAGATGGACAGTTAATACAAAATTAAACAATGAAAAAGGACAACAATGCATATAAGCGTTGTTGTCCTTTTTATAAATATATTTATAATGGCGTTATTTCGAGAAGTACGTTTTAATTTTATTTCGTGTTACTAATAAAAGTCCACCTAGAATAGATAACATTCCTAAAGCCATATGACTTGATTGCTCGCTACCAGCGTTAGGGAGTTCTCTAGCAGTGTTTTCCGCTGGAACATTCGTATTGTTAGTATTCACTATCGTTTGCTTCGGTTGTGATACTTCATTAATTTTGTTATCCAAATTTTGCTTCGTTGTATGTAACTCAGCTAATTTTTCATCAATTTTTTTCTCAGTATGTTTAAAGTCGTTTATTTTAATGTCTAAGTCTAGCTTTTTCTGTGCTAAATCATCTGAAACAGTTTGTTTCGATTGCTTCATTTCATTTAATTTATTTTCTAAGTCTTGTCTCGCTTTTTGTAACTCAGCTAGTTTATTTTGTACATCTTGTTTAGCTAGTTCTAAGTTAGCGGAAAGACTATCTAAATTACCTTTAATTTTCTTCAGTTCTTCTAACGTGTTACCAGTATTCGGCTTATTTTCTTTTAACTCAGCAAGTTTATCCTCAGCAGTTTGTTTCGCCTTCTTTAACTCAGCTAATGTTTCATCCGCACGTTTTTTAACTTCCTTCAGCTCAGTAACCTTCTGATCGATGTTCTCTTTATGTTGCTTCATTTCATTCACTTTTTCATCGACAGTTTGTTTATGTTCTTTAATCTCATTAACCTTTGTATCGATAGCTTGTTTATGCTCTTTAACTTCAGCAATTTTCTCATCGGCGATTTGTTTGTCTTGCTGAAGTTTTGCATCTAACTCTTGTTTATGTTGTTTAATTTCGTTGATTTTTTCATCAGCAACTTGTTTATGTTCATGTAGTTCATTCGCTTTTTCATCGACAGTTTGCTTAACTTGGTTAAGTTCTTGTAACGTTTGATCCACATTTTCTTTGTGCTGCTGCAATTTCGCATCTACCTCTTGTTTATGTTGCTTAATTTCAGCTAATCGATCTTCTGCGCTTTGCTGAGGAGTAGCCTCATTTACTTCCGCATGAGCCGAGTTTGCGCCAGCAATCATTGCTAAAGCTAGTGTAGACGCAGCGATTGTTTGTTTTGTTTTCATATTTTGTACCTCTTTCCTATGGATGAATTCCATTGTGTAAAATTGAGCATATAAAAGCAGATTATTATATCATTATATACTATGTTCGGCTCCTAGAGGAATTATTTGCATAATAATCTATGATTATGTAATGTTTAAAATCTATTATTTAGGGGCAGGGGATGAACTTTTAGCGAGATGAATAATTTTTTCTATAGTACAATTTATATCCTTACTGTCGTGAATAACAAACAAATAATCAGCCTCGTTTTTTATAGGATCTACGACATCTTCATGTAGTGATTCAGCCTGTTGTCGATTGAGTACTTTTTTGAAGCTAGAGTAATCACCTCTAAAAATATTGGTGCTTCGCTTACTACGAGCCACTCTTTCATAAAGTACATTATCTGGGATGTCAAAATGAACGAGTATGCGTACATATTCGTTTTGTGGAAATAATTCGTTTAGTAAATATAATCTTCCGTTTTTACTGCGGTTAGAGTTACAAATAATAAGGTGTAAATTTGTATATTCTTTTGCATAATCAACAATGAATTTTGAAAGTCCGTGTTTAAATGTATTAGGACCTTTAGCCGGCTGTAATTTTTCATAATGCGTGTTAATAAATTCGGCTTGGTTGTCTTGATCCATAACGAAAGAGTGGGGTAACTCTTTTTCAAGTTCTCTAGCAAATGTAGTTTTTCCACTGTGAGTTTTTCCTACTGTAATAATGACGAATCGTTTCATATTGTCCTCCATATATATCGTTGTAATCTGGAATATTCTGCGTAAATCGACAATTTTCCTGCCAGAGAACATACAAAGCACCGGAGAGATAACGAGCTGAAAACTTGACAAAAAAACTTATTTATGCTATAATTTACCAATATAAAAATAGCGTGTATAATAGGGTTCTCCTGGCCAGGGGAACCCTATTTTTGTTGTAAAAATGAAGGAGTGTATGTGCGTGAAAAAAGGTGAAGCAAGTATAACGTCGTTAGTATCAGCTTTTGGAAGGGCGTATCATAGTGAGTTTGATAGTCCTAAAATTTTTGACGATTATATCGCCAAAGAGTTCATTTCACAAAAAGAACGTCATGATATTGAAACGAACATGGTTCAAGGGATACATTTTTTCAATAAAGACATTGCACAGCAGTTTCAAGACAATCCGAAAGAAATATTAAAATGGATTACACAAGTGCAGTTATCACCAACACCGTTAGCACGTGCAGCATATTGTGAAAGAGTATTACTACATGAAATGACATTAGGCGCAAAACAATACGTCATACTTGGTGCAGGCTTAGATACGTTCAGTTTTAGACACCGAGAGTTAGAGAATAAAATAGAAATATTTGAAGTGGATCATCCTTCTACACAACGGTTTAAGAAGGAGAGAATAAAAGAAGCAGAACTTGAAGTTCCAAATCACCTTCATTTTGTTTCGATGGATTTTACGAAAGGAATTTCCTATGAACAGTTACGGAATGAAGGATTTGAACATAAAAAAACGTTCTTTAGTCTGTTAGGTGTTTCGTACTATTTAACGAAAGAGGAACTTGCTAGTTTAATAGAATGTTTATTCGAGATGGTTCCAGAGGGGAGTTCTATCGTTTTCGATTATCCCGATGAAAACTTATTTACGGAAAAAGGATTGTCCAATCGAGTTGAAAACATGGTGAAAATGGCTGCAGTAGGCGGAGAACCGATGAAGTCATGTTATTCTTATCGCGAAATGGAAGCACTGTTAGAGAAGTCGGGTTTACTCATTTATGAGCACTTATCGCCAGAGGACATAAATACAGTATATTTTGAAGGACGAAATGATTATTTGAAAGCTTTTGAGACGGTGCAGTATGTGCATGCGGTGAAGAAGTAGATAATTAGTATTGTGAATTTTCAGGAGGAACAATTGGGATATCTTAAGAAAGAAGAGATTTTGTCTTTTTATTGTATACACGAATCAGTTTACTTTAATAGGTAGATTAAAATAAACTATGATATGATTAGCATAGGATTTCTTAATAAGGGGGTTTTTAAATGACGCCAGAACAAATTGTTAGAAAATTTTTTGAAGAAGTACGTTCAGGGAACAATCCGGACTATTCAAATCAATTCATGGCAGAAAAAGTATTGGCACATCAAATTGTATCTGAAGAAGAACAAACAGTTTGCAGAACACCTGAAGATTATGCTGAACATGTAAGAGAAATGATTGAAGTATATGGTAATTTTTCTTTAGAAATTCAAGAATTTTTAGAACAAGGAAGTAAAGTATATGTACGTTGGAAACAAGTAGGTATGCATGTAGGAGAAATCGATGGATATCAGCCTACAGGACTCCCAATTATTCAAATAGCAAGTGCAGTATATAGAATAGAAGATGGAAAAATTGCAGAGTATTGGATTCAAATTGATAGGTCAGGAATTCAAAACCAATTAGAGCGCAATAAAAATAATCAATAGTTAACTTTTAAAGCTATAAGTGGGCATGGGGAGAAATCTCTGTGTCTCTTTTTTTAGGGAAAACAAGGAGATTAAATGTAGTGATGGAAAATATAATTATAAATATATTGCTACATATATATGTGAATACTGCTTTGAGGAAGTTGAAGGAAAGGAGAAATAGAAGATGTTGAAATTACAAGGAAAATACAATGAAGCGAAAGAAGTACTTAACTTAGAGGATTTCCAAAATACAATGACAGAAGTTTGGACTACATCTGTTGCAGAAAGCACGTTAGATGAAACCCTAATGGTATATAAGCCAATGAATGAAATTGTTGAGAATACAAAGGACACAATCGATATCAAGCATGTTATTAAGCCGATTTATAATTTTAAAGCGAACTAAAAAGGGAGTAACGTTTATACATCAGTATGTTGCTATTGGAAGGAAGATAGATTATGAAAAATAATGTATATGTTTATATAGGAGTTTTAGCGGCTATAAGCATTTTTATCCTTTCGATCGTTTTCCTTTATTTCAATCCTTACAGCAATCAAATACTTGATAAGGAAGTATATATCACTATATTTTTCATGTTGTTACTTCCTTCTTTTTTAGCAGTAATTGCAGTGCTTGTTAGGAAACCTATTTTGATGATATTTAGCGGATTTTGGTTATTACCTGGGACTCTGTACCTTAGTGTAGCTGCAATACCTACGTTATGGAATTTATACATTATATTTTTAATGATTTATTTTATATCTGTCATTCGGATGAAAAAGAGAAATGCTTGAAGAGTATTTCTCTTTTTTTATTAAGTTTTTGAAACGGGAATGGAAGGGTGAGGAGCGTAATGAAGCGAGGGTTATCTAAATTAGCAGATGTGCTAGTTAATCATTCCACTAAAGTGAAACCTGGTGACCAAGTATTAATTCAAAGTGTTACTGAAATAGATCCTATAGTAGTTCGTGAAATTATCAAGTCAGTGGAAAAAGTAGGAGGATATGCACATGTATCAATGCGTGACGTTTCTGTTACGAGGCAATTGATTTTGTCTGGATCTGAAGAACAATTTAAGTTATTTGCAGATTGGGAGTGTTATCGTTTAAGTAAGATGCAAGTATATATTAATCTCCGTAGTCCTAGAAATGCATACGAATTAGCGGATGTACCAGCAGAGAAAATGAAATTGTATCAAAAGGTATTTGGGAAGGCACATAGTGAAGCAGTGTATAAAACGAGATGGGTGACAACTCGAATTCCGAATGCTGCTTCAGCGCAAGAAGCGAATATGAGCACGGAGGCCTATGAGAAGTTTTATTACGATGTTTGTACGTTAGATTATAATAAAATGTCCAAAGCAATGGATCCGTTAAAAGAATTAATGGAAAAGACAAAGCAAGTGAAAATCATTGGGAATGGTACGGATTTGAATTTTTCCATTGAAGGAATTGGCGTTTTAAAGGGAGATGGTACAGATAATATACCTGATGGTGAAATATATACAGCGCCTGTTAAAAATTCAGTGAATGGGATAGTAACATTCAATACAGTATCTGTTCAACAAGGTTATGCGTTTCAAAATATAAAGTTACGTATTAAGCATGGAAAAATAATAGAGGCATATTCAAATGATACAGAGCGAATGAATCAAATTCTTGATATAGATGAGGGAGCAAGATATATTGGAGAGTTTGCACTGGCTTTTAACCCTTACATACTACATCCGATGAATAATACGTTATTTGATGAAAAAATAAATGGTAGTTTTCACCTAGCGATTGGAGATTCGTTGCAAGGTGCAGACAACGGGAATACATCAGCGATACATTGGGACTTAGTACATATTCAAAGGCCAGAGTATGGCGGGGGTGAAGTTTGGTTTGATGATGTACTGATCAGAAAAGATGGGGAGTTTGTTTTACCAGTGTTACTAGGATTAAATGAAGAGAACTTAAAAAAGTAGCGTATTTTGTTGTGGTTATGTAACGGAAACTAAAAGATTTATCATCTAAATTTACATTTATGCAATGTTAAAGTCTAGAAAGCTAGATTGGCGCGAATGGCTAATTGTGGATTGCAAAAAAAGACAAAATCTCTTAAAAAACACTTAATTTTTTATTCCATCAATCTTTACAATCCCTCCTTCGCCATAAAGGAGAAATGAATTTACAGCCGGGATTAACACAGCTACTTCGTTTTTCGATAAATAAGTAGATTGGAAGAGGGCCTACTTTTTAATGAGTGGGCTCTTTTTATTTTGTCGTTTTTTGTCGGTAAGTCGATATTCCGTGTCGAATCGCTGATATATTTCAAGTTATGAACGATATATTTGAAAAATCGCTGATATATTTCAAGTTATGAACGATATATTTGAAAAATCGTCGATATATTTCAAGTTATGAACGATATATTTGAAAAATCGTCGATATAAATTTCATATACCGTACTGAAATTGAAATTCAATACATTTTCAATTCAGAAAGATGACTTCATCATTTTTCCATGTAATAATAGTATCGTTACATATATTGTGAAAGAAGTACAAAAGGAGCGTCATTGATGAATTTATCTAAATTCCCAAGAAAAAAATATACAGAGTCATATACACCAATTGAAAAGTTAAACAACTTTTCTGAAGCACTTGGTGGCCCAACTATTTATTTTAAACGAGATGATTTACTTGGTTTAACAGCTGGTGGTAATAAGACGAGAAAGTTAGAGTTTCTAGTTGCGGACGCACAGGAAAAAGGTGCAGATACGTTAATTACAGCTGGTGGTATTCAGTCTAACCATTGCCGTTTAACTCTTGCAGCTGCGGTAAAAGAAAAAATGAAATGTATCCTTGTATTAGAGGAAGGGCTTGAGCCAGAAGAGAAGCCGGATTTTAACGGTAACTATTTCTTATACCACTTATTAGGTGCTGAAAACGTAATTGTTGTACCGAACGGAGCAGATCTGATGGAAGAGATGCAAAAAGTAGCGAACGAAGTGAGTGAAAAGGGTAATACACCATATGTAATACCAGTTGGTGGATCGAATCCTACTGGCGCAATGGGATACGTTGCTTGTGCGCAAGAAATTATGGCGCAATCATTTGAACAAGGAATTGATTTCAGTTCAGTCGTTTGCGTAAGCGGTAGCGCTGGTATGCACGCTGGTTTAATTACTGGTTTTTCCGGAACGCAAAGCCAGATTCCTGTAATCGGAATTAACGTAAGTAGAGGAAAAGCGGAGCAAGAAGAGAAAGTAGCAAAACTTGTAAACGAAACTTCCGCTCACGTTGGCATTCCGAACTTTATTTCACGCGACGCTGTTACATGTTTTGATGAATATGTAGGGCCAGGTTACGCGTTACCAACAGCGGAAATGGTAGAAGCAGTTCAGTTACTTGCGAAAACAGAAGGTATTTTACTTGATCCAGTGTATACAGGTAAAGCAGTAGCGGGACTAATCGACTTAATTAAAAAAGGTAAATTTAATAAAGAAGACAACATTTTATTCGTACATTCAGGTGGTTCACCAGCTTTATATGCGAATACGTCTTTATTTGCGTAAGTAAAAAAGCATTGGGTATCCAATGCTTTTTTGTTATATACCGGAATTATTAGAAGGTGAGAGGGGGGATTATATGAGTTCAAATTTAAAATGGATCGTATATATGGTACTTAGCATTTCTGTTTTATTAATTTTATTTGTGGCTTATGGGGTGTAGTCGTATTTCACATCTTAAAAGCATAATGGAAGTGAACCATTATATATATTAAAGGCTGAGAACACTCTTTTATGTACACCTCCACGTGAATTGGAACTGCTAATCTGGTCCTGATACCTTTACTTTCTGTTCATTCTAGTTGTTTTCTTTCTTTGCGTATCCCTTATTATTTCACATAACCATGATTAATTTTAGTTAGCTCTTCATTGATGTTAAAAATTCTTACTCTAATATCTTTAACACCAGATGCTTGAAGTCTGTTCTTGTGCATTTCCCCATATTTTTCAGCATCTTGTTTTTCTTCAAATACATAGATGCCTCCAGCTTCTTTTGTTTCTTGATTTTCTGTCCATATTTTCCAATGGAACCCTTCTTCTTCGTTAATACTTTTTGCTAAATCCCAAAATGCTTTTTCCATTTCTTCACCAAAAGGACCTTCGAACGGAAAATCAACTTGTAATAGATATGCCATTTTCACTCACTCCTATTTTCAATGTAAAGTTCACTGGAAATTTCTTTGATTTGATAGCTACTTGATAAAGGTTTCCTTTGTATAAAAAATTGCATCCCATTTGTTGGCTGATGATGATTTTTTGATTCGAATGATGGTAATGTCTCAGTTAATCGTACTGCTATTATTATTCTGCACTAAAAAGTAAGAAAGCTAACAAACCAATGCCAATTCACATTTAGTATATCAGTTAAGAGACCAGCAAGTAACGCTCCAAATGCTAAGTTACACACATTATATTATCTTAATTAGCCACTAAAATACGTAAGATTAATTCCATTACTCAGAAATTCTGAAAGTCATAAGGAAAAGAAGCTAACAATAAATTGTTAACTTCTCAGCGTGAGGAAAAATAGTATCTTTCCTTATTTTCTACTATCTAGGTTGTGATTTAATATTTGTAAGATGAGCATCGAACATATCAATTATTTCAAGAAATCTATCAGCTTCACGGAAAACATGGTCTGCTAATAATGGATGAATGATACTCTTTATTTTGCATTGCTCAATTAAATCACGTGCCGTTTTCTTAAAATCCCGAAGAGATGTAACTGACACACGATTTTGATCTAAAAATTGATCTAAAAGAGGAACAGTTTGAGATTGTGGTTTCATAGATTCTAAATCAATTGCTTGATACATCAATTCATCAAAATCATTGCTAAAATTCCGGGCTGTATCTACAAGCTTTCTTTCCGATGGATCAAGAAGATGACCAATAAATTTAGCATGGTCTGCCATAATCCTTAAAAAGAAAACATTTTCTTTAATAATAGCATCAGGAAGAGCATCTAATTTACCTTCATTTAATTCAATTAAACGTCTTCTAAAATAATCAGCTTCCCTACTTGTATGGTCAACTAACAGTGGAAAATTATTTTGTCCTGGCAATTTACATGTGAGAATTAATCCTAGAATTTTTCGTTTAAATCCCCAAATATTAGTTGCAGCTTGTTGTACTTCTGAATTAAATCTTTTTATTTGCCCAGGATCTGTTTCATTTGTATAGGAATACGCTATTTGTTCGATATGTTCAAACAATCGATAAAATTGATTAGCCTCTTCGATTAATTGGGTATCCTCGCATCTAAACCCCAATCGAAGAAAAAAAGAATGCTCCTTCATGATTCTAGACCAAAAACGAATTTCATTTAATGATCGTTCAACAAACATTACAGATGTAACACCCGTATCAGGATGTAATGAGGTTTCATTTCTATTCATTCTTAATCCCCCCAGTAAATACTAATCTAGTTCTATTCTTATGAGTAAATATATATATAAATACCATCAATAAAAATTCATTATTGATAGCCAAAAAAGCTCACTCCGTATCTATCTTTATATGAATGTATGGGATTGATTTTGACTTAGAAAAATAATAGGTAAATAATTTGACACTTAAAATGACCAATTATTTTACCAAGAGATTAATGCCTTATGGAGTTACCCCAGAGCAGAGGGGGATTATTATTCTTTAACGTCTTAGCGTTTCTCGCTATATTGACAACAAGTATTGTTGTTGGAACCGTTTTTGGAGCAACTTGTTCAGTTAGATTGATAGGCATAGAGTGAGAACACTTGTTATAATAATTTATTACTTGTAAGGGACTATTCAGTGTGAATTGAAAAAAATATCTACCATTTTTCTCTGTCGTTCTATTAAAAAGTCTAAATTTATCAATTTAATGCGATAAAATCTAGTAAAAAATAATGAAATTTCAGGGAAAATCAGGTACACTAGTCAATGGTTTTGGTTTAAAATCGATTGACGTTAATGTATACGGGGGAAAGATTGATGAACAACAATCAAGTAAATGAATCAGTTGAAGAAGTGGGTAAGAAACGGGTAAGATCAAGAAAACGTTTTACAAATTGGAAGCTAATCGCAGCGGGTGTTGGTATAATTGCACTTCTCATTGGGGGAATGAGTTATTATCAGGCAACGCATTTCAATTCAAATGTTACGATTAACGACACAAAAGTCGGTGGTCTGAGTGCTGATCAGGCAATGCAGAAATTAAAAACTTCTGGACTAGCAAATAAAGTCTATGTCGATCAACAGCAAATTTTAGATGAAAAAGATACAAAAACGGAACTTACGGAAAAAGATTTGCCGCAAGTTGAGAAACTATTAAAAAGTCAGTGGACATTTTTCCCTTCTGCAAAGGAAAAAAATTATTCATTGCTACCAGAAGAGGTAGATCAGTATCGTAGTAAAACGATGAAAAAACTTGTAGAAGAAAAGCTCATCTCTATGAATGAAAAATTAAAAGCGCCTCAAGATGCTATGGCGAAGCTTGAACAAGGAAAAATTGTTATCTCCAAAAGTGTTGAAGGAAAACAGTATGACGTTGCGAGTCTACTAAAAGATTACGATAAGCAGAAGCATAAAAGCGAGATTCATTTGAAGTCTACATACATACAACCTATTAAAGAAGACGATCCGATTATCAAAAAAGAAGAGAAAGCACTACAGAATCTTCTTGGGCAGTCCGTTGAATATAAAGTGCAGAATGAAGTGTATCCTTTAAAAGCAAAAGATTTAATTCAAAATGCATCTATGTCAAAGGATATGAAAGTGACAATCGATGAGAGCGACATTAAGAAAAAGATTGCTGAAATTAATAATGCTAAATCTACATTAAATAAAGACTTCGCTTTTAAAACACATTCTGGTTCGGTCATATCAGTAAAAGGACAAGGATACGGCTGGGCATTAGATGTTGAAAAAGAGACAAAACAAGTTGGGCAAGCCTTTGAGAAAGGCGAAAAATCGCTTTCTGCTTCTAATATTCACGGGAATGGCTGGGATAAAGAAGGTATCGGTTATGAAACAACATCGAATAATGGCATCGGAGACACGTATGCGGAAGTTTCAATTGCAGAGCAACAAATTTGGATTTACAAAGATGGAAAATTAGCAGTCACAACAAATGTAGTAACTGGTAAACATAGCACGGGTGAAGATACATCACCAGGTGTGTGGTACGTCCTATACAAACGAACACCATACACGCTGAAAGGCAGCGCAGTAGGTAAAGCTGATTATGCAGTTAAAGTAGATTACTGGGTTCCATTCACAAATAGCGGTCAAGGATTCCATGATGCCGGCTGGCGAAAAGACTGGGCAAATAATGCCTATTTAACAGGCGGATCAGGCGGGTGTGTGAACCTTCTTCCTAATGTTGCAAAAACTGTTTATGATAGTTTGAGCACGTATGATCCAGTTATCGTGTACTAGAAAATAGCTACGTATCAATAACTTAAACGAATAAACAAAGCAGGAAATCTTACCTGATGGTACATGAAAAAACACCTCTTGCATTCGCATACTAAGTGCAAATGCAATAGAGGTGTTTTTGTTTGAAGACAACAGTTTATTGCTTATAAGAAACAAAGTGGCAAGAGATTGAGATAAAAAAATAAGTGTTCAAATAGTCAATAATAATCGATAATGAATATCGCATATTTTAAAAAACTCCTAACAAAATTTGTTAGGAGTTTTTTCATGTTTCTACTCTACTATTTTAAAAGTGGGACCACTACATCGTTATCAAGCTAACAAAACAAAATAGCATCTAATATGAAAAAATACGCTATTCTTTCTGAAGAATCATAGGAAAGGAGTACTTGATATATCACCGCTATAAAAGTATCGGTCCAATCCAAGTGTATAGTTGTGACGTGTTGAATTCAAACTTGATACTTTAGATTCACAGATTTTTCTCCAGTCGTGCGAATTTGATTACGTATAATTACATCACAACTTGTCATTGTAACTTTGTTATCTTGCTGTTACATTCCAAAATGCGTACAACAGCGTACCTTCAAGGTTATACTGAGTCTGGAGGTGATTCAGAGTGACATACGATCGGAAAATGAATTCGAAACAAACTAATTCATAAACTGATTTTTACAAGTAAATTCCATCTGTATTTCAATTGGTTTATAAACGAATGCTTAATTATTTTTCGGAAGATGAGCTTTTCATTAGCCAAGAGAGTTTTAAAGACCAAGTCTTCATTTTGAAACTAAAATCGCTATTATATTAGGCTTCGAATTTTTATGTGGTACAGACATTAGTTGAAAGATAGGTTTTTCCTGTTCTTATTTAGATCGTTAACTTGATAATTTATAAATATGAATTTAATGGGGGGATATTATGAAAGATAGCAAACGTTTTAATTTTCACAAGCTTTGGCTAGGACAGTCTATAAGTTTATTAGGTACTCAGTTTACAATAGTAGCTTTGCCGCTTTTTGCATTAGAGGTGTTACAAACAAGTGAAGCAAATGCCGCTATGATTCGCGGGGTTATATTCGTCCCATACCTAATTTTCGGGTTAGTAGCCGGTGCTTTAATAGACATTTTTCATAGGAAAAATGTCTTGCTAATTTGTAGTTTATGTCAAGGAGTATTGTTTTTATCAGTATTCATACTGACTGTAACAAATATTATAACGTTCCCTCTACTGGTATTTATCATGTTTTTAAATGGAATATTCACCACATTTTACAACATTGCCATTCCTTCTTTCTTACCGGAAATACTAACAGATAAAGACAACTTAAAAAAAGGAAACGCTCAACTAGCACTTTCGGAGTCTCTTTCTATAGTAATTGGTCCTATGCTTGCTGGAATCGTCATTACTCTAGTCGGATTAACAGGCTCATTCACTGTTGACGCAGTAACGTATTTTCTTTGTTTTATGTTTGTATTATTTATTTCAAAGTTTAAACCACATACAGAAGGTTCTTTAAAAGACGTAAATTTAAAATCTATATACCAAAACATATATGAAGGTTTGGTATATTTCAAAAAACACCCTGTATTGGAACCAATTGTGACATGTGGTGCTGTTTATGGTTTTTTTAAATACATATTAAATAGCATTTTAGTAATATTCCTTTATAAGGTAATGGGTCTATCTGAAATTGAAATAGGATTTGTTGTAGGTTCAGCAGCGGTGGGGTTTTTAATAGGTAATACGATACTCATGAAAAAAAGTCAACAAATTAATAATACAAAAATGCTTATTTATAGTGCCACTGTATCAGTTACCGGTTTGGCTTTTATACCGATAATGGGATATATGGGAACAGTTTACGGAATAGTAGCCGCAAGTATCATACATGGTATGGGAGAAGGTGTATTTGGCCCTTACGCTGCAACTATACGACAACTTGCCTCACCAAATCACATGCTAGGCCGAGTAAATGCTGTACAGCGTACGCTGAATTGGGGAGCTTGGGCATTAGGAAGTTTTGCTAGTGCATTTTTAATTTCTATATTTGGGCTTCAAACTACGTTATTTATAGGGGGATTCGGAACAACATTGTGTTTAGTGGCGTTGTTAAGACGAGGTGTATCAAAAGGAAATGATATTGAATATACGAGTTCATTTTAGGGGAGATGATTATGATGCATAAGGTATTAAAAGGAACTGACATAGAAAATAAAACACACATTTTATTTATAGGGGGATGGACAAAGCCTATACAAGATGCATTAGACAGTGGCTATACTGTTTCGTACATAGGATCGTACGCTAAACACATATATTTTGATGGGACTATCTTAGGAAAATGTTTCTATAAAAAAGAATTAGACACGACAAACATACCCTTGTCTATATACTATGCTGAAGAATTATTCAAAGAGAAACCCTTTGATGTGGTTGTATCTTTCAACGAAACAGCATTAGATACAGCTTGCATAATTGCAAAGATTTTTAATGTTAAAGGGCCTTCTTACAATGCTAATATGATAACCCGCAATAAAGACATGATGCGTGAAATGCTAGCAGGTAAAGACTTTTCGATAGATTCGACAGTTTGCAATAACATTAAAGATATTAATAAATTTTTGAACAAAAAAGATAGTATTATAATAAAGCCCTCGATTGGCGCAGGTGGTAAAGGTGTATCTAAGCTAGACACGGGAGATGACGTAGAGGTATTTATTAAAAAAAATGGTATTCAACTACCTGTTTTAGTGGAAGAGTACATTGAAGGTGATGTAGTTTATACGGTTGAAACCGTTTCGTATAACAAAAAACATTCTATACTAGCGATATCAGCTGAAGTATTTAAAGAAGATACGTTTATAATAAACTATACTATTATGCCGGCACCTATAGATGAATCTCAAAAACAATTAATTATGGAAAAAGTAATGCTATTTTTGGACGACATGCAAATGGAAAATGGCATTACTCATACAGAAATAAAGTTAGAAAAACAAAATAAGCCAATAATCATAGAGTCTCAAGTTAGAATAGGTGGCGGCAACATCTGGAAGATGGTGGAACTAACAACTGGCATATCTCAATTTGGATACTATTATGATGCGCTAGTTACTGAGACTATAGATGAATTTAGATGTGTACCATCAAAATGTCAAGCTATGTCTTTAAGCTTAATTCCAAAACCAGGTTGCTTAAAAGAAATCAAGTATAAAGGGTTAGCTAACATATCCGAGGTCGTATTAATTGATCTATTAGTAAAAGAGGGCGACACCATACCAAATATTGTGGATAGCACTCAGCGCAAAGGATGTATATTATTTACGGCTAATGATATAAAACATATGTACGAGGTTGCAGAGGAGATATGTGACAATATAACGTTTGTTTATCAGGATTTATCAGAATGGAAACCTTCTTTTAAAAAATATATGTAAAAAGAAATGTAGCAAATGACTGGTCTATATAAAAAAGAGAAATTTTTGAATTCCCTGATAGTGTTAAGCCTAAGCAAGATAATTAACCATCCAATGCAAGAAAGTTCAGGTAGCTAATCGCATATGTTTTATGGAAAGGATGTGATTGAACTATGGAACGGCCGAATTGGGGAATTGGAGGATTAGTATTCGTTGGCTGCATGTTTCTTGGCGGAGGAGTGGGATCTATATTAGGTGATACTCATGCTGGATGGCTAATAGGGATGGGTGCTGGATTTATTGGGATGGCTTTAACGAGACTGATCAGAAAGTAATGTAACTGGGATTCTTCTTCTGGTAAATAAGGAAATATGTATGTAAGTAATTCATGGCATAAGAGCTCTATAAATTATAGTTAGCATCTTCTCTTTTGTATTTGTCTTTTCTAAATTTCTCCATACATAGTTACGATTCTCAAGTCGGAGGATGGCACCTTAGGGTGTCTTTTTTATGCTCTTTAAAAATGTCTTACCATATAATAGCTGAGTTTTGCTTTCAGTCTCCGATGTCCATTAAGCATAAAATAAAAATTCTGCACCATTTAAACTCTAATAACAATTTATACGATCAAGAATAATTGAGTTAATAGCTTTCGGTAGATTGCCATCATCTTTTTTATAATAGAATAGATTCATTACCGTTTCAGACATATGTATGCATTCATATCCTAATAGTAAAAGGGGGGATTTAAGGTATGGCATGTAATGATGAATCAATTTGTCAACAATTTGCAAGAATTATCGGCGGACAAGAAGGATTCGCCGGCGGGAAATGTGTGGCAACGATAAATCGGGATGAAATACAAGCTACAATCTTAGGAAAACGTTTTAGAGTAACAACTTCCTTCTCATTTGAATCACGAGATAATAAAACTGGACGAGCATTATGTCTAGGGCGGGTAGCGCTCTTACAAAAGGAAGTTACAGAATTTGTTGCTGCAATTATTAAACAAGGAATAATCGTTTCGTCTATACACAATGAGTGGTTATGTGATAATCCCAATTTGATTTACGTTAATATCGAAGACGTTGATGATCCACTACATTTCGCTAGAAAAGTAAGACGAGCGTTATGTAATTAACAAATTTATTTAGTTATGAGTGATTAGGTTAATTAGAATATTTTAGAGTGCTAAATGTTATATTAGGAAAACAAATTTAAGTGAATAGTTTTATAAAATAATAGAGGGCATTCCATATTTGGAATGTCTTTTCTTGTTGGAAATAAATAAAATGAGAGGACTTGTAAACAACGGGAAACCGTGATAATATCAAAAACGAACTTATTGACTATATTACCCAAAAGGTCATTTGGAGGTGGAGATGTGGCAGTAGATCGAAAACATTCTATTATTGAAGCTGCAACAAATTCTTTTTCAACGTTTGGTTATAAGGCAACAACAATGGACCAAGTTGCAAAGTTAGCGAATGTTGGGAAGGGAACGATTTATACGTTTTTCAAAAATAAGGAAGAATTGTTTGGTGAAATCATTTTTAATTTGATTACAGAAATGAAGCAAGTAGCAGAAATGACTATCGATTCAAATGAACCATTTTTTGAAAACGTACATAGTACTTTATATAGTATTTTAGAGTTTCGAAAAGATCACCAACTCATGATTAAGCTTATTCAAGAAGAGCGAGATATGGGAACAAAAGAAGTGCAAGATGTGATGAAGCAACTGGATGCTACAATTATTACGTTTGTTAAATCGCGTCTTGAAGATGCCATTGCTAAAGGTGAAATTGTGGAATGTGATCCAGAAATTACAGCATTTATTATGGTTCGTTTGTATGTAGCTCTTATTTTTGATTGGGAAAAACACCATGAACCGTTAGAAAAAGAGCATATTGCTAAACTTTTTGAATTATATTTATTAAAAGGATTGTCAAAATGAGATAATCCTCTTATTATTATAAAATATGACCAATTGAATAATTCAGTCATGTGTCAGTGGGGGAGGAAATGTAAGAAAATACAAACATATACGAGAAGATGAATTGTTCGTTATTTTCTTCTTTTTTTTGCAAAAATTGACTATATGAACAAAGTGGTCAATTATTTAGGAGGAGGAGTAAACAATGCGAGGATTGAAACTGCTTGGAAAAGAGTTTGCTACCATTATGAAAAACAAAAAAATCTTAATTCCAATTATTGCAGTCTTATTTATTCCAGTATTGTACGCTGGTATGTTTTTATGGGCGTTTTGGGATCCATATGATCAATTAGAGGATTTACCAGTTGCAATTGTAAACCTTGATGAAAGTGTAGTGTACAATGGAAAACCGATTGAAGCCGGTAAAGAACTTGTTGATAATTTGAAAGAAAAAGAGGGAGAGGGCTTCAAATGGGAGTTTGTCAGCGAGAAAACAGCAAAAAAAGGAATGGATGATCGCAAATACTACATGACGATTCGCATTCCAAAAGATTTCTCGAAAAATACAACAACATTGATGGATGCAAACCCGAAAAAATCAGAACTAGAGTACATTCCAAATGAAAGCTTAAACTTCTTATCTTCACAAATTGGTGGATCAGCTATTGAAAAAATTAAAGGAGAAGTTTCAGCTGCAGTAACAAAAACATATGCTGAAACAATGTTTGATTCATTACAAGATGTTTCTAAAGGCTTTGCGGATGCGAGTGAAGGTGCTGGTAAGATTTATGATGGCACAGGGAAATTAAAAGACGGTTCTGGGAAAGTAACAGATGGATTGAATAAGATAAATAGCAAGACTGGTGAAATGCAAACTGGTGTTGGAAAACTATTAAGTGGATCTCAGCAAATCGAGGGCGGCTTAGGAAAATCAATAACTGGCTCCCAGCAAATTACGGGAGGTTTAGGACAGTTTGTCGATCCAAAAGGAGAGTTTCAAAGTGGTTTAGGCCAATTATCAGGCGGTTCTAAACAGCTAGCAGATGGGCTTGTTCAATTTCAAGAAGGGCAAGGAAAGTTAGCTGGTGGAGCAAAAGAAATTCAAAAAGGTATGAATGATTTACATGGTGGTTTAGAAAAATCATCAGCTGGCGTTCAAGAAATGCAAAAGAAATTGCCAGATTTAACAAAAGGAACTGAAAATCTTAGCGCAGGTGCTTCCGAGTTAGCGCAAGGTGCAACAAAGTGGCAACAAAAAGCAAATGAGTTAAGTGGTGGCGCTGATAAAACAGCAAAAAGCGCTCAAGACGTTGCGAACGGTTTAGTTGCTTTAAATGAACAAATCAAAAATCTACCTGATGGTGAAGCGAAACAACAATTACAAGCAACTGTTCAACAATTAGAAGCAGGTAGCAAAGGTGTGGCAGCAGGTACAGAACAAGTGTCACAAGGTGTGAAAGGACTTGCTGGAAAAACAGATGAAATGAAAGACGGTGCTACAAATCTTGCCGGTGGCGCAAATGCGATTCATGCTGGTCAGGTAGCGCTTCAAAATGGTGTTGATCAATTACAAAATGGTCAACAGCAGCTTGTTGCTGGCGCCGGTAAATTAGCAGAAGGTCAACAGTCATTTGTAACGAATTTCGAAGTGTTTGGTGAGAAATTAGGAGAAGCATCAAAAGGTGCAAGTGGTTTAAATAGCGGTTTAAATCAACTGTCTAGTAAAGCAACAGCAGGTCTAGGTCAGTTATATACAGGTTCAAATCAATTAACAGGTGGCTTAGGTCAGTTATATACAGGCTCAAATCAACTAGCAGGTGGTTTAGGTGAATTATCTTCTGGTTCAAAACAAATGGCAGACGGTATTAGCCAGTTAGCAGACGGTTCTGGCAAAGTAACAAACGGTCTTGGCGAAGCAAATGACGGTTCAAAAGAACTAGCAACAAAACTTGGCGAAGGTGCTGAGAAAACAAGTGAAACAAAAGGTGACGAGAACAAATATGACATGTTCGCGAGTCCTGTGAAAGTGGAAACTGAGAAAGTAACAGAGGTTCCAAACTACGGAACAGGCTTTACGCCGTACTTCTTATCTCTTGGTTTATTCGTTGGGGCATTGTTATTATCTATCGTGTTCCCGTTACGCGAAACAGTTGGTATACCGAAATCAGGATTTAGCTGGTTTATTAGTAAGTTTGGTGTACTACTTGCCGTTGGTGTGATGCAAGCACTTGTGGCAGACGCAGTGCTACTGTTTTGGTTAGGTGTTGAAGTACAAAGTGTTCCATACTTCATATTATTTAGTATTATTACAAGTTTATCGTTTATTGCGATAGTTCAATTTTTAGTAACAGCTTTCAGCGATGCAGGGCGTTTTATTGCAATCCTGACATTGATTATACAATTAACAACAAGTGCGGGTACATTCCCACTTGAGTTAATTCCGAAACCGCTGCAAATCTTTAACGCATGGTTCCCGATGACATATTCTGTATCAGGATTTAAAGCAGTGATTTCAAGCGGAGACTTCAGTTATATGTGGCAAAACGCAGGTATTTTAATGATCTTCATTGTTCTGTTATCACTTGGAACAATTGGTACATTAACTTGGATGCATAAGCGTCAATACGGAAAGCTTGCTGATGCAATTAAATAATATAAATAAGACGAACAGTCCTTTACTTGATTTTTCTAGTCAAGTGAAGGACTGTTTTATATGTAAGGAAAAAGTATGACGATTACCTTCACGGCAGATTTACGACTTCCACTCCAATAATCAAAACCTAAAATATGTAAGCATAGAAACAATCTTTAAAACTTTTTTCTTATAGGGATCCCCATACATGCCCATCAAGCTAAGGTTTTGAAGTATTTATTTTTTGTTAGCTTAATAGTGATGTGGTGGTATCCCTTATAAAACATGTAATTATTTTTAAGCATCGAATTTATTTTTTTATAATATTCAAACCGATTTGTCCATCTGTACGTTTACATAGAACGAAGGGATAAAAATTCAGACACGATTACAAAAGGAGGGAATCAAAAGACGTATAGTAAGTATATTTGCACAGATTCAAACACCCTGTTTACCTGCTGGGCTTACGTGTACCTATGGAAGTTATTCGTTTGTCTTGAAGATCTATTATGTGAAAAAATTTAACGAGGTGAAGAAATGTTAAAAAAAATGAAAATTAAAGGTATATTGGTTGTAGCTTTGATGTTTGTTATTATTCTTCCGACTGCCATTTTTGCTTCATTTACTGAAAATAAAAGCTCCATGGAAAAGGAGAGCTTTGATGGAAGCATCACTAACAACTCCCTCGCTATAAGTCCCGATGAGCAGATTGCGATTGTTTCAGATAGTCGCGAACAATCCATCCGTATTTATGACCTTGCTAAAGGTACTTTACGCAAGAAAATCGATGGCTTTGTTACACCGAGAAACATCGTGTTCGTTAATAATGGTTCAGAATTTGTTGTCTCGGACAGTACGCTAGGCACTTTACGATTCTACAACGCAAAAAGCTTAACCTTAAAGGATGAAGTCGTAGTCGGTCCAGGTGCATTCGGCACCAGCGTCAGCCCGGATGGAAAGACGCTGTACGTGAACAATCAGGCACATAGTTCTGTAACCGTCATAGACCTTGAGAAACGCAAACCGACTGCAGTTATTACTGGTTTCTCCCAACCACGCCAAGGTATTACAGTCTCTCCGGATGGAAAATATGTGTTTGTAACAAACTTTAAAGGAGATAAGGTGTCCGTAGTTGATGCAGCCACTAAGAACATCGTACGTGAGATTGTTGGTTTCTCTATGATTCGTGGAATCTCCGTGACTGCCGATGGTCAAACATTGTATGCCGCAAACAGCGGTCGTGACAGCATTTCCGTGGTGGATATCTCTCTAGGACAAATCGTTAACGAGATAAAAGTTGGACGTGAGCCATATGGTGCAGCCTTGTCGCCCGATGGTAAACTGCTTTTTGCAAGCAGCAAGGCGGACAATACTATCGATGTGATTAACGTCTCTGATAATCATGTGATTAAGACAATCAGTGGTTTCACAGAACCACGGCAAGCCATTGTCTTTAGCCAGGACGGAGAACGCGCTTATGTCCTTAATCGTGACCTCTCCATTTCCCGTGTGAATGTAAAAGACTTATCCATCACCGATACGATTCGTGATAAGTCAAATAAATAGGTTCTTGTGCAAAAAAATAGAAATATCTGGAAGTGATATTTTAAACTTGGACATACTGATGCTAGTACTCTAAAAAAGGACGTGATCAGTATGTTCAAAACCAGAAAAAATTCATCCATCAATTGTTTGGACTAACAGCATAAAATACAATTCCGCTAGAAATATATGCGCTATATTCTCTTTTATTTTATCTTTGTACCAAGACCCTTCAATATATTTTCTCCAAACTTGGTACTTATCTATCATAAAAACATGCATTACTTACTTTGTTTATCTCTAAACCAAATTTTCAATGATTGTTTTAAATTAATATGAAATTTTTAGAAGAAACGTATGTTCGTATTCGAGTTGATATGATATACTAATAATGTAAATATATTCCGAATTTTCGTATCTGAAATTTCAGATTTGTGAGAGAATAGGTATTAGTATATATAAATGATATAACGATGAATTCATAAAAGAACTAGGGAGGCAGTGAAGATGGCAGTCAGTACATATCAGTTGTTTCAACATCTTAATATAACAGGGGAACAAGAAGAATTAGCGTTGCGTTACTTGCAGACGAGAGATGAAGAAGTTTTAAAACATATAGAACAAACGACGATTCGCGAAAATAAGCGTAGTGATTTTTCTTGGCAGTTTATGAATGATTTTAGGAAAACGTATAAGCAAGATTCTGGGTTTTTTCGGTTATTTTATCATTTGCTAGAGGATCAACTGTTGAATGTTCTTCTCGTGCGTTTTTCATATATGAGTTTTCCAGATATAAAGGTTTATTTCGAAAAAAGCGGTCTTTCATTCGATAGACTTGTAGTATGTGCATGTAAGTATTTAACGAATCTTTCACGTTCTGTAAATGAAGCGGATGTTTTTCTTAGACAATTAATAAAGGAGAATCCGAAATATATAGAAGAGCAGTTACAAGTTATAACAGGACAGCAAAAATTACTTTTACTTCTCGTTATGTTAGATGCAGATTATGAGAGATTTCTACCTTATCGTTCTTTACTGGAAGATGAATTGCAAGAGCAAGCGGAGTATATATTGAGGTTAAGCGGAGCAGAAGAGAAGATTGAAGCAGCCAAAAGGTACGTTCGAGGTGAGTCTGTTAGTAAGGTATTAGCTGGTGGGTCTTTACCTGATTTTACTTGGCAGCAAATCTTTCGTATATATCCGCATTCGGATGTTGCAAGAAGATATATGGAATTGTTAATGAAATGCTCTACTAAAAATTTTATGAATTATGCAATTTCACATGTCAGCCATACTCTTGAACAGTCTGGAAATTACAAAAAAACAAAAGGTTTTTATGCGCAATTGTATGAAACAACCCGAGATTTGTGTGAGCAATTTGGTATTTCAGAGGAAAGGTTTTTCGCATATCGCCTTGCGCAGCATCAGTTAGGTATTGTTGATTTTGATCGCGTATATGAATACCAATTGTTGTTTCGTATGGTGGAAGAGCAACCGGAATTTGTGAAGCGTACACTGCAATATGTAAGTAAAAGTCATTATCTTTTTGTATCAATGCTTTTAGCGGAAAAAGGGTACGAGTTACATAGAAACAGAGTACGTGAAGAGTTTTTAACGGTTGTCCTTCAAACGAAATCATCTGACGTACGTGGTACATATCGTGACTATTTATTAGGCAATGTATCATTTGAGGATATGAAGCAACTATTCGAAAGTTCGAAGTATAGAAATAATTACTGGAGAATGCCTGTTTTAGAAATCGCATTACTTTGGGATATAGAGGAAGCTGCAAAGAGAGAAGCAGCTCTTACGCTTCAACTTGGGAGAAATTACAGCTATCACTATAGTTTATACGAACTTCTGCAGCGGTATGCTGCGATGGAGAACTCACCAGAACAGGTGCTAGAAGATCTGCTTTCCTACGGTTTATCGATGGAGAAACTCGTTTCTTATTCCATTGAACAAGCTTTCGGGCATAGTGAGAAGCGAGATAAGGCGACGGAGGCACTCGTTCGTTCGTTTGTAAAAGAACGGACATATGTAACGGAGAACTTCGCGGAGTATTCTGCAGATGAACGAATTTTTATTTTGGATGAGTTGACAAAGGATAACGCGGTTCAGACACGTGATCTTCTCATTCAAAGTCTTGGGGATTCTTCTAAAAAGGTACGTATCGCTGCAGTTGAACTTCTTACAAAAGATACGGAAGCTGCAGAAGATGTAGCAAAGGAATTGAATCATAGAAAGAAAGTTGTACGCGAAAATGTAATGCAAACACTTTTATACTATAAATCTGAAAAATATACAAAGCTTGTACAAGAGGCTTTACAAGAAAAGAAAAATGCTTCTTTGATGGAGAAATTTGCTCCATTGCTTAGCGATGGAGACTTAGAAGGAGCATCAGGAAATATAGAAGCTCTTTGCGCACGTATTTTAACGCTGCAAAAAAGGAATGCACTTGTGCAGTGGCTCGAATTTGAACCACAAATTCGTCTTCGGGATTCCGAAACAATTGCAGATGCAATGATTCCACTTGCATATTTTCAGCAGTATATATCAGATTCTGTTATTGAGAAGAAGGAAGTAGCAGAAGCGATTAGCGCTACCCTTAATGAACAAGACTTGAAGGAAAATATACAAGCAATCTATCAGCTATGGGTTTCGCAAGGCGCGGAATCGAAGAAACGCGGTATTCTTTCGCTATATGGTATGTATAGTGATGATGAAATGGCGATGCAGCTCAAAAAGCAGATTGATGAGTGGGCACTTGGCATGCGCGGAGCTATTGCTGCTGCAGCTGTTCAGGCGCTAGCGTTGTCCCCGTCACATATTGGACTTATGTCTATTCATGCGATGTCATTTAAGTATAAACATAAGCAAGTGCGTAATGCTGCGAAAGAAGCGCTGAATCTCGCTGCTAAAACGCGTGGTATTACAGAAGAAGAGTTAGAAGATCAACTTGTTCCACACCTTGGTTTTAATAAACGTGGTGAAAAGACAATTGATTACGGAAGCAGGACGTTTACTGCCTATTTAACTCCTAACTTGAAAATCGAATTAAAGACAGAAGAGGGGAAACGACTGAAGTCGCTTCCGAAACCAAATGCAAAAGATGATGCGGAAAAAGCGGAAAGGGCTAAGGCGGAGTTATCTTCTATAAAGAAACAGCTTCGAGGTATGATTACGATGCAAACTCAGCGTCTTGAAACAGCGCTTTCTCTTAATCGCTATTGGTCACAAAATACATGGCAGTCTCTGTTTGTAGAAAATCCAATCATGCAGCAGTTTGCTATCTCCCTTATTTGGGGTGAGTATAAGGAAGGGAAGTTGCTTGCGATGTTCCGCTATATGGAGGATGGCACATTCAATACGATTGAGGAAGAAGAGCATGAACTTACGCCAGATACCGTTATTGGTTTAATCCATCCGCTAGAATTGTCCGAAGAGGAACGGGAATTATGGAAGGAACAGCTAGATGACTATGAGGTGACTCAGCCATTTCCGCAAATTGACCGTGAAGTATTTCAGGTTGAGGAAAATGAGGAAGTTACTGTGGAGAGGTTTGCTGGTATTGAGATGAATGGTCGTTCGCTGTTTGGTAAGATGACGAAGCACGGTTGGAGCCGTGGATCGGTTCAAGATGCCGGTGTATATTATACATTCTATAAAGAAGATACTCGCGCTGGATTAGGGGCGGAGCTTGCGTTTGAAGGGGCACCGGTTGGGTATGAAGGCGAGGAAGATGTGTGCGTCTTTGAAATTCAATTTTACAAAGCAGGCACGGTGAGCCGTGGTTCATATGACTACGACGAAATTAATCATGAGAAACGTGTTTTACCAAAGCAAGTATCGGAACGCTTTTTCAGCGAAATCTTATATGATATAAAACGGGCAACAGAATCGAACCTTGGCCGTGATGAAAACTGGCGCAGTAAGCGATAAGAAAGGAAATGACATATGCAGTCTATTAAACCATTAATGGAAGAATTATATGAAATAGAATTGAATGCGTTAGAAGCGAATGATTCGTTTCCTAAACCACCTAACTGGCGATTGTCGCCACGTGCCGTCCGTACGTTTATTATCGGACAAGAAGAACCACTTCTTTTGGAAGGGAAGGAAGTAGAAGTTAGTCGTAAGTTTTATGGGAATGATGCACTTGTGGAACGAGCGATTGTCACATTAGCGGGAAATCGCGGACTTATGTTAATCGGAGAGCCAGGAACAGCAAAGACAATGTTGAGTGAGCTACTTTCTGCTGCGATATGTAGAAATAGTCGCAACACTGTGCAAGGAACAGCTGCTACGATGGAAGATACAATTAAGTACTCGTGGAACTATGCGCTTCTTCTTGCGAAAGGACCTGTAAGAGAGGCGCTTGTGCCAGGGCCACTTTTCGTTGGTATGGAACAAGGGATATTAACTAGATTTGAAGAATTGACGCGATGCCCGCAGGAAGTGCAAGATTCATTAATCAGCGTTCTAAGCGATAAGGTGCTGAATATTCCAGAGTTTGGAGAACAAGGAATTCTTACAGCAAAGCCAGGCTTCAATATTATCGCGACGGCTAACACACGCGATCGCGGTGTGAATGAGATGAGTAGTGCATTGAAGCGTCGTTTTAATTTTGAAACCGTACATCCAATTAAGGATGTAAAACTAGAAGCAAAAATAATAGAGTCACAAGTAACGCGTCTATTAGGAGCGTCGGGTATCACGCCAGAAGTGGATGAGACGGTTGTTCAGCTGTTAGCGACTGTTTTTCATGAATTACGAGAAGGTGTAACCGCTGAAGGGAAACGAATTGATCAACCTTCTTCTGTAATGAGTACTGCAGAAGCCGTATCTGTATATTATCAAAGTGCAATGGATGCCTACTATTATGGAAGCGGACAAGTGAAAATGGATGCGCTGGTTCGGTATTTATCGGGCACAATTGCGAAAGAAAATAAGGATGATTTAGAAAAGCTGCGCAGTTATTTTACAAGCATCGTTAGGGCGCGAGGTCAAGTAGGGGGAGAGGTATGGAAGTCGTTTTTCGAAGCTCGCAATCAGCTGAAGTAAATGCATTGTTTCAAAGAGCTTACAATTTAGATCACAACGTCGTATACGTGCCAATTCGCCATCATAGTCCTGCGTGCTCTTTTCATGTACAAAAGATCGTTTCATTATATAAACCGGATGCAATCCTTATAGAAGGACCGATAGATTGCAACCCTCTTATTCCGCATATTGTGAGTGCAGAAAGTGAGACCCCGATTTGTATATATTGCAGTTATGATGATAAAACGGATGTGCTTGAAAGAGGAGAAAGTGGAAAGTACCGTGCGTACTATCCCTTTCTTGACTATTCACCGGAACTTGTCGCGCTGCGGGAAGGAACTGCACAGAGCATTCCTGTTTCATTTATTGATCTTCCTTATAAAGAATATTTATTTTTAGCAAGAAATGAGGAAGAGAATGGGAAGTATGACGAACAATACTTTCGACATAGTCAATATGTCCGTATGCTTTCGGAAAAAACTGGGTGTCGAAGTTTCCATGAGTTTTGGGAGAAATACTTTGAGTTGCAAGGCTTTCATATGACAAGTGAGGAGTTTGTCCGTCAGTTATTTCATTATTGTTACTATACACGCGCGGATTACACGCAGGAGATGCTGACAGAAGACGGTTGCGAAGCTAGGGAGATACACATGGCCAAGGAAATTGAAAAAGCGCGTAAAGTGTATGATAAGGTGCTTGTTATTACCGGAGGCTTTCATGTGAAAGGACTTCTTGAATTAGAAGGAAAACAGAAAAAACTGTCCAAAAGTCCATTGTCTAAAACATATGCCAAAAACTGTCTTATGCCGTATTCTTTTTTAGAAAGCGATCAGACCCGTGGCTATGAAAGCGGTATGCCTGCACCTGCTTTCTACCAACATATTTGGGAGAACAGGGATGAAGCGGTAGCTGAGCAATTTATGATACGAATTGCTAGGCAGCTAAAGGCAGAAGGTATATCAATAGCAGATGAGATTGAAGCTGCGCGAATGATACGTGAACTTGCGCTACTTCGCGGAAAGATGCAACCGGGATTGTATGAGCTGATGGATGCAGTCCGTAGTGCATTTGTGAAAGGTGAGATATCCTCGGTAGATAAGTCTTTAACGATGCTTCAGACGAGTTTGCAAGGGACAAAGCGGGGCAAAGTGTCAAAAGAAGCGGATGTACCGCCGCTCGTACATGATTTTCGTGCTTCTGTTCGTTCGTTTCGTCTTCCAGCGCGTTCTACTGTACCACACGAGACGATTCTTGACATATATAAGAAAGAACGACACCAGCGTTTAAGTCAATTCTTTCATTGCCTCACTTTTTTAGGAGTTCCATTTTGTGAGAAGTTGCGCGGTCCTAATCTTGCGAGAAAGCAGAACATCAATCTTATGCGCGAAACTTGGAAATATCGTTTTTCAGCACAAGTGGAAAGTGCTCTTATTGATTTATCTGTGTATGGCGGAACGGTGAGGGAAGCCGCACAGGAAATGCTAAGAGCAAAGTTACACAAGGCAAAGGGACGAGCTGGTGAGGTGGCCCTTTTATTACTAGAATCCTACCTAAGTGGTTTGTTTTCCGACTTTTCTATATACATCCAATTTATAGATGAAGCTATACAAGAGGATGGAGATTTTGCTTCAATGGCAGATTGTGCTTACTATTTATCACAAATAGAAAAAGCAAATCAGCAAGCGGATCATGCTAGACATAAAGCGCTTTCGTTATTTTCTGTTTTAGATGGAGGCGAACCAGCAATTATTGCGGAAAAGCTTATTGATTTGTATACAATGCAGCCTGCAGATCAGCAATTTATTGAAGCGTTGGAGCTTTATTTGCAAAAGAAAAAACGAGAAAGCCAAGTAGAGGGAGCAGTATTTGGGCTGTTAACTTCCTTAGCGAAGCGGACGGTAGATGAGGTCATACAAGTGGCAGAAGGATATTTTTATGGAAGTGGCGATATGCAGAAGCAGGCTCCGATATTTTTGAATGGTTTATTGGCTGGCGCAAAAGATATCTTTTTATATAACGAGTCACTGCTTGACGGGATGTCTCATGTTCTAGAAGTACTTGATGAAGAGACATTTTTACAAGTGTTGCCGCACTTGCGCCTTTTGTTCAGCCAATTCACGCCGCTTGAGGTGGATACGATTGCTAGACAGGTGGCCCGGTTATATGGCGCGACAGAAGAAGTGATAAAAGAAGAAGCAATTTCAGAAGATGCGCTCGCGTATGCAATGCAATTAGATCGGAAAGCACGGGAGATTTTAATGAGACGGGGGCTAGAAGATGGAGAATAACATTTCTTTAAATCGCTGGCGTCTTGTCCTTGGAAAATATGCGGATGACCAAATCACATTTCAGGAAGAAAACCATGCATACAGGGAAATGGATGAGGTGCTGGAGTTTTTATACGAACGGGAACGCGGAGAGGAACGTGGCGGGTCGCTGGATCCTTCTCAGTTAACAGTGCCTACTTGGGTTTCGAAAGTGCGGGAGTTATTTCCTCAAGAAACAATTGAAATTATGGAAAATCATGCGCTGGAAAAGTATGAATTAACGGCTCTATTACAAGATAAACAAACACTGGAAAAAATGGAGCCGAATATGAATTTATTAAAATGTATTTTGCAATTTAAGGATTATGTAAAGCCGGATGTATTAGACACAGCTAAGCGTATTGTAGCGAAAGTCGCTGAGGAGTTACGCCGTAATTTAGAGCAAGAAGTGAAGCATGCTTTAAGCGGTAGACCGGACCGGAATCGCTCTAGCCGCGTGCGCATGATGCGTAACTTTGATTTTAAGAAAACGATTAGAAAGAACTTAAAGCATTTTGACAAGGAAACGAGCACCATTCATATTGAAAAACCATACTTTTATGCTGCGACAAAGCATGTTAGCCCATGGCGTGTGATCCTTGCAGTAGACGAGAGCGGAAGTATGATTGATTCTGTTATTCATAGTGCAGTTATGGCAGGCATTTTTGCAAGTTTACCGACGATTAAGACAGATCTGTTCATCTTTGATACAGCTGTTGTTGATTTAACGGATCGTATTGAAGACCCGGTGGAAACGCTTATGAGTGTACAGCTTGGGGGAGGTACATATATTGCTCAGGCGCTGCGCTACGCAACGAATAAAATCGAGATGCCTCATAAAACAATTGTCGTGCTTGTAACGGATTTATATGAAGGTGGCAGTTACGCTGAAATGTACCGAGAAGCGATGAAGATTGTAGAATCAGGAGCAAAACTGATTGTGCTTACTTCTCTTGATCCGACTGCACAGCCTTTTTATGATAAACAGGCAGCTAAAAAAATGGCGGCGCTCGGTGCTCATGTAGCCGCGTTAACACCAGGGAGGTTGGCACAGTGGATCGCAACAATCATTTCTTAAATGTTCTTTCCTCTATTGATGAAACATATTTAATCGCCATGTCCAACAAAGGAACATATAAGAGAGCAGTGAAGGATTTGGCTGTTGCAACAAATATCAAAATGGACGTAGAAGAGGGTGCAGCGCAAGTACATCTTGATGATGAAACTACTGTAACGTTTACGGGAGATATACGCAGTTACTCCTGCACTTGTGAAGCACGCTCGATTTGTAAGCATGTCATTATGGCTTTATTAGAAGCAAAGAAGATGTACGAAGGTGAAGAGAACATAAAAGTTGATTTCTCTGCCCTTTTGAATGTGGACGTTCGCAATATCGTCCCCGAAAAAATGTGGGCTGAAATGATGTTCCGCGAAACATTTCAGCAAAAGTTTATTTTGGAAGAAGAGGGTGCTTTAATTACCTCCTTTCCAGAAGAAGATATAACGGTTCGTTTTCTGACAGCTGAATCGGTAGCTGATGCGATTTGTACATGCAAAGCAGAGGGAATATGCCGGCATAAGGCGGAAGCGATATATTGGTATCAAAAAGAGAGAGGAATCTCGCATGAAACGAAACAGATGCAGCCTCTTATTATTGCACCGGATAAGCTATCTATTTTCAAAGAGATGATTGAGCAAATTGTTCACTTTGGATTAACACGTCTTACCGAAAATACAATCTATGAAATAGAACAACTTTCTGTAAAAGCGCGTTCTTTGAAACTAGCAAAGTTAGAAAATTTATTTCGTAAGCTGGGGGCCGATATTAGGCTATACAGGATGAAACATGCATCTTTTCAAATGGCATCCTATCGGCAAACGCTGTCCGCGATTTATGAATACATTGTGTTGTTAGAACGGCACCGTCTGCAAGAGAGTCCGTTTCGTTCGGAATACTATGAAGTTCCACCGCTTACTTTGCATGCCTTTGGCGCATCCGGCTGGCAAACGAAGTCCGGTTATGTTGGTGTGACATATTATTTCTATAATCGAGAACAGGAAAAGTGGATCACATATACACAGTCACGCCCCATGTTTTATGAAGGGGGCAACACAACTTCTGAAGAGCTCCATGAAAAGCAAGTTCCATGGGAAATTGCAGGGAAAGGATACGAATTGTCTCGTTCATCTTTCGGGTTAAAGCATGCAAAACTTAACGCCGATTTTCAACTGTCATCTAGCTCACAGACGGTAGGAGAAGTGGAAGGGAAAACAAATGTGGCAGAGTGGCAATCTCTCTTTTTAACCTCATGGGAAGACTTACTAAAAAAAGTAAAAGAGAACAGGTTAGAGACAAATAAACAGGGAGTCTTTTGTATCGAAGTTGCGGAAATAGGAGATTGGCTGTTTCAGAAGCAAGAACAAAAATGGATCGTACCTCTTATCGATAAGAATGGTAAAACATTGCAAATGCAAATGATGAAACGACCAGAAAACGAGCGGATGATTCGACTTGTAAAAATATATTTGGACTCGCTATATGTAAAGAAAATGTTAGTCCATCCTTATCAAGAAGGAACGAAGCTCGTTGTTACACCTGTTATTTTATATACAGAAACAGGAGAAGTTATAAATATTACACTCAATGAAGGGGAAACGTTTTATGATAGAGTTAGTACGCATAATCGATGAATTAGAACAAGTTCTAGATGAGATGCTTATTTCAGGAGCGGGGACTATACCACTTTCTTTGTTCCATGATATAAAACGGGAATGCGAAAAGTACGGACTAACTTATGCTGCCGCGCAGCTGCTTGTCATAGAGGAAGAACGAAACAAAGCCCGCTTTCTTCATAAAGAAGAAACAGGGAAATTGACGGAAGCGTTTTGCAAGTTGCAGGAATATATTCAAGTTGTAAAGGCTGAAATGCTACATTTATAAAGATGTGATTGAATAGGAATTTAATTTATCCCGTATTAACGGGCAATAAAATTCCCACCTCAAGATTTAGAGAGACATGAGGAAGATAGGTAGGAGAGGAACTGTCCATAAAAGCCCGAATGGTTCAACTAATAATGAGTGGGGAATGAAGAATCCCCCACTCATTACAATTTCGCTTTATTCATCATATTAGCAGTGGAGGACAAGTAGTAGGAAGACCCATGCCTAGACACACTGATTTTGAAGAAACTTTCTAAACACCTAATCAGTATTTATGGAAAGTCCTTTCGGATAAGAAATCTGTTGATTTGTTATAAAAACGATTATTAAGCCGTTGTAAACCAATATACGGCAAAATAACTTTCTTCCGTTTCCATAACAAAAAATTCATCATTCCATTCTGGTTCATAAGCATAAGCAATTCGGATTCCTTCAATAGGGAACTCGATAGGTTTAATAAGTGGGGCATATCTGTTTCTCAATTCTGTGAATTCTTCTTGGGATATTGTTTTCAGTTTTTCTTGTTCAGCTCTAAATTTTTTTTCGAATTCCCAAATAGGCATATCTTCAACGTGTTTTCCTTTATACCAAAACCAATGCGTATTTCTTCGTTCAATGAATTGGCATGTTGCTGCAAAATCTTCCAAGGTTTTAATCGTGTCGTAACTGTTTTTTCCTTTGCTATGTTCAAAAACATATATTGTCTCTTCACCACAGCTTGATAATTCATCATCTTCTATTACAAAATATTTCATATGTAACATCTCCTAGCTTCTTGTCTTGTAAATAATCAATCTTTTTCTATACCATATTGAACAAGAATAAAAACTAAAAAACTGTTTTGGTAATGGATTTTATGTAGCAAGTATATTCACTGTGTTTTTAAATAAATTACATGATTAATAGATTGGAAATAAACATACTAAAATTAGTCAAGTAGTGTTAGAAAAACATTAGAAGTACTGAATTTGATACTTACTTAAAAATAACACTTTTGGAACAGTTTCACCATTCATTTAGATATTAATGGAATTATATTTAATGTAAATTCTGTTAAAATATTCTATTATCCCTTATGTAAAAGTAATTCATATAAAAGGAAAAAATTGAAAGGTTGGATCAAAATGATTAGTGGCTTAAAAAAAGCGGCCGTATCTTCATTAAAAGACAAATGGGGATTGGCGGTATTGTCATCGTTTCTTTATCATATTATTTCTAGGGTTTGTATGCTAATTATAGGATTTCCACTGTTGTTCCTGGGTATCTTATTAAGTGAAACAATGAATGCTAGTTATTCCATTACAGGAGACGAAAAATTAAATGCAGCAGGTGCTTTTTCTTATTTACTTGTTTTTGTTGTTCTATTTATTTGTTTAGTAGGTGTACAAGGCATTATGAATTATGGGTATCTTAAAGTTACATTGCGTTTAGCGAAAAAAGAATCTACTACAATTGGTGAGTTATTTGAAGGATTTCGAAAAAGTAATGTGTTTAGATCTATAAAGGTGACTACTTTAATGACTGTATACACACTTTTATGGAGTGTATTATTAATTGTACCAGGTATCATAAAGTTTATCTCTTATTCTATGGCTTACTATATTTTGTTAGATCATCCAGAATATACGGCGAGTGAAGCAATTAAAAAGAGCCAAGAATTGATGAAAGGACATAAATTAGATTTATTTCTACTATCGTTAAGTTTTATAGGATGGTTTATTTTAGGGGTTATCATCGGATTTTTCACATTTGGTATCCCGTTTCTTTGGATCTTTCCATACTACATTACAACAGTATCGCATTTCTACTTGAAAATAGTGAATAGAGATACTGTTATGGAGGAAAAAACAGTTATCTAGAAGGAGAATATAGTTTGTTTTATATTGCTACACGAGGATAGTATAATTTACGAAGAAACTTTGCTGGTAAAGAATTAGTAGATACCTAGGGTTTTGAGAAAGACGGTAATTTTACACATTTTCAATATGAAGATGTCGATTTTCTTGTTTTTGGATAGTTGTTTTCTCGAGAATAAAAAACACTCTTAAACTGCTAAGGAAAGGAGTCAAGAGTGTTTTTATTCTTTCTATTGTTTTAGAAATTATCCCATTATGTCCACTGCATCACTAATTTTATCGTTTGAAAAACACTTTATTTCTATAATAAAATATAATTAGTAAGTCGAAAGTGAAAATAATGATTAGAAGTAACAAGTGTATAAGTGCATCAGTTTTCCCATGTTGTAAAGACTTTATAAAGAAACCCCATTCTTCTTCATAGGGAGGCTCTACCCAATTTCGTTGTAGTCCTAAAATCATTCCGTTTATAAAAAAGACAATACTGAATAGGATTCTTCCAACTAATACGGCAACTACTTTTATATTCCAATGCTTGATCTTGATTATATAAAGGATTGGAAATAGTATAAGCACCCAAAAAACGATAATAAAGGCTGTATTCATCAGTTTCCACTCCTAATGTTGATCATAAATTTATGTATAACAGGAAGTATAACTCACTTATTAGTTAGTACAGCTCTTAGGTTTTTTAAAAAAGTTAGATGCAATGCAACAAACGATTCCAGTAATTAGAATACTATATTTCACGATGTTACTTGTGTGCTCAAATAAATCAATTCCGTTAATTACATTAAACATGACAAGTCCCCAAAACACTTGAATCGTGCCAAAACCTAATAATATTTTTCCTGTGCGAGAAAATTTTTTCATAGTTTTCCACCTCCACAAACTCGCTTGATCGGTGTGAGCTAATAATCAAAGGGGGTGGACACCCCTCTGATTTAAAGTTTCACTTTATCTCTCCGTCTCAAAAAACTCAATCCATTCTCCATCAGGGCCAGCGAAAAATATGTAACGTGTTCCATCTGGTAATGTTTCGATTTCTTCTCCTAGTAAAAAGGTTACGCCGTGTTTCTGTAGTCTTTCAATTTCATCTTCTAATGAATCTACTTTAAAGCAAATGTGATGCACTTTTCCTTCTGCCGGAAGGGAAGAGTTATAACCTTCAATGAGTTCAAGTATCGTTTCCTTCGATTCTTCCACACCTAAAAAAGCGAGTTTTAAGTTTGGGTTTGGATGTCCCATACGTTTAATAAGCTGTAAGCCAACTACTTTTTCATAAAATGAAATAGATGTTTCTAAATCTGCAACCATAAGTCCTACGTGTTCAATTCTTCTAACTGGCATGTAGATTCCTTCTTTCTGAAAATTATATATAAAATAATATTGAAAATTAAGAAAATAAGCAAGATATAATTGTTACAATTTTTAGGGTGTTATATGGTATAGTGAGAAAGTATGTTTGGGGAGAAGGAAGGAGATTATACGATGAATACACCTACTCAAACTCCTTCATTATCGGAAACGATGAAAGAGTGGCATTATGCATTAGCGTATGAAATTAAACATTGGAAAACGATTGGCGGTAGTAAAATTTCTATCATGAACGGTCGTTTTTTATATACAGATTATGAGAATACAGTATATGTATTTCAGCTTATTTCAGAAGTAAGCTTACCTGAAGGTTCACCAATTCGAATTGAGTTCGATGGTGAGGAAGCGACAGGGGAAGTATTATCTGTACATGGATTAGAAATAGAACTGAAATTAAATGATTATATACAAGGTGAAATACGAGAAGCGGTTTTATATAGTGAACCGTGGCAACTTTTAGAACAGCTACAAGAGCGATTAAAAGAAGCTCGTCAAGATAAGCAAAGACGTCAACGAATTAAACGTTTAGTAGAGGGAACGAGCAGTCCGAAGCATCTTGAGAAGATGAAAAATCCGAAAAATGAATTGGCATATCGTTCTTTTTACAATCCGACAACGTACGTGTGGGGACCACCTGGAACAGGGAAGTCTTACAATTTATCGCGTATTATTTCGGCTCATTATCAAAAAGGAAAATCAGTACTTGTGTTAGCTCATAGTAATGCGGCTGTTGACGTATTAATGAGTGAAGTAACGAAGCAAATTGAGAAGAAAAAGAAATGGACGCCTGGCGAAATCGTTCGTTACGGTTATAGTCAACATGAGCATATACGAAATCATGAAACGTTACTCGCGTCGAAGTTAGTTGAAACGACGAACGGGTCATGGGGAGAAGAAAGGCTCTATTTGGAAGAAACACGCCAAGAGCTTCGTGAAAAGATTTTATCGTATAAGGCAACGTCCTCTGATAAGAAACGTATGCAGGAGATTGAAAGCGATCTTCGAAAACAACGAGCGAAAATTAAAGAAGTAGAAAAAGAATACATTGAAAATGCACAAGTAATCGGTGCAACTTTATCGAAATGTGCCATTGATTCACTTATTTATGAGCGTACATTTGATTTAGTTGTCGTAGATGAAGTGAGTATGGCGTTCGTTCCGCAAATTGCATTGGCTGCTTCACTTGGAAAACGTATCGTCGTTTGTGGTGACTTTTTACAGTTACCTCCGATTGCGATGGCAAACCATGAACTCGTTCGAAAATGGCTCGGCGAAGATATGTTTTACCATGCCGGGATTGTTGATTCTGTAAATAAATCAGAAGCACATCCGAACCTTTTCATGCTGCAGGAACAAAGACGTATGCATGCGGATATATCGAAGTTTACAAACTCATTTATTTATAAAAATAGAGTATACGATCATCCGTCTGTTTCAGAGCGTAAAGAACTTGCGCAATTGCAGCCGTTCGCAAATGAGGCGAGTGTTTTATTTGATACGAGTTTAATGGGAGCATTTTCGTTAAAAGACGCGGCTTCTGGTTCTCGTTTTAACATTATGTCTGGTTTAGTAGCGATGCAAATGATGTTAATCGGACTGTTAGACGGTGTTCAATCGATTGGTGTTGTTACACCTTACAGGGCACAATCCCGCTTTTTATCAACGTGTATTCGGGAAATGTTGCAAAAAACGAAGTATCATCACATACCAGTACTAGCGGCAACGGTTCATAAGTTTCAAGGGTCTGAAAGAGATATGATGATATTTGATACGGTTGATAGTTATCCGCAAGAACGTCCTGGTGTGTTGTTCTTTGATCATAAAAACCATCGCCTTGTCAATGTAGCAGTAACGAGAGCGAGAGGAAAGTTCATTCAATTATCAGATTGCCACTACATGCGTAAAAACCTTTCGAGAAAACAAGCGTTATCACAATTAACAGCGCATATAGAACGTCACGGTGATGTGTATGATCGCACGACATCAAGACAATTGTGGGAGCGAAAAATTTCGAAACGATTACGCTGGTTTATGGAAATGAATCTTGAAGAGTCGAAAGGGTTATTAAAAGATATTTTAGCCGCAAAACGAAAAATTATTATTTCACTTCCGAGTACAAGACAAGTGGATAAACGAGTATGGCAAGCGTTAATGCGTACAACTGCGCAAATAACGGTCTATAGTGATGGGCCAATTCCATTAAAGAATGTAAAGTTACAAAGACAAAACAAAGCGTTCCCGTTTATCGTAATCGATGATGAAATCTTTTGGGCAGGGGCACCACTCACATCTCAAATGATGTTTGAAGGTAGTACGGAATTTCCGTATGTATGTGCAAGATTGCAAGCACCGGAAACGATTGGTGTATTAAAAGGATTTTTAGATATTCGGTAAATTCGGATAGGAATTCCTTGACTTTTGCCTGGAATAAATTTAGAATGAAAATAATTTAATATAATTTTATGAAAATTCTTATCACGAGAGGTGGAGGGACTGGCCCTATGATACCTCGGCAGCGGATTCTTTATGAATACTGTGCCAATTCCAGCAAGGTAACTTGAAAGATAAGAAAGAAGCTCATTTTGACTGTATATGCAGAAGCCTCTTTCTATCTTTTAGAAAGAGGCTTTTTTATGTGAAAATAAAAGGAGGAAGAAAAATGGGAGCGACTGGAGTCACGTCACAAAGAAAAACAATTGAAGAGAGTATAGAAAGAAATAAGGAAAAGTACATACAAACAAGTCATAATATTCATGCGAATCCGGAGATTGGTAATCAAGAGTTTTACGCATCAAGAACGTTAAGTTTATTGCTAGGAAGTGCAGGATTTCAATTGCAGCACAATATAGCTGGACATGAAACGGGATTTATCGCGCGAAAAAGTTCAGGAAAACAAGGACCAGTTATCGCATTTTTAGCTGAGTATGATGCTCTGCCAGGACTCGGTCATGCGTGTGGTCACAATTTAATTGGTACCATTAGTGTTGCAGCCGCAATCGCATTATCAGAAACGCTTGAAGAAATTGGCGGAGAAGTTGTTGTGTTTGGGACACCAGCAGAAGAAGGCGGGCCAAACGGTAGTGCGAAAGCAAGTTATGTAAAGGCAGGTTTATTTAAAAACATTGATGCGGCACTTATGATTCATCCGAGCGGAAAAACAGCGACAACGAGTCCATCATTAGCAGTCGATCCACTTGATTTTCATTTTTACGGAAAAACAGCTCACGCCGCAGCTTCACCAGAAGAAGGAATTAACGCGTTAGATGCGGTGATTCAGCTGTATAACAGTATTAACGCACTTCGCCAACAACTTCCGTCAGATGTGAGAATTCATGGCGTCATTACAGAGGGCGGAAAAGCACCTAACATTATTCCTGACTACGCCGCAGCAAGGTTCTTCATCCGCGCAGCAACGAGAAAAAGATGTGCGGAAGTAACAGAAAAAGTAAGGAATATCGCACAGGGAGCAGCGTTAGCAACAGGCGCAAAAGTAAAAATTCATCAATTCCAAAATGAAATTGATGAACTACTCGTAACAAAAACATTTAACGACGTCGTAGCCGAAGAACTTGAACTACAAGGTGAAGATGTAAATCGTAAAGAAAGAGTGGGCATTGGTTCAACAGACGCAGGAAACGTAAGCCAAGTCGTACCGACCATTCATCCGTACATTAAAATCGGCCCAGATGACTTAATTGCACATACGAATGAATTTAGAGAAGCTGCACGTTCAGAACTAGGAGATAAAGCATTAATTACATCGGCAAAAGCATTAGCGAATACCGCTTATCGATTAATTACAGAAGAAGGGTTGTTAGAGAAGGTGAAGGAGGAGTTTAGGGAGGCGCAGAGGAATCAGGGGTAGAAGGTTAAAGGGAGTGGGTTTGACCACTCTCTTTTTGTTTTTTTTGTATAACTCAAGCTTATAAACTCTCATTATTAAGAGGTCCATGCTTGATACTTGTTCTGGAATAGATGAAGATTTGAAATGCTGTTCTGGCGTTAATAATCCTTTTGCACGCTTTGAAGGAGCGGTTTTCTTTTTTGTAAAATGTAGGGTGAAGTGTATTTTTTAAAAATTTGTATTGAAATTTCAAATTTCTAGAAGTATCATATACATATTCAAAGATTTGAAGATGTATATGATACTTCTGAAAAGAAAAAATAACCAATGGAGGTATTGGAATGGGAAACGAAATGCAACAATTTAAAGCCGATTTCTTTAAGGCTTTATCTCATCCTTTGCGAATAGGTATTCTTGAACTATTATCTGAAGGTGAAAAAAGTGTAAATGAAATACAAACGATCCTAAATAAAGAAGGTTCAGCTGTTTCTCAGCAACTTAGTGTATTACGTTCAAAAAATATTGTTGTTGGCATAAAAGATGGAAAAAGAGTTTTATATTCACTACGAGATCCTATGATTGTGGATTTATTACTAGTTGCAAAGCGAATTTTTAACAATCATTTAATTGATACAATTTCAATGTTAGAGGAACTGGATGAGACAGAGCGTGCACCTATGGTTAAGGAGGGATAGGTTGAGCATTGAAGTTAAGAAAGAAGATATCATCCAACATGGAATAGAGGTATTTCGCTCGATAGGAGCTCATTATGTTTGTAATGTTTGTATTAAAAGTGGGAATTCTTGTTGTTTTTCATGCCAGCATCTACAAGATGGCGTCGGATGTCAAAAAAGAAATACGGCTTGTACAGCTTGGTTATGTGGGATCCAAGGTTTTTTATTTGATCAAATAGGATTATTAGATGAATGGAATCGTTTTTGGATTGAAATTCCAGGTAAAATGTTTCGTAGAGATATTACTCCAGATAAGATAAGGATTACAACGTTTATAGACACGAAGAAGCTAAACAGTCGAGCAGGGGAGCTTCTAGCGGAAAGATTGGAATCCTACTTACAACAAGGTGGAGATATAAGTAAATTAGAGAGACATTTAAGCAAAACGTATAGTAAGTATTAGGCTGGCGTTCTATAAGGGAACAAGAAATACATTTTTAACCTAGATTAATTCCGCATTAACTGCCCGTAAACGCCTGATTGGTGCGGGCTGATTAAAGTTTCACTTTATTAAGAATAGAAAAGAAGGGTTTATAATGAGAGGGTTATTTACAGGAAGGTTTGAAGGCTATTCATTAGGGCATTTGCAAAAGGATCTTCTGTCAGGAATGATTGTTGGGGTTGTTGCGATTCCTCTTGCTATGTCTTTTGCCATAGCTTCTGGTGTTAAGCCAGAGTATGGAATTTATACAACATGTATTGCAGGGATACTTGTTTCGCTATTTGGTGGTTCAAAGTATCAAATTGGGGGACCTACAGGTGCTTTTGTTCCAATTCTTTTAGGAATTGTCATCACCTATGGATATGAAGATTTACTACTTGCTGGTTTATTAGCGGGAATTATTTTATGCCTTATGGGAATTTTTAAGCTAGGGTCTTTAATTAAATTTATTCCACGTCCTGTAACAATTGGCTTTACGTCAGGAATCGCTGTCATGATCTTTACAGGACAGATTGCTAGTTTTTTAGGTCTAACAGGTATAAAAAAGCATGAGGACTTTATAGCAAATCTGCAAGAAATCTTTATGCATATCAGTACGATCAATTTTTACAGTGTAATAACTGCTTTAATTTGTCTTCTTGTCATACTCATAACACCAAAGATTTTGCCAAAAGTACCAGGTTCATTAGTAGGTGTTGTGATTTCGACTATAATTGCAACGGTATTTTTCGCAGGTCATGTACCTACTATTGGTACAGCATATGGTACGATTCCGAATACACTGCCTCAGTTTGATATACCAGAAATCACGGTAGAGCGTATAAAACAGTTAATTGGTCCTGCATTTGTGATTGCTATGCTCGGTGGGATTGAATCTCTTTTATCTGCTGTCGTAGCAGACGGTATGACAAATAGTAAACATAACAGTAATAAAGAGCTTATCGGTCAGGGAATTGCCAATATTGTTACACCATTATTTGGAGGTATTCCCGCAACTGGAGCAATTGCCCGCACAGCAACCAATATTAAGAGTGGAGCTGTATCTCCGTTATCGGGTGTTATTCATGGAGGATTTGTGTTACTCACGCTTTTATTATTAGCTCCATATGCTTCACATATTCCCCTTGCTAGTATGGCTCCTATTTTAATGGTGGTAGCTTGGAATATGAGCGAACAAAAGCATTTTATTCACATATGTAAAATGAAGACAGGGGATTCCCTTGTATTACTTGTAACATTTCTGCTGACTGTATTTACAAGTTTGACAACAGCTGTGGAAATTGGACTTATTTTGGCTGTTATTTTATTTACAAAACGTATGAGTAACATGCTTGTTATATCTAAAGTGCTTCCAGATCACACAAGAAAGAACGAAAAATTGTTACCGCATGTGGTAACTAAAGCTCATGATTGTCCACAAATAAGTATTTACACAATAGAAGGACCATTATTCTTTGGGGCTGCTCAAACATTTGAACAAAACATTCTAGCGACCATTCATTATAAACCAGAAGTTTTAATTTTACGTATGGGAAAAGTTCCTTTTATTGATACAACAGGAGAATCATATTTTAGGAATATTGTTCAGCATTTTAAAAAGCAAGGTGGCGTACTTCTTATATCAGGAATTCAATCAGAGTTAAAAACAACTCTAGATAAGAATGGATTATTTGCTGAAATTGGAGAACAAAACTTTTTTGATCATACAGGGGAAGCGATCAACTGTGCTTTAAGCTATTTGAATACGAAAAAATGTATAGGATGTAAGCACTTCGCTTTTCGTGAATGTACGGGGCTTGCTCAGCAAATTCAGGAAATGGATACGATAAAGAATAAAGTAAAGACATTAGATTATTAAGAAGTTGAAAGCTATGAAATTAATATTTGAATTCGTTAAAAAGGTTTAAATGTGAGGTTCATATAACAGAACTAGTTTAATCTAACTGTTTGAATTCAATGAATATAAAATACTCTTAAGATAGTAGAAGTTAACCATTTTTTTAATAGAAAGACCGCATTCAAAGATACGTATCAAGGATGAGGTCTTTTTATTTTTTGAAATTATTATGAATATACTCGTATATTTTTGAATTAACTATTGTGTTGTAAAAAGAATCGTAGTTTTTCATTCTCAGAAAGCTAAGGTTCTTTTACTTGTGATACAGGTAGGATTAGAGAAAGTGGATCTATATTAATCAAAAAAACTTGATGAATAAGTTGCATAAAGAACTAAACAACGTATATACTATGAATATCAAAAAAATTTGATGAAAGGAGAGTGAACTACAATGGCACAAGATTTTCAGTTATATGAGAAAAAGTTTAAAGCATTGGCTGATCAAAAGCGTTTAGAAATTATGTATGAACTTTGTCAGCGAGGACAGACATGTGTATGTGATTTAACAGAGGTTTTTGAAATGACACAATCTAAGTTGTCCTATCATTTGAAGATTTTATTAGACGCAGGTTTAATTGTAAAAGAAACAAAAGGTACGTGGAGTTATTATGATTTAAATGATGCGGAAGTGAATAATTTATTGTCAGAAGAATTGTGCTGTATTTTTAGAAAAACAGGAAAAGGTAGTTGTTGTTAAAATTTTGCACTATTAATCAAAAAAAATTGATTAATTACATATAAAGAGGAGGAATAAGGTATGAGATATGCTCACGTTGGTATAAATGTTACGAATTTAGAGAAGTCTATTGAATTTTATGAAAAGGTATTTGGTGTGTCACCAGTTAAGGTGAAAACGGATTATGCAAAATTTTTATTAGAGACGCCAGGACTTAATTTCACGCTGAACGTACGAGATGAAGTGAATGGAAATCAAGTAAATCATTTCGGTTTCCAAGTGGATAAAGCTGAAGAAATTACATTACATAAAGAAAGATTAGAAAAAGAGGGGTTCTTTGCGCGTGATGAGATGGATACGACTTGTTGCTATGCGGTGCAAGATAAGTTTTGGGTAACGGATCCTGATGGTAACGAGTGGGAGTTCTTTTATACGAAAGCGGAAAGTGATGTTCACAAAATAGAAGAGTCATCTTGTTGTACGACTTCTAATGAAGTAGCTAAAAATTCTTGTTGTTAATAGGAGATGGAGAATAAAATGAAACGTTTATCATTTCTAGACCGATATTTAACACTATGGATCTTTCTAGCGATGGCTGTTGGAATTGGTTTAGGGTTTGTATTCCCTAGTGTAGTAGACGGACTAAATACATTACAAGTTGGAACGACGTCTATTCCGCTTGCTGTTGGTTTAATTGTAATGATGTATCCACCATTAGCGAAAGTTCGCTACGAGGAAATGGGCCGAGTGTTTAAAGATGTAAAAGTGTTAGTGCTATCTTTAGTGCAAAACTGGATTATTGGGCCGGTACTTATGTTTGTTTTAGCAATTATTTTTCTTCCTGATAAACCAGAATATATGGTCGGACTCATTATGATTGGCTTAGCACGTTGCATTGCAATGGTAATTGTTTGGAACGATCTAGCAGATGGTGATAAAGAATATGCAGCTGCTTTAGTTGCTTTTAATTCTGTATTCCAAATGTTGTTCTTCTCGGTTTATGCATACGTGTTCGTAACAGTAATCCCAGAATGGTTAGGAATTGAAGGGGCTATCGTTGCTATTACAATGGCAGAAGTTGCGAAATCAGTGTTTATCTATTTAGGAATTCCTTTTATAGCAGGTATGTTGACACGATTTGTATTCGTGAAGTTAAAAGGAAGACAGTGGTATGAAAAGGTGTTTATACCTAAGATTAGTCCACTTACATTAATTGCATTGTTATTTACAATCATCGTTATGTTCTCTTTAAAAGGGGAAATGATTGTGAGTGTACCACTAGATGTAGTAAGAATAGCGATTCCGTTATTCATTTATTTTATTGTGATGTTTTTCGTTTCTTTCTTTATGGGAAGAAAAATTGGTGCAAGTTATCCGGTGACGACAACGTTAGCATTTACAGCAGGTAGCAATAATTTTGAGTTAGCGATTGCTGTAGCAGTTGGTGTGTTTGGTATTCATTCGGGCGCAGCATTCGCAGCTGTCATTGGACCGTTAGTCGAAGTACCTGTCATGATTGCACTTGTAAATGTCGCTTTTTGGTTTAAAAGTAAATATTTTAATGATCAATTAACTTAAAAACAAAGGTGGAAAACAACATGGAAAACAAAAAGATAATTTACTTTTTATGTACAGGAAACTCATGCCGAAGCCAAATGGCAGAAGCTTGGGGAAAGAAATATTTAGGAGATAAGTGGGATGTATATTCTGCAGGCATCGAAGCACACGGAGTAAATCCAAATGCCATTAAAGCAATGAATGAAGTAAATATCGATATAACAAATCAAACATCAGATATGATTGATACAAACATTTTAAATAGTGCTGACTTAGTCGTTACGCTTTGTAGTCACGCAGATTCTGTCTGTCCTTCGACACCTCCGCACGTGAATCGTGTTCACTGGGGATTTGATGATCCAGCAGGAAAAGAGTGGTCTGAGTTTCAATGTGTTCGTGATGAAATTGGTGAACGGATTAAACGATTTTCTGAAACAGGTGAATAAATAAAGGAAAGAGTCAATCTTCTATCACAGAGGAGAGTGGCTCTTTTTTTACTATACATTTCATGTATCTATTTACTTATCACCTCGTTTTAAACCCACTCTTAGAATAAATAGAGAATATTCTGTTAAAATGGTAAAGTTAGAATAGAATGATTTAAATATAGAAGTAGTTTTCTAAATTCGTGCACCCAAGAAAGGAGAATATTATGAAGTACATACCGATACAAGGATTGGATACGATTACAGAAGCGATTGAATCACATCATTGGGACTATCCAACGGAACTCATTTCTAGTGATATAGAGTTCATTAACACGAAAGAATTAGTGATGATAAAGAATCTAAAAATAAATAGTATACATGCTAATAAAGTAGTACGTTTTAAGTTTCAAAATAATTTAGAGGAAGCACTGCAAAAGATATATCAATTTTACGGTGAATTATCTTTTTCATGGTGGATTCCATCAACAAATGCACCGCTTCTAAATCGACTAAATCAATTGGGGTTTCAAACGATAGATGAATATACCGGACTCGCACTACCTTTAGCTACCTTTGAAATTCCATCATGTCATCATCAGTTTTCGTACGATGAAGTAGAAACAGATGAACAGATTAAGGAACTTGTGAAAGTAAGCTCTCAAATTTGGGGTTACGATCCTTCTTTAGAAGAAGAACTATTTAAACAGAGAAAAGATTACATAAAAGCGGGTAAAGGTAAGTCTGGGTATATTGTCTGTTATGAGGAAGAAAAAGCAGTAGGATATGCTAATTTTAGATATAGTTGTGATGGTACGACTGTATATTTGCACGGATCTGGAGTTTTACCAGAATACCGTCACAAAGGAATTTACTCCAATCTAGTATATAAAAGGTTACAGATTGCTAAGGAGAGAAGCATTACGTTAGCGACTTGCCAAGCAAGAAAAGGACATTCAGATCCGATTTTACGAAAAATAGGTTTCCAAGTATTTGAAACCTATTGTCATATGGCGAAAAATTTAACGACTTGAAACTTTTATGAGGTGAAAATGATGGCAATAAAACAAGATGAAATTAAAGTAGTAGTTGGAGCTGGGGCATTTAATAACAATCCAGGCTGGATTCAAACGCAAGAAGATGAGCTGAACTTATTAGTTGAAACGACATGGGAAGAAAGATTTGAACATAATTCCATTTCAGCTATTTTAGCTGAGCATGTATGGGAGCATCTTACTTTTGAAGAAGGGGTAAAAGCAGCTGGAATTTGCTATGAATTTTTAAAACCGTCAGGTCATATTCGGTGCGGCGTCCCTGATGCATTTTTCCAAGATGAAACATATCAAAATATAGTTCAAGTAGGCGGACCTGGCCCCAAAGACCATCCAGCTGCAAGCCATAAAATCGTTCATAATTATAAAACATTAACGAAAATGTTTGAAACTGCTGGGTTTGAGGTGGTTTTACTTGAGTATTGCGATGAAAATGGGCAATTTTATTACAAAGAATGGGACGCGAATGATGGCGTTATCTTCCGCTCAAAAAGATATGATTCTAGAAATCAAGGAGATAAACTTGGTTTCCCATCATTAATTGTTGATGCGATTAAACGGTAAGTGATTAACGGCATGAGTTAGTATTATAAGTTTATGAGCCGCAAATGCGGCTTTTTATTTATGGTGTAATTATTACTGGGATGCTTTTTCGAAAAACCGAATAATTTTTTTAGAACTATCTTCACGTAGATCATAACCTTCACCGTGTGTTTCATCGCTCGCTTTTGCCATTACGATGTCACCATCCGATTCTATCCAAACAAAAAATTCCTGTATAGAATTATCTTGATAAGTAATCTTCAATTTCGAATGCATATGACTTCTAGCATCCTGATCTAGAAGAAGTGTTTTCTTTTGTGCGCTTTCCATACTCGTAAAAATTGTTTTCATATTTTCTTTATTTACTACTGTATTACTACTTTTTGAATTTACAGGACTGATCTCAAGTTTTCTCACTTCTTTTTGTTCAAACATAACGTTTTCAGATACAATTTCTTTTTCTTTCACTGTTGTGGATACTTTCGTTTCATTTGAATTACTTGTACATCCAATTAATAAGGCGATACTTAATGCTCCAATTATACCGAATGTTAATCTCTTCAATAATATGCCTCCCATCTACTATTTTCTATAATTCTATTTCCTATTTGAAATATCCTAGCTATGCTTAATTAAGTGAAATAAATTTTGTTATGGAGAGCAGAATGAATTACATTCCTACCGAATCACTTAATATGTCTACGATTCACAAAATAAAGCATGAGAGGTGTTCTAAAAATGAAAATACAAATTGTCTTGTTTGACGGCTTCGGAGAGCTTGTCTCTTTGGCACCTTTTGAGGTACTCAAAAGAGCGATAGAAGAAGGGGCTCCATTTACGGTTGAATTAGTTTCGAGTGAACGAAAACAAGAAGTTACTACTTCGTTTGGAGTTACGGTTAAACTACATGATTTTTTACGAATGGATAATCGTCCAGATCTATTAATTGTTCCTGGTGGTGGCTGGAATCATAAAACTGAACATGGGGCACGAAAGCAAGCAGAGCTTGGAACTTTGACTGAAATGATTAAAGAGATGCACAAAGCAGGAACGATTGTTGCAGGAGTTTGTACAGGAGGGATGTTACTAGCTGCCGCGGGTATATTGAATGGTAAAAAGGCGACGATGCATCATTTGGCGCAGAATGAAATCAGTGAATACGGGGCAGAGCTTCTTTATTACAGAATTGCGGATCAAGGGGATGTTATCACTGCAAGAGGAGTCACTTCAGGACTTGATTTAGGAATTTGGATCACAGAAAGGTTCGCAAGCTCCAAAATTGCAGCTGCTGTTGAATATAGAATGGAATACGAGAGGCGAGGTGTTGTTTGGGAGTAATTTGAATTCTTTTTGCGTAATTATAGAGTTTTTGCTGTATACCACATTGAAGGAGTAGCTTTTTAATAAAAAGATAGGAAGTATATTGTGTTAGGGATTTAAAAACTTTTAAATTCTGTTAGGGTAGAAAAAGAGAATGTTATATTAATCAAAAAAATTGATTAATAATATTTTAAGGGGAGGAATAAGCTATGAGGTATGTTCATGTTGGTATAAATGTTATTTTTCTCGGTTTATGCATACGTGTTCGTAACAGTAATCCCGGAATGATTAGGAATAGTTAGAAAACAACCAGAGATTAAATTTGAGGAGATGGTATAAGCCATCTCTTTTATAATACATAAATCTAGGTTATACATACTTTCTTGTCGTATAATTGACATAAGGAGTATTTCTCTAGTCTTAGAGGTCATGTGGTAGCTTACTTATGTTGAGGTACTTCTTCTTTCGGTTTTTAGTATATATGAGACTCTATGGCTTAATAAATTTATACGTTCAAATAAAATTATATTACATTCTAGAGGTGAAACAACTTAATGAAAATTGGTGTTATAGGCTCAAAGTTTTTTTTGGATTCCTTATCTAAATATTACCCTTTATTTCCTGAAGCTAAATTTATTCCTTATCAGTATGAGAACCCAGAACAAAGCGGTATGTTAGTAGAAGAAGCAGGTAGAGAAACTGATTTAGTACTGTTTTCCGGTTCAATTCCTTTTTATTTTGGGTATAAACAAGTTGAAAATAGTTCTATAGAAGCTATATATATCCTTTTTGATGAATTGACTGTAGCGCTCTCATTATTATCAACTTCTCATCTAGGAAAAGTAAATATAAATAAGATTTCTATAGATTTACCAGATCAAAATCTGTTATTGAAGGTTCTTGAGGAATCAGAAATCGTTGAAAGGTCCCTACATGTTAAGGATTATCCTTGGATATATAAGCGGGATGGAGAAACACGGGAACTAAAAATAGCTGAATTTGTCCAATTTCACAGTAAACTGTATCAGGAAGGAAAAACCCTTTTTGCACTAACGAGTATTCATGCAGTTTACCAAGAGCTTCAAAGACTGGACATTCCCTCTAGATACATGGTTCAGTCTAGACAGACTTTGATTGATAGTCTTACAAAAGCTATATCTTTGTTAAAATTAAAGAAAACAGAGGAATCGCGAATTGCTGTTATTTCTATTCAAAGTTATCAACAGTCTCTTAAGGAAAGCGAACAATTTTTGATTTTTTTACAGAAGCTGAGTAAGAGGCTACATGCTCGAATTAATTTGGAATATCTAGATCCTAATTTGATTTATACTACTCGCGGAGCATTGCAAGCGTTTGGAACTGATTATTATAGTGACATTATTGTTGAAATGGAAAAAGAATTCAAAACTTTATTCCAAGTTGGCATTGGGTATGGATACACGATTCAAGAGGCGGAAACTCATTCTGCTCAGGCACTATTTTTCACGAATAAATTTCTAAAGAATCATTCGATAGCATGCTTAGTAGATGAAAATCAAAAATTACATGGGCCTTTATTTGAAAAAAATCATCATGTAGAGTTAAAAAATGAGAATCAGGCTATTCAAGAACTTGCTGTTGAGCTGAAAATGAGTGCAAAAAATATCAAGTTAATTTACCAGTTTATCAAAATTAATAATTTTAAAGCTTTTTCCGCTGCGAATCTGGAGGAATACATGAATTGTACGCGCCGATCGGCAGAAAGATTCATTAAAAGACTCATAGATGGGGGATGTTTTTTGCAAGCAGGTGAGGAACACCCTTACGAACAAGGAAGACCTCGAAATTTATACCTAGCCACTGATAAACTAAAAGGGATATATAATATTCACACTTGACTGAATAGTGTGAATATTATATATTATTTAAAATAACGACATATAGCGACAGTTTTGAAAGGGGAGATTGAATTGATTATCGAACGTTGTGAGATTTATGCCGTTCATTTGCCTTTAAAAGAGCCATTTGTTATTTCCTATGAAACCTATAACTACATGCCCTCTGTTATTGTGAAATTAATAGCAGATAACGGTTTAGTAGGATATGGTGAAGCGGTACCTGATGAACATGTAACAGGGGAAACATTTTATGCAACCTTTGAAGTATTAAAACATGTTCTTTTACCTGCCGTGAAACAAGAAAATCCATTTAATTTAGAAAAAATTCACGACATCATGAATTCGGCGATTTCTGGAAATCCTTCTGCGAAAGCAGCCATTGATATTGCCTGCTATGATTTGATGGGAAAGTACACGAAATTGCCTGTTTATGAATTATTAGGCGGGAAATTTCATGAATCCTTGTCTTTTGCTATGGTATTAAGCATAGACGAACCAGAGATTATGGCTGAAAAAGCACAAAAAGCTATCGAACAAGGGTATAGTTCATTAAAACTTAAGGTTGGGCGGAATATTCAATCTGATGTGAAGCGTATTGCAGCCGTTCGACAAAAAGTTGGAGAGCAGGTTCCAATTCGTGTAGATGTCAATCAAGGATGGGAAACATATGCTAATGCTCTATCAGTAGCGAAATCCTTAGAGCCCTTTCGTCTCTCATGGTTAGAGCAGCCAATCCGAATGGGTGACATTGACGGTCTTGCAGAACTTAAAGGGAAAATAACCATTCCTATAATGGCTGATGAAAGCATACATCACGGAAGCCATTTACAGGAAATTATAAATAAGAAAGCCGCAGATAAAATCAATATTAAGCTAATGAAGTGTGGCGGAATTTATCCGGCTATTCATTTAGCAAAGACAGCTGAGATTGCGGGGATTAGTTGCCAAATCGGGTCTATGGTAGAGTCTTCAATCGGATCAGCTGCAGGGTACCATGTAGCTATTTCACGGAAAAATATTACTAGTACAGAGTTGACAGGCCCACTACTATTCAGCCAGGATATTGGAAATCTTGATTATGACATCCCCTATGTACACCTTACAAGAGAACCAGGTCTTGGGATTGTGGTCAATGAAGAAGTACTTGGGCAATTAACCATAAAAAAAGAACAAGTTTAATATTTTATTAAAACGAGATTGAGGAGATTACTTAGGATGAGGTGAATTGATGGAAACGGAAAAAAATACTATACCGGTTAAGAAAAAGACATGGTTAAAAGTACCACATACATATACTCTCATATTTCTCATTATCATTCTTGCAGGGCTTGCTTCATATATAGTTCCTGCAGGTGAATTTGATCGCGTGAAGGATAAAGAATCTGGGAGAATGTTAGTTGTCGATGGAAGTTATCATACGATTGAAAGTGATCCAGTGAGCTTTTTTGATATGTTTACGTCAATTCCGTTGGGCTTGGAAAAGGGGTCCCAAATTATCTTTTATATCTTTCTTGTAAGTGGTGTATTTGGAATAATTCAAACTACTGGGGCAATTGAAGCTGGAGTCCATAAAGGCGTACGTTCTCTTGAAGGTAGAGAAAAGCTATTAATTCCGGTCAGTATGACAATTTTTTCTATCGGTGGTTTTACTATGGGGATGGCAGAGGAAACAATAATTTTCGTGCCAATTGGTATTGCAATAGCAAGAGCTATGGGATTTGATGCGATTACTGGAACGGCAATGATTACCTTAGGTGCTGCCAGCGGTTTTTTTGGAGGTATGCTTAATCCGTTTACCGTAGGGGTTGCTCAATCACTAGCTGAGGTACCTTTATTCTCTGGAATTGGTTTCCGAGTTGTTGTCTATTTTTTTGTATTAAGTTTTGCAATTTGGTATGTCAGCCGTTATGCATTTAAGGTAAAACGAAATCCTGAAAAAAGTATAATCTATGATATTGAACAAAAAGAAAAGAAAGTGACAGAGTTAGCTGAATTCCCAGAGTTGACCGTACGCCACAAGCTAGTTTTTGTAGTTTTGATTTGTGGTTTAGCATGTAACGTGTATGGTGTGTTTAAATGGAAATGGTTTTTAACAGAGCTTACGGCTTCCTTTTTAATTATAGGTATCGTTTGTGGATTAGTTGGCGGCTTGAAGTTAGGGAAACTTTTTGATTCCTTTATAGCGGGTGCTAAGGCAGTTACATTCGGGGCATTAATCGTTGGCTTTGCACGAGCTATTACAGTTGTTTTAGAGGAAGGGAAAATCATTGATTCATTGGTTTATATGATGACCTCGGGAATAGGTCAATTTCCAGAATCATTAAATGTCGTAGGTATGTTTTTTACTCAAGCATTTCTGAATTTATTCATTTCTTCCGGTAGCGGGCAGGCAGCTGCCACAATGCCAATTATGGTTCCAATTACTGATATTTTAGGATTAGAAAGGCAGATTGCGGTGCTTGCTTTTCAATACGGAGATTCTGTTACGAACTCTATTATTCCGACATCTTCTGCGTTAATGGGATACCTCGCTGTTGCTGGAATCCCATATGAGAGATGGGTAAAATTTATTTGGAAATTAATTCTCGGGTGGGCTTTCATGGCTTGTATTGCATTAATAGCTGCAGTCGCTCTCGGTATTTCCTAAGAAGATAAGGAGCGATACGATGAAGGAATTATTGAAGGAACTTAAACCTCAAGTTATGAAGATATTTCATGATCTTCATGAGAATCCAGAAGTGAGCTGGAAAGAATTTCAGACTACATCTTATATTTCCAGTATACTTCAACAAAACGGGCTTGATGTGATTAGTTTTGTTGATATGCCTGGCGTTGTAGGTGAGTGGTCTTCAGAGGACCGTTTAAGTGAGATAACGATTGGATTAAGAGCTGATATGGATGCCCTCTTTCAGGAGGTAAACGGGACCTTTCGCGCTAATCATTCCTGTGGACATGATGCTCATATGACAATTGTATTAGGTGTTTTGCTATTATTAAAAAAAATGAAGGTTACTCTTCCGGGTACATTAAAGTTTATTTTTCAGCCAGCTGAAGAAGTTGGTGAAGGAGCTTTAAAAATGATTGAAAAACAGGTAGTAGATGATGTTGACTTTCTCTATGGTCTTCATCTACGGCCTGTTCAGGAAATTAAATATGGACAAGCTGCTTCAGGTATTATTCATGGATCAGCGGATACGGTAGTTGGTCAAATTTATGGTTTTGATGGGCATGGTGCGAGACCACACTTAACTTTAAATTCCATTGAAGTGATATCTACAATTGTTGAGCAAATTAAAGGAATCCGCCTAAATCCGCAACTATCTTATTCAGTCAAAATGACACAGGCTTCTGCTGGAGGCGAGAATGCGAATGTTATTCCTGGATCCGCTAAATTCAGTCTTGATTTGCGTGCACAAACAAATGAAATTATGGATGAATTGATTGAAAAGGTAGATAGTGTCCTAAAAAGAATAGCTGAATTCTATCAGTGCCGTATAAGATTTGAACATAGAGAAAGAGTCTATTCAGCAGTTATTGACCAAGAAGCAGAACAATTTATGACCCAAGCAATTGAAAATACAATTGGATCCAAAGGGCTTGTACAACCTATTATTACCCCCGGTGGAGAGGATTTTCACTTTTATACAAAAGAAAGACCTTCTATTAAGGCAACGATGCTAGGAATAGGATGCGATTTAGAGCCTGGCTTACATCACCCTAATATGGTATTTAAACATGATGCCATTCTTACAGGAATAGAGATATTAGCCAGAACTGTTATTGAAACCTTTACAAAATATAAAAAATAATAAGCGATTTTTTGTCTTTATTCAATAAGTAAATCGCTGTTTATGCCAGGAAATCCGGGGAACGAATTAACGCTAGCGGATCTTCGGCGGTATAAACAATTTGTTGAATTGCATTATGAATCCAAATAAGGACCTCAGGCTGTTTTTCCTTCTTGCGTTGAACTACTCACCACTTTAACGTCATTACGGATTGTCTGAAGTAGGAGATTCCTAAGTACAGAGTTCTATCGAACTCTAATGGATCAGATAACTATTTATCGTTTTCTACCAGAAGACTCGCTCCTCAAAAAAGGGAAGGTGTAAAACCATAGCCATCAATTTTAAAAAAGTGTCTCCGATGCCAAAGGCATCGGAGACACTTTTTTTACAATCATTGAGTAAAATCCTGTATTTTGGGCATATTCAAATAGAGCTGCCCTTGGTTCATATTTTATGAAGCCACTGGAAGTTGCTCCGTTGCTATCTCTATTAAGCCTAGGATTTCAAACGGCGTTGTTTTTCGGTACCGCCGCGCTTTTTTTCCATTCTTACTAATATCTTGAAAGAGCCTGCTAAGCACTGAAACAGGATGTTGGAAAGTACAAAAAAGTGTGGTGTGTATTTTTTTAGATAGATTTGCACCATATAAGCGCATTTAAACTCACTCATTTCTTTTCTATGTTTCTCTCATAAAAGTCTCCGCATTTGATAGGTCGTGCTTGCGACTAGACATGATCGCAAGAGTTGGCCATATAAGTGACATTGAAACCGTTCTAGTTTCATCCGTTTGTTTACATGAATGCTAAATATAGATTTCAATTCATCGGTGTAAAAGGTTCAGGTATGGGCGCACAAGGTATTCGTAAGAGTCTTGAATCTATGACAAGTGAAAAAGTAACTGTATTAAACTTAGTTTAATATTACCCAAAAGATTCTACTCAAAGTTTGGATATGTTTAAATTATTTTTATGAATCTTTTGCGTTTTATGCAGTTTTGAATATATTCTGTAATTCATCGTATATTGAAAAGCCGAAATCTGAGCTCAGATTTCGGTTACTTTTATATAATACGTGAATCGTTTCAATCCCTCTTATCGCGCTTGAAGCATTTAGAGTTACGTTATATATTTTAAACATAGAAACATTTTAAAATATTTCATATACAAACTATAGAAAAAGAATAAAGGAGCCATGAGATTGAAGAAGACAGCGAAATGTTTATTATGGGGGACAGGCTCTATATTTGGTGCTTTCACAGCATTTATTACTTATGTGGCAATTAAGAATGTGAAGCATAAGGATGTTGAGAAATTGAAGGTGACCAATAATAACGAGCACGTTCTTAAAGTCGGTAAAGAGTTTAAGGTGACAACGTTTAATATTGGCTACGGCGGTTTAGATAAAGAGCAAGATTTCTTCTTAGACGGAGGGAAAGGCTCGCGTTCTAGTAGTAAAGAACAAACAGAAAAGAATATCAGCAATATGCTGTCTTTTTTACAAAAGGAAGATTCTGATTTTATATTAACGCAAGAGATGGATGAGAAGTCACTTCGTTCATTTGATGTGAATCAGTATAAGGCGTTTCAAGATGGACTGAAAGATCATGCGTCTACGTTTGGTGATAACTTTAATGTGCAGTGGGTGCCGGTACCAATTAAGAAGCCACACGGATATACGAACAGTGGACTTGGTTCGTTTTCAAAATATAAAGTAGAAGAAGCGACGAGATATCAACTTCCTGGAAGAGAAATGTGGCTTCGTCAATTATTCGATGTAGATCGGGCGATTGTTGAGCATAAGGTTCCGGTTGATAACGGAAAATATTTACGAATGGTGAACGTTCATTTATCTGCATATGATAAGGGTGGAAACATTCGAAAGCAACAAGTTGAGTTTTTGAAAGAGTATATGAATAAACATTTCAAAAGTGGCGATTATATCGTGCTTGGTGGAGATTGGAATCAACTATTATCTGATGTGCAGTTAAAGGATTCGAAGTTTAAAGAAGGATGGCCAGAGTGGTTAGTACAGTTACCAGAAGATTTCACTGATGGTGGGTTCCAGTGGGCTGTTGATGATACAGTTTGGACAGTTCGTGATAATGTGAAGAGCTTTGTTGAAGGTGAGAACTTTGTTACGATTATTGATGGGTTTTTAGTCTCTCAAAATGTGGAGATTGTAAGCGTACAAGGGCATGATTTGAAATTTGAAAACAGCGATCATAATCCAGTTAGTGTGGTATTGAAATTAAATTAGCAAGGGAAGACAATGGTTTCAAGGGAGTATGTGCAAGAAGGGTGTAACCACATGTTGTCTGAAGTTTTATCCAATGTAAATAATCTTTGCTCATTCATTTCATTAACCGGTTCCTTACGTATAAGGTACCGGTTAATTTGTGTCACAGTTTCCTGAAATGATGGGTGATCCTTCACGGTACAGTTGCTTTTTCTTTTATCAATTCCACAAATGCATCTTGGATTGCTCTTTTGTAAGAACGACTCGTAAATCGATATATATATCACGTAAACGATATTTAACTATCATTTTTTCAACACATTAAGAAAAAATGATGGATATACGACACATCCATCATTTTTGATTGTTGTTAGGAGTTTTACTCAAGATTTATAATTTGAAGTAAAAACAACACGTTGTTCATTAGTTTGCTTGAAAATGGGGAGGGAAGTTTATGAAGAATCAATAGTTAATTGTTGGAGCTGGACCAACTGGATTAGTTTTAGCTATTGGACTTACAAAACAAGGAATCCCTTTTAGAATTATCGATAAAAATAAAGGACTTGGAGAAACTTCAAGATTTATAGGTATACAAGCAAGGACATTAGAGTTCTATGCCAATTCGTTTTTTTGATATAATAGATGTGCAGCAAGAGATAGAAAGATATTTCTAGTAATTTATATTTAAAATGCAGGGAGATTGAACAGAGTTATGGGGAATGAAAAAGAAATTAGTTCCGCTAAATTAATATGGAAGATGACGCGCCCACATACATTAACAGCGACGTTTTCTCCTGTAATTTTAGGGACGGTGGCATCACTTTATGTTGCCGAAATTCATTGGCTTTTATTTATTGCGATGATGAGTGCATGTTTAGCATTGCAAATAGCAACGAATTTATTTAATGAGTACTATGATTTCAAACGTGGGTTAGATACCGCTGATTCTGTTGGGATTGGTGGTGGAATTGTCCGTCATGGATTAAAGCCAAAAAACGTTTTAACAGTTGCGCTTTTATTGTATGTGGTAGCAGCACTTATTGGTATTTATATTTGTATGAATAGTAGCTGGTGGTTAGTGGTCATTGGTTTAATTGGGATGGCGGTTGGCTATTTATATACAGGTGGTCCATTACCGATTGCGTACACCCCATTTGGAGAATTAGTTTCTGGCTTGTTAATGGGGACATGTTTTGTATTAATTGCTTTCTTTATTCAAACGAATACTTTTACGATTGAAAGTGTATTGATTTCCATTCCAATTGGGATTTTAGTAGGTACGATCAACATGTCGAATAATATCCGAGATATCGATGAAGATATTAAAGGTGGAAGAAAGACGTTAGCTATCCTCCTTGGGAGAGAGAAAGCAGTGGTAACACTAGCTGTAGCCTTTTTTATTGCTTATTTATGGATCGTTGTGATTGTGTTGATGGGTTATATAAGCCCTTGGACATTAATTATGTTCCTAGGTTTGAAAAAGCCAATCTCTGCAATTCAAGGTTTCCAAAAAGGAGTAAAGGAACCTGGATATATGCGCATAGCAATGAAATCAACAGCGATGACAAATACGATTTTTGGCTTCTTATTATCAGCAGGATTATTAATCAGTTATTTGTTTTAAATAAAAACCCTCAACAATCGGGCTTTTTAATATTGAAATTTCCAGAAAGATCAACGTCTATAGTATTAACATGGTTATTTTAAAAAAATTGTTCTTTATCAGTAACATGTTATCTAATTTTACTAATAAAGAATCCGATAGTGCTCCGAACAACTTCATTTAGAATCGATTCATACAATTTAGTTTATGGGAAAAGTAACATTATAAAACAAACTAAAAGAGCCAACTCATAAGAGTAGGCTCTTTTAGTTATCTACTATGTCCAATTGTTTTCTTATTTCCGTATGTCCTTTTCAGCAATAACATCGTACTGCTTCTCTCACAAGGATTTTTATAGCCGGCCAATCCCAATATAATGTAGTCCGTTTTTTACTACTTCATTTCGTTCAAGACAATTACGGCCATCAACGATTTTACATCCTCGCATTAATTTTTTTACTCGTTGCCAATTAAGTGTTTTAAATTCATCCCATTCTGTGGCAATAACTATACAATCCGAATCTGTAATAGAGGACTCCAATTCAGTATGTTGTGTAACTTGTTTTTTTACATGAGAAGGGAGAAGGGCTATTGGATCATAAGTATGAATTTCGTAACCGAGCGGGATTAGCTTTTCAATAAGTGTGACAGCGAGAGAGTCACGTGTATCATCTGTATTTGGTTTAAAAGAAACCCCTAAAATTGTTAATCTGTTTGAAGAAGGATCTTTTAAATGATTTCTGATTTTTTCAATATAAAGATCTACTTGTGTCGAATTGATAGATTGCACAGCTTGTAAAATAGGGACTGATACTTGTTTACTATTTGCTGTGTAAATTAATGAATGCAAATCTTTCGGAAAGCAGGATCCTCCATAACCAAGTCCTGCTTGAAGAAAGTCGGGATTGATTCGGGAATCATACCCAACTCCTTTTGCTACTTCAGTAATATCAATATGATAAGCGTCACAAATTCTAGCAATTTCATTTATAAAAGATATTTTCGTAGCTAAAAAAGCATTAGATGTATATTTAATCATTTCCGCGCCGTCTAAACTTGTATGAAAAAACGGTGCTTGAATACCTTTATAGAGTGCATGCATAATTTCTAGTGACTTTGTGTCATCTTTTTGTATACCTATGACGGTTCTATCTGGAAAGAGCATGTCATGAACAGCTGAGCCTTCACGAAGAAACTCTGGATTAGAAACGATATTAAAAAGTGAGGGTTCTACACCTTTTTTTATAAGCATTTCGCTCATAAATTGGTTGGTACCTGGTGGAACCGTACTTTTCGTAATAATAGTTTTATATGATTTTATGTTTTGAGCTAATATATCAATAACAGAGTCAATATATTTTAAGTCTGTTTTTCCATTGGACATGGGAGGAGTTCCTACAGCAATAAGAATAACTGCTGTTTGTTGAATAACTTGACCAACATCACTACGGAATTGTAACCGATTGCGATTTTTGTGCATAAGTTCTGTTAAACCTGGTTCATAGATAGGATACTCTCCTTTTTGGAGAGCGTTAATTTTATTTTGATCTTTATCAACACAAATAACATGATGTCCTAAATCGGCTAATACTACTGCTGATGTTAGTCCAACATAGCCAGAACCTATAATACATATATCCATAAAATAATCATCCTTTTGAAATTAGTGCTAGTTTTTCCTTTTAAATAATGATGCAAAAGAAAAACAACTCGAAGTATGTCTTTTGGAAGAATCTTACTCCAAATTGTTTGGAAGTATTCTTATTACCATATTTGATTTTAATTTGTTCCAATGATTATGTCTATCGAAGAAAATACGTTTCAGTATATTTGGTTCTATGTCTAAAACCTATCATAACCTGAGCAGGTAAGGGAGTCCCAAATTTTGTGCGATAACTTATGCGTGACGGGGATTTTTAAGTGCTTTTGAAGCTTTTGAAACAAAGGGGAAATGTCTTTTTATTAGTTTTTTAAAAATTGGTCGAGATTACCATACGGAAATATGACAACTACTTGAAAAATTATGTTGACACTTATCGTAAGCGCTTTTATAATCAATTTGACAATAATGAAAATCACTATCACTTAGGGGTAGCAGGGGGAAGCCATTCATGACATTCAAATTAAAAGTATTATCTGCAGCTGCGGTAACATCTCTTCTTTTTACGGGTTGTGCAAAAGAGGAAACAAAAGCAACGGAAGCACAAAATAAAAAGACAGAACAGACAGTGAAAAAAGAAGAAACAAAACAACAAGAAGTGGATTTTGTACAAGCTTACAAGGATGGAGTAGCTGAACTTGAAAAAGCGAAAGAAGGCAAAGAGGTTGACTTTGATAAAGTAACAAAGTTATATAAAGAAAAATTACAACCTCTTGTTCAAAAGCGAGATGGTGAATTCAATGAACAAATCGACCAAACAATTACAGCTGCATTAGAAGCAGGGAAAAAGAAAGAAATGGAACCAATGGTTGTAAAGCAACTATTTGATAAATTAATGCAAAAAGAGTTTTTCCAATCGATGCGCCATGAATTTAAAGAAATCGACACAAACTGGGGCAAAAAAGATGTTGTGAAAAAAGAAATGGATGAAGCACTTGCGTTTTATAAGGGCGTAGAAGGTACAGTTGGAAAACGCGATACAGCGTACGGTACACAAATGGCTTCTCAAATTAAAGGCGGCTTTGATGAAATGCAAGCTGCAATTGATAAAGACGACAAACTTGCATTTGCACTTGGTAAGCAAGTTGTAGATAAAACGATAATGAAAACATTCTACCTAGCGACAGGTGGAGTACCACATGGCTATGCTACAAAAATGGTAGAAGCAGCAAAAACTGATGAAAAAACAGCAAAAATTGAGCAAGCAGAGGGATGGGCATTTTATCAAGCAATCTATCCGTACATAAAAAAAGCAGCTCCTGAAGATGCAGACTTTATCTTAAAGCAGTTTGATTTGAAAACGGATGTAAAAACAGTTGATGCAAAAGCAGTAAATCAAGCGTTTGTACGTGGATTCTCAAAAGTTGCATTAGGTGAGTATAAAGAAAGCCAAGAAAACTTCGGAAAAGATAAAGGTCCTATTACAGCATTAGAAGGCGCGTTGTTCATTAATATCATTGAAAATGATTTAAAATCAGTACTTGGCGAACAGCAAACAGTAGAGTTAACAAAAACAGCACAGTCTTATTTAGATGCAGTAAAAGCGAAGAAGAAAGAAGATGCTGATAAATTGTTACCACAACTTGAGGGCGCGTTAAATAAAGCTATTGAAGCAGCGAAATAATCTGCTCATACGTATACCTTTTTGAAGAAACCTTGTCTTGACAAGGTTTCTTCTTTTACATAGTGTAGTTAAGGGTGGTGAAATGAATGAAAGTACTAATTACTGGAGGGGCTGGTTTTATCGGGAGTCATCTTGCTTTAAAGTTGTTAGAACAAGGAAAGCAAGTTGTACTACTTGATAATTTCCACTCCTATTATGCGAAATCACGAAAACAGTTTCAGCTTGAACAAGTGCAGCGATCTGGAAATGTACCATTTTATGAGTGTGATATTTTGCATAAAGAAGATGTGAAAGCTGTTATGCAGCAAGAGAAGGTTGATGCAGTTATTCATTTAGCTGGATTTCCAGGCGTGAGACCATCGCTTGAAATGCCAGGTGCTTATATTGATATTAATATAAAAGGGACAAGTAACGTATTAACATGCGCAGGAGAAGAAAATGTAAAAAAAATCATTGTGGCATCCTCTTCTTCTGTGTATGGAGAGCAAACAGGAATGCCTTTGAAAGAGGAAATGGCAAACGGCAGTGTCTTATCTCCTTATGCAGCATCGAAGTACGGGATGGAGTCACTTTGCCATGCTTATCAATATATGTATGGATTTCAAATGAATATTTTACGATTCTTTACCGTATATGGTCCGTGGGGGCGCCCTGATATGGCGATAGCAAGCTTTATTCGAAAATTATTACGTGGTGAAGAAATTGTTGTATATGGAAAAGGAACAGGAAGAGATTACACATACATTGATGATATTACAGAAGGGATTGCTCTTACGTTAGAGTCGAATGGAAGCGATGTCTACAATTTAGGTTCAAATGCACCAATTTTAATGACTGAATTGCTTGCACAGCTAGAGAAGCACTTCCCGCTTATGCGTGTAAATAGAGAGGCGCATCGTAAAGGAGATGTAACATCGACGTGGGCTGATATTTCGAAGGCGAAAAATCAGCTAGGATATGAACCTCGTGTATCATTTGCAGAAGGGTTGGAGCAGACTATTGCTTGGGCGAAAGAATATCCGGATACTGTTTAATCTTTGTGGGATTTTCTTGTTATGTGTTTTTTTTGTTATATCGTGGCAGTCATTTGAAATGTCTTCTTTGTGGGGAAAACTATATGAATTATGGAAACATCCTTATACCTTAATAGTTATTATTGTGATGTATGGCGTTGCATTTTTCTTTCGTGCATACGCTTGGAAATTGTATCTTCATCATCATATTACAATGAAAGAGGCTCTATATGGATTGTTTTATAGTTTGTTTATTAATCATGTTTCTCCATTGAAAGTAGGAGATGCTGTTCGCATTGCGATCATTACAAAAGAGAAGAAAGTGACATTAGGAGAAGCGACACAATCGGTTGTTATTCTTCGTATATTAGATTTACTTATTCTTGGTGTATTTGGAGCAGTAGGAATGTTTATATTGTGGGGGAATGTTTTACTGAATGTTCCTGTTATCCTTGCTTGCATATGTATCGGAAGTGGAGCGTTGTTTCTTTTATACAAGAAAGTACCGCAATTTGTCGAAGGACAATGGAAGCAACTAAAGACTGTTTTGTTTACAATACAAGGCGTTATCATTATCTTACTAATTGTAATGAGCTGGATTTGCGAAGCTTTTGTCATTTATGAGATTGCGAACTCACTTACATTCCTACAGGCTGTTTGGGTGAATAGTGTGACCATAGCAGGACAAGTATTTCAATTAACACCAGGTGGTCTTGGGACCTATGAAACGGTAATGACATTTGCGCTAAGGGCACTTGGAGTAGGTGAAGTGGCAGCATATGAATGGTCATTAATGAGTCACGGCTTTAAATTTATATTTTCTTACGGTGTGGGTGCAATTCTGCTCGTCTTATATCCAATGGAGTTGCGCTCACTAGTCAGTCAGAAGGGAGAAAACATCCGGTGGAAGAAGTAAAAAAAGCATCAAAGTTTGAAAAAGTTGCAGCCCGCTGCTGGAACTTACTGAATGAAGGAAAACCGTTTACGCCTATTTTTGTATTCGGTACATTTTTATTGTTTTCTATCTCGCAGTTTGGACAAAATGGTTTTATCTCAGCATTTTTTAGTAGCTTTGTCCTCATTGTACCTTTACTTGTTTTATATTATTTGTTTGATTTCCCATTGTTTTTAAGAAATTATTTATGGTTTCCGTTTATTGCATATTTAATTGTATTTAAGACGGTACATTTACCATTATTCTTTTTTGCATTAGGATTATATTTCTTCTTTACAATTCTATTTTGGGGAACTTTATATTATCATTTGCGAATTGGTACATCATGGTTGAACTTCACACGGTTTTGGAAGCTAGTTTTAAAAAATAGTGATTCTACAAGTGGGAATGCACAAGAACAGATGCCAAAGTTCTTACTGCTACTTTCACTTTGGTATTACTATTACGATTTCTTCCAAGCAGGCGGTACATTTAGCGGGGTAGATTGGAAAGTGCTGTGTATATTTTATGGTGCTCTTCTTATATATACGCTTATTTTACACCGTAATTTATTTGATTGGCAGCCAAAGGCAATTTCTAGCTATACAGAAAACATGCCTGAAAATCAAGAGGCATTAAATGAAAAAGTAGTTGTAATTGTGATAGATGGTATGCGAAAAGATCGTTTTGAGGCGGCACATACACCGTACTTAGATTCCCTTCGAAAACAAGGGACAGAGTTTTTAAATATGGAAACTGTATATCCAGCTCGTACAGTTGTATGTTTCTCATCTATGTTTACAGGAACATATTCCTTTGAGCATGGGATTAAATCGAATATGGTGTGGAAGCATGGAGTGAACGTAGAGAGTATTTTTGATTCTCTTCGTAAAGTGGATAAAACAGGGAAGATGTTGGCGGTTGCTCATCTTGTAGACGCGTTTGGCGATGATGTGGAAACATTTACTGCTGTGATGAAAAATGATGTTGTTGACTCGAAAATTATGGAGAAAGCAAGAAAGATTATGGATGAACAAGATCCAGATCTATTTATCGTCCAGCTTATTTCTACAGATCAAACAGGTCATAGTCGCGGCGTACTATATGATGAATATTTACAAAAAATTCATGAAGCAGATCAGCATGTGAAGCAATTTATTGAGCATTTGGAGAAAACAGGAAAAGCAGAAAATACGACATTTATCATTTGTGCAGATCATGGGCAAGCGGATGGTATTGGTGGTCACGGTCATTTAGACGAAGGAGAACGCTTTGTACCATTCTTTATGTACGGCCCTCATATTGCTCAAGGTGTAAAAGTAGAAGAAAAGAAGAGTCTTGTTTCTATGGCCCCTACAATTGCTTATTTATTAGGAGCACCGTATCCATCTCATAGTCGGGGTCCTGTCTTAGTAGAAGCGCTAAAGGAGCAGGAAAAAGAATGAAAGTAATTGTTTTTATACCCGCATTAAATGAAGAGGATTCTATTGCACATGTCATTCAAAAAGTGCCGCGTCATTTTCATCCAAGTGTAAAGGTAGAAGTGCTTGTTATCGATGATGGCTCAACTGATAGAACGGTAGAGGTTGCAAAAAAGGCCGGGGCTGATCACATCGTTTCACTTGCAAAAAACGGAGGACTCGGTGCAGCTGTCAGAGCAGGGTTGCAGGAAAGCTATCGTCTTGGGGCTGATATTAGTGTAATGATCGATGCTGATGATGAGTACCCAGCTGATGAAATTCCGAATGTACTTGAACCTATCTTTATGGGAGAAGCAGATTATACGATGGGTTCTCGTTTTAGAGGAACCATTCAAGGAATGAGGTTACATCGACGTCTTGGAAATTATTGCTTTACGACGCTGCAATGTTTGTTATTACGGAAATGGATTCGAGATGGGCAGTCAGGCATGCGTGCTTTTTCTAGGCAAGCGATGGAGCATGGGGAAATTATTCACGATTATAACTATGCACAAGTCATTACTTTGAATTTAGTACGAAAAGGATTTCGAGTACAAGAAGTACCGATTACTTATAAAGTACGAAAAACAGGTGAGTCTTTCATATCGTTTCGTAAGTATATGACACGTGTATTTCCAGCGATTTGGAGAGAAATGACGCGTCCAGTAGAGAAAGTAAGTATAGACTATACGGCTCATGTATTAATAGAGGATAAGAGGTGCTCGTAGCGAGCGTTTCTTATCTTCATAATGAAAGTAGTAATAATTATCGTTAACCTCGGGAGGAACGTTCATGAAAAGAATCATTACATCATTATTTGTTAGTATTTTCTTACTATTCTCGGTGCAACCAACTGCATTTGCTTATTCGTATGGAAATCCGAACGAAGAAAAAGTAGCTGAAGCATACAAGCAGATGGTTACTAAGTTAGATGAAAATCCGGCAAACTTTAAAGAAGCAAAAAAAGCATATGAAAATGTGCAAGAAGAAATTGATCAGCATATGGGAAAAGAACCTTCTAAAGCAATGATGAAGGACTTTGATAAACAAAATAAAGAAGATATTATTGCTGATATGCAAAAAATTCTTGCGCTTAATATTAATCGTCGTTTAACAAATGTAGACGAAAATTTTAAAGACTATGATACAAGCAAACGTTTATTAGCTAAAGCATTTGCTACATATGAAGCGTTATCACCAGCTGTTGGTGAGCACAATAAAGAGCTAGATACGAAGTTAAAGGATGAATTTAATAAAGCGTTAGAATCATTAGGAAATCCAGGCTTATTTGGAGTAGGTCAAAAAGAAGCAAATCAAGAGGCTTTCAAGAAAAGCAAAGACGTTATTTTAGCAGAGTTACAAAAAGAGTTTAAAATTAAAGACTTTAAAGTTGGACACTTTAGTGCAAATAGTCAAGAAGATCAAGCAGCTTCTGATAATACGGGGAAAACAGAGTGGACAGATTTAAGCAGCCTGAAAAACTGGGCTCCAATCGTAGTGATTGTACTTATACTTGTTGGGGTCATTGTATATGCTGTAAGAAAACGCAAGTAAGGGTGAGGGGGAAGAGCAATGCAACTTCAGGCATTTCTCATTACATTTCGTGAAGTATTAGAAGCGCTGCTTATCGTTGGGATTATTACAACGTACTTAAAGCGCACAGATAGTAAGCAGTATGTGAAATATGTTTGGCTAGGAGCAGGGCTTGCGGTTGTAGCAAGTTATATTGTCGCCCTAGTTTTCCAAGTTGTATTTACTGGTTTTGCTGCTATGGGGAGTGAAATGTATTTAAAAATATCCATTATTTTCATTTCAGCCATTTTACTTACACAAATGGTATTTTGGATGGCAGAACATAGTAAGAATATGACAGCTAACATGGAAAATAAAATGAATCAGTATATTACGGCTGGAAATATAATTGGAATGGTCGTGCATTCTTTCCTTGTTGTACTTCGAGAAGGTGTAGAAACTGTGTTCTTCTTCGCAGCTATTACTGGTGGAAATATTGGAGAAGCGATGAAAGGCTGGGGAGCTATATCAGGTCTACTCGTTGCAGCAGTTGTTAGCTTCTTATTCTTTAAAGGAACGATGCGTATTTCACTCAAAGTATTCTTTAAAGTAACAGGTGCATTTATCGTATTAATTGCAGCAGGACTTCTTGTACAAGGTGTTGCTATGCTTCAAGATTTAAAGATACTTGGTAGCGTAATGCCGCATGTATATGATATTACTTGGCTACTACCAGAGCATCCTATTGATTATGAGCATTATCTTCGTGATCATGGTACTGCACCACTTCTTTCTGGTGATATCGGCATTTTCTTAAAAGCATTTTTAGGATATTCCTCAATGCCGTCCATTGAAGAAGTACTTGTGTATATCGGATATTTTGTAGTGTTGTACATGTTAATTATCTTTAAAAAGCCTGTTAAAAAGAAAGAAATAATGGAAGAAAATAAGTCAGTTAGTTAAAGTACAAGGTGTTTTCCTTGTACTTTTTTTGAAGAAAGGAAATGAGATGAAACAAGTACTACGTATATGGGCAGTTATCCTTATTATTAGTGTGATTTGTATTCGTTTTTTCTATGCAAGTCCGTTTGCAGCAACGTGGGACGAAGTCGATTTTACACTTGCTTTAAAGCAATATGACATATTAGCGATGCAGCCCCATTTCCCAGGGTATCCTTTTTTTATTTTAGGGGGAATGATAACGCATATTTTTATAGAAAATCCTGTGCAATCGTTAGGGATTTTTAATGCCATTATGGCACTTGGCGCAGCTTTCCCGATGTATTGGATTGCACGCCATTATGTAAGTAAAACGAGTGCTCTTATTGTTGTAGCTGTCTTACAAACGAGCGGTTATTTCTCTATTTTAGTAACGCAACCTATGTCAGAAGGCGCAGCTTTAGCAATTGTATGGTGGTATATATGGAGTATAGAACGTGCCTTTCGCACAAAACGTTTTCAAACTCAATTCTGGCCAATTCTCTTCTTTGCGCTATTAATGGGTATAAGGTTATCCTATGCACCGTTTGGAATTGCACTTATTTTATTATTATGGCAACAATGGCATGAAGAAAAATGGCGATTTATAATCTTATTTTGTACAGCTGTCCTTTCACAACTAGTTTGGGTCAGTGCTCTTATTTGGAACATTGGTGGAATCAGGGGGCTATGGGAAATTTCTTTTGGATTTGTAGGAGGCCATTTTACCGAATGGGGTGGAGCAGTTACAGATACGAGTGAATCACTTATTTCACGTCTCTATCGCTTACTTTCTGAAAACATCATCTTTGCAGGAATAGGTATCCACTCTTATTATTTAGTAGGTTTCTTTTTGTTCTTTTTGTTTCTATTTGTTTTACAATGGAAAAATATACGTTGCTATCCAAAGGTTTTGATTGCTCTTGGAGCTTTCTATTTTCTGTGGAATTTATTTGGACAAAACATTGATAAACCTCGTCACTCTTACCCAATTGTAGCGATGTTACTTTGCATACTTGCTATTTCATGGTTAAAAACACATCGTGGTATTATCTTGCTTTTGTTTGCAACCAGTCAACTTATGATAAGTATACCGCTCATGAAAGAACAACATACGGAGGTACCAGCAACATATCAACTCGCGTCATATTTAGAGAGAAAACAAGAGCCGTTTATCGTATACACTTGGGAAGAGACGAGGGTTATGGAATATTTACAAATGCCGTATGAACATAAACGTTTTTACACATATTCATATTTTTTACAAGATAAAAAATATCATAAAAATGAGAATGTATATGTTACCAATCATCTCATTGAAGGATTTCAAAAACAAGGAATTCATATAGAAGGACAAGTTGAAAAGGAAGCCGTCTTTCATTCAAACTCATTATTTGATCCTGTTTATCATGAAATAGTTTTATACAAATGGAAAAAGGATTCTGTTGTAAAGTAAGTAAAACGCAAGTAATATTGTGATAATTTATACTTTCATTAATTGTTAAGTGATTAACCCTCTATTTCTCAATTTTAATACAGAGAAATAGAGGTTTTTTATTTTGGGATTTATAACGCTAAGCTCATTTCCCTGACGATTAACCCGTTTTTAACAAGATTAAGATAAAATTTGTGTCTTAATGTCGTTTTCAGGTCAGTACCATTTATATGTGCTTGTTTTGATCCCTAAAGATTTTAGGTGTAATATCTGTGTATTTTTTGAATGTTTTTGTGAAATGACTCTGGTCGTAAAAACGAAGCAGGTTCGAAATGTCCGTCAAGGAAAGGTCTGTCGTTATCAGCAGCTTTTTTGCTTCATTGATTTTTTCTTTATTGATAAAATCTAATACAGAAAATCCGGTGATTGCTTTAAACATCGAGGACAGGTAATTTGGGTTTAACCCAGTAATTTCAGAGAGCTGTTTCACCGATATAGGCTCGTAAATATGATTTTTAATATAACTTTCGCAGACTCTGACTGGCTTAGGGAATTTGTGTTCATTTATTTGATTTACCATTTTTGTAAACTCGATTGCAATGGTGTTGCGGTAATCTTGAAGCTGCTTTATATCATCTATTTCCTCTATGCACTGGATTGCCATGTCGCTCATGGTGTACGCCTGTTCCGGATCCAGCCCGCCTTCGATCGCTGCCCGTGTTACAAGTGTTGTATGACAAATGCTGATGTTTTTTTCACTTCGAAGTGAGCTTTTCTTTGAAAGAACTCCAAAGTTATCGTGGAGATTCTTTCTAAAATGTGAAATCGTTTTTTCAAGATTACCCTCCCTTATATACTGGAAGTAATTTTGTTCATATATATAAGGATGGTGAAGCTCATTGTTTTGTTTCCTATTCGACGAAATGTTTTCGTAGTTGTCAGCAAAATTTGTTTTGAAGTTGTTTTGGTATGTGTTGAGATCGGACAACGAGACAAAATCTAATTTCTGCCCATACAAAATATAATAGATTAACTGACTTAAATGTAAGAGTGTGTTAAAACTGACTATCGGAAGAATGTTGAAATAACTACAAAGCTTTGCCTTGTCTACCAAGGAAATTTTCTCTTTGGAAACTACTATATTTACGGTTTCAGTGTCCATTCTTGAGCAGATTGAAGGACCAATAACAAATTTCCCACTATATGTGTTGTTTGTGTACAAGTTTACGGCAACGAAATTCTCGGAAAATTTCGTTGACTTGAAAATGGGAAGATTGTGATGCTCACTGCTTTGAAACAAATCAATGATTGTATTATGTATATTTTCGTTAAGAGGGTTGTTCAATGCCGTACCGCCGGCAGAAAATATTATATCATTTGAGCTGCTTAGGAAACAGACAGATATGTCAAATAAATTTGATAATAAACCGCAAATATTCTCAATGTTTTCAGTTGGATTTTTTTCGGATTTTGACAAATTCAAGACAATACGACCTCCTTGCTTTTTATAGAAAATCTTTTAAAAATTTCACAATCAAACTATACAATATATCTAAGAATAATACAATAAAGCGCTTTCTTGATATTGTAAATTATAAGAGAATTATATTTTAATACACGGTTTGAAAAGTTACATACTAACTTAATAGCAGGAGAAATATTTTTTACTGCTATTACCAGCCTTGTGGGTAGCGTCTTATCAGACAAAACTAGAAAGCAAAAAAATCTATCTTTATGTTTCTAGCGTGATTATCGTAATCGGTATTGTGTTTTACATTATACTAAACGTTAAGACCTTTTTTATCGTAAGTACATGGTTCCTTCAGAAGCACAAACTACTGCCGGTGGGATAAAGTTAGAGTACATTAAAACCGTGATATTGGAGGTAAAAAAGATGGCGAAAAAATTTGTATTTGATGAGGTGCCTGTTGTTCAGACGAAAGCAGGTCAATTAAAAGGCTATTTTTATGATGGAATTCATATTTTCAAAGGAATTTCTTATGCACAGGCAAAAAGGTTTCAAATGCCAGAGGAATTAACTCCATGGGAAGGTATCAAAGATGCTACATCATATGGATATGTATGTCCACTGATGCAACAGGATAATCCAACCGCAGAACTGATGGTGCCACATCGTTATTGGCCTATGGATGAAAAATGCCAGAATCTTAATATCTGGACAAAAGTTCTTGATAAAGATGCTAAAAAACCAGTTTTGGTATGGCTCCACGGCGGTGGCTTCACTGCTGGATCATCCATTGAGCAGGTAGCATATGACGGTTTTAATATGAGTCAACTCGGTGATGTAGTAGTAGTGAGTGTGAATCACCGTTTAAACATTCTTGGATATATGGATCTTTCACCTTTTGGAGAGAAATATAAAAATTCAGCAAATGCTGGTCATGCTGATCTTGTAGCAGCTTTGAAATGGGTTCACGAAAATATAGCTCAATTTGGCGGAGACCCTGAAAATGTTACGTTGTTTGGACAGTCTGGTGGTGGTATGAAAGTTACTGGTCTTATGCAGATACCGGCTGCCGACGGACTTTTCCATAAGGGAATTGTTATGAGTGGTATTGACGATGGTAAGTTAATGCCTCAACCAAATGGTGATGGAAGAATGATTGTAACAGCAATGCTTGAAGAATTAGGACTTACAGAAAAGGATGTGGAGGCTTTAGAGACACTTCCTTACAGTGAACTGGTAAAAGTCTATGGAAAAGTATCTCCAGCGATTATGCAAAAGGGCGGCTATATGGGCTGTGCACCACTAAAAAATGAGTATTATCTTGGAGAACCTCTTATACATGGCTTTACCGAACATGCAAAAACTATTCCATTAATGGTAGGCTCTGTATTTGGTGAGTTTGCATTTAATCTAGCGACTTTTAATAAATATGAGCTTTCTGATGATCTAGAAAAAGAAATGCTTTGCAAGAAATTTGGTGAGCATACACAGGAGCTTATGGAGTTGTTTGTAAAAGCTTATCCTGAAAAGAAAGCGGTGGATTTATTGTTACTTGACAGAATTTTCCGTACGCCTTCTAAAGAACTAGCAAAACTTTTGGCAGAAGGAGGAAAGGCTCCTGCTTTCTTGTATAATTTTACTCTGGAATTTCCGATTGCTCATGGAAAGGCAGCATGGCATTGTTCAGACATTCCTTTTGTCTTCCATAATACAGATAAAGTTGAAATCTGTAATATGGATGGCATTTCAGATGAACTGGAAGAAAAGATATTCCAAGCAGTCATCCATTTTGCACAAACCGGTAATCCAAATCACCCAGGGCTACCTGAGTGGCCAGCTGTGAAACCAGAGGACGAGCCTACTATGATTTTTGATCGAGATTGCAAGGTTCTTCATAATTATGATGATGAATTGATAAATTTATTTAATGAGGTATGCGGTCCTATCAGTCTTGCAGAGTTATTCGATCAGAACGTTCAGCATTAAGAAAAAGTACCATAATCACCCGTTAGTCGGGAGGGGGGTGCACTATCCATCTCAAAAATACCATCTCTTTGTTTTTTATAGCAAATATTGTATTAAACAGTTTGAAAACGAAATGCTATGTATTTTGCTATTCTAAATCACTAATTTGGGCTTTGTGAAATTATATACAACTCAAAAGGGGGAGAAGTATTATGGAAACAATTAAAACACCTTTTACGCGATTGGCTGTGGGTATCTCAATTGGTTTTGGATTGATGCTTATGGGCTTCCTGACTGTTGGTGCAATATTGATACCACTAAAGGTTATGACTATTGATCCTAAGGGTTACGCCACATCCTATGGTCTGGTGGCAGGAGTAAGTGCAATTTTTGCCTTAATCGGTAATCCAATTGGTGGTGCCATCAGTGACCGAAGCAATGTGGCTTTTGGAAGACGCCGTCTTTGGATTTTGCTTGGTTCACTGCTTGGTTCATTATGCATCATGTATATTTATTTCTCGAAAACGGTTTTAGGCGTCGTGATGGGATGGGCAGCGGCACAGTTTTTCTTTAATTTCAGCTGGGCAGCTTATACGGCTTTAATTCCTGATCAAGTAGAAGAATCCAAAAGAGGTACCATGTCTGGTATATTTGGTATCTTATTGCCTCTGTTCATGACTTTAGGAATGATATTGATTCAAATCATGAATAATGCAACTGATTTCGTTAAGTTCACAACGTTTGCTGCTATTGGTGTTATCGGACCAGTCATCAGCTTGTTCTTGATAAAAGAAGGCAAGGTGGAATTCGTTAAAAAGAATAACAATAATACTGGATCCTTCGTTGAAAAAATAACAAAATTTTATCCAAGTCCAAAAAAATTCCCTGAGTTTACATGGGCTTTATTTTCAAAGTTCCTACTTATGCTAGGATATTGCAGCATGTTCTATTTAACAATTATGCTAGGTGATCGTATGCATATGGATAAGGAACAAATTACATCAATTTATGCTAATATCATGATTTTTGGTAATATTTTCACTGTTATTGCCAGTCTTATAGGTGGGGTTTTATCAGACAAAATCAGAAAGCAAAAAATATTCCTTTATATTTCTTGTGTAATTCTAACACTTGGTATTTTATTGTACGTTATACCAAGTGTTCAGGCCTTCTATATTGCTGCTATTGTCTGTGCTATAGGCGGAGGTTGCTTTATGGCTGTTGATACAGCTATGGTTGCCCGCGTGCTGCCTAATAAAGATGATGCCGCTAAGGACTTTGGAATCATGAACGTTGCTAATTCTCTACCACAATCCATAGTGCCTGCAATAGGACCACTGCTTCTTTCAATAGGAGGCTGGAACTTCTTTTTCATATTCCTTGCGATTATGCCGATTATAGGTATGTTCGCGATTATGCCTATACCAGAAGTAGGTCATAAGTTGAAATCTGAAAGAGAATTGGAAACAAATAAGTTAGGCGATATCCAGGCTTAAACGATAGTGGAAACAGAATGAAGAAGTTAAAGTATTTACAAATAAACTATGAAGGAATCTTCTATGTAACACAATAAATTATACGGAAAAATAGGAGGAAACATGAGTAAGAGAGCGGTAATTTTTGATTTAGATGGGGTCATTGTTTCAACTGATGAGTTTCATTATGAAGCTTGGAAAAAAATGGCCGATGACGAAGAGGTATATTTTGATAAAAAAATAAATGAACGGCTCCGTGGAGTGAGCAGAATGGAGAGCTTGGAGATTATTTTGGAAAGGTCAGAAACGCTTTATACTTTACAAGAAAAAGAGGAGCTGGCTGCAAGGAAAAACACTTATTACAGAAATCTGCTTAATAAATTGTCAGAAATGGATATTCTTCCTGGGGTTATGAATGTGTTAAAAGCATTGAAGGAATTAGGTGTAAAGACAGCTATTGGATCTTCTAGTAAAAATACGCCCTTTATACTGAAAAGAATCAAACTTGACGGCTATTTTGATGCTGTGGCAGATGGAAATGAAATAAAATACAGCAAACCACATCCTGAGGTTTTTCTGTTAGCAGCAGAAAAATTAGGAATGGATGCTTTTGAATGCGTTGTCATTGAAGATGCTGATGCTGGCATTGAGGCAGCAAATGCTGGAGGTATGAAATCTGTAGGAGTAGGATTTGCAGCGAACTGTGCAAATGCAAAATATAGAGTAAAAGATTTATCTTTACTATCAATAGATGAATTACTAAAGGATTAAGGAAAGGAAGGTTAAAAATGATGAATTTAAGAGAAAAGCCATTTTATTTAAATGATGAGGATATCCAATGGGTAGAGAAAACAATAGCTTCCATGACAGAGGATGAAAAAATATGTCAGTTATTTTGTTTAGTTGCTTATTCTGATGATGAGGATAATATAAAAAATCTAGCTGCAAAGTATATGCCTAGCGGATTGATGTGTAGACCTATGCCAGCAGCTGAGGTTGTTAATACAGTGCGTATCCTTCAAGAAAATTCAAAAATTCCTATGCTGATTTCAGCAAACTTAGAAAGTGGCGGTAATGGTATTGTACAAGAAGGAACAATGATAGGATCTCAGATGCAGGTTGCTGCTACTGATGATGATGAAATGGCGTACAAGCTTGGCGTTGTTGCTGGTCGTGAAGGTTCAGCAGTTGGAGCTAACTGGGCCTTTGCACCAATTATTGATATTGATTATAATTTCAGAAACCCGATAACTAATACACGTACTCTTGGTTCAGATCCAGACAGAGTTCGCCGTATGGGTGTTCAATATGTAAAGGGTGTTCAGGAATATGGTGTAGCTGCCTCAATAAAGCATTTCCCAGGTGATGGTATGGATGAAAGAGATCAGCATTTAGTTACATCTATAAATTCCATGTCCTGTGAAGATTGGGATAAAACCTATGGAGCTGCCTACAAAGCTTGCATTGAAGCGGGGGCTATGACTGTTATGGTTGGTCATATTATGCAGCCTGCATATACTAAGAAACTTAATCCACAAATAGAAGACAAGGATATGTTACCTGCTACACTATCTTATGAATTGGTAACGAAGCTATTAAAAGAACAATTAGGCTTCAATGGGCTAGTGGTAACAGATGCATCATCAATGGCTGGTATGGTAATTCCAATGACAAGAGATAAGGTAGTACCACACGCTATTGCCGCTGGTTGTGATATGTTCCTATTTACAAAGAACATAGACGAAGATTATGAATATATGAGAAGAGGCGTGCAGGAAGGAATTATTACAAAGGAAAGATTAAACGAGGCTGTAACAAAGATACTTGCTCTTAAAGCGGCATTAAAGCTTCATAAAAAACAAGCCGAAGGAAAGTTAATACCTTCGCCGGAAGAAGCATTAAAGGGGATTGCTACTGAGGAACATAATGCTTGGGCAGCTGAATGTGCAGATAAAGCAATCACATTAGTAAAAAAGGAAGAAGGGGTTTTACCTATTGATCCAAAAAAATATAAGAAGGTGCTGTATTACGATATAGAGAGCCAACAAGGTATAGCGTACTCAGTTAGAACTGGAGTTGCTAAAAAGGTTAAGGATCTTTTAGTAAACGAAGGTTTTGACATAGACGTATTTAAACCAAGTCCAGGCTTTGAAGGTTTAGCTAGTAGTTACAAAGATATTACTGAGAAATATGACCTGATAATATATTTAGCGAACATGGCAACAAAAAGCAATCAAACCACAGTACGTATAGAATGGGCCCAACCTATGGGTGCTAATGTTCCTGTTTATATGTCAGCTGTTCCAACTATTTTTATTTCTGTAGAAAACCCTTATCATCTTTTAGATGTGCCAAGAGTTAAGACATTTATTAATACTTATAGCTCAAATGATCATGTATTACAGGCGTTAGTTGATAAATTGATGGGGAGATCAGAGTTTAAGGGCACAAGTCCTGTAGATGCCTTTTGTGGTAAGTGGGATACTAGGTTGTAATAATTATTACATTCATTAACTTTTCGATAAAACCTGCACCATTGACGTCGAAATAGACTTTGTGAAAAAAGGACTTACTGTGCAACAACAGTAAGTCCTTAATCTGTTTGTTATCGTGAGAGAAGCACTAAATTTGCAGTATGCGTTAAATATTGTAAGTGTTTGAAAAATAAAAAAATGATAACTAATACTACGTCAAGAAAATAGACACAGTTTTTTCTACAGTGCTTTCACTTGGTGGCGGCACCTTTTATTAGAATTGTCCCCTTGGTTTAACAAATGCTTTTTTGTAAATAATATGTTCGTTAAACAATTAATTAAGGGGGACTTGTATGCCACAGGATCGAAAAGTAGAAGCCCAAAACGATGCATACGAAGGAAAAGAGATTGTACCAGATAATCCACAATATGTACCGCGTCACATGCAAATGGAGCTGCCTCACGAATTTTCCATAAATCCTCTGTTTGCCCGCGAAGGAGAAGCAGTCGTTCCGCGTTTTCACATGCCTGATAAAGGCATGTTACCAGAAACAGCGTATCAAATCGTCCATGATGAAATTGCTCTTGATGGCAATGCCCGCTTGAATCTTGCAACATTCGTTAGCACATGGATGGAGCCTGCCGCAGAGCAATTATATGCCAAATCATTCGACAAGAACATGATTGACAAGGATGAATATCCACAGACAGCCGAAATTGAGGAGCGGTGTGTCCGCATTTTAGCCAACCTCTGGCATTCGCCCACCCCCACTACGACTATGGGTGTTTCAACAACTGGATCGTCGGAAGCATGTATGCTCGGGGGGCTTGCGTTAAAGAGACGCTGGCAAAACGCACGCAAAAGCGAAGGGAAGCCGGTGGATCGTCCCAATATTGTGTTTAGTTCTGCTGTTCAAGTCGTTTGGGAAAAATTCGCGAACTATTGGGAGGTTGAACCACGCTATGTGAAGGTTAGCCCAGAGCATCCCCAATTGGATCCTCAGGGGGTCCTCGCTGTCGTGGATGAAAATACGATTGGTGTAGTACCGATTCTCGGTGAGACTTATACCGGACTTTACGAACCGGTTGCCGCCATTGCGAAAGCGTTGGACGATTTACAGGAGAGGACGGGCCTCGATATTCCCATGCATGTGGATGCGGCTTCGGGGGGATTTATAGCACCGTTTCTTCAACCAGATTTAGTCTGGGATTTTCAATTACCGAGGGTGAAGTCTATCAATGTATCCGGACATAAGTATGGATTAGTCTACCCTGGATTGGGTTGGATAATTTGGCGGGAAGCTGAAGATCTCCCTGAGGATCTAATCTTCCGCGTCTCCTATTTGGGCGGAAATATGCCGACTTTTGCTCTGAATTTCTCACGTCCTGGTGCACAAGTGCTCCTGCAATATTACAATTACTTACGTTTGGGGAAAAGTGGGTACTATGATGTCCAGAGGGCTTCTCAGAAAGTCGCTCTTTTTCTTAGTAAGGCGATTCAGAAGATGGAACCGTTCGAACTTTTGTCCGATGGTTCGGATATTCCGGTTTTCGCTTGGCGACTGAAAGATGGTTACACATTAAACTGGAATCTTTATGATTTATCTCGACAATTGCGTGTGTTCGGCTGGCAAGTACCCGCTTATCCATTGCCTCCAGATATGGAAGAGGTGACGATTATGCGCGTTGTGGTTCGAAATGGATTATCAATGGATCTCGCGCATTTATTTTTGATGAACCTCAAACAGGCCGTTGCCTTTCTGGATTCCCTGGACGGGCCTATGCCACATGATACGAAATGTGATAATGGGTTTCATCACTAAATGGGGACAGATCCCATAGTCATTAAGTCGACCAATAAGAATATGCTTTATATAGAAGAAAAGTTTATATCAATTATCGGTTTGGGGAACAGATTAAGCACTCGATCTGATAAATAGACGGAGAGATTCCACCTATTGATTCAAAAAATATGAAAATGGGTAATAGAATTTTTAGCTTATGGGAAAAGTAACATTATAAAATAAACTAAAAGAGCCAGCTCATACGAGTAGGCTCTTTTAGTTATCTACTATTTTCAATTGTCCTCTTATTTTCTCCGGTATGTCCTTTTCAGAAATAACGTCGTAAGAATACACATACTTACCTTTTACATGAATTTTCAAGTAAGTTTTTCTTATAAAATCATTAGGAGTGTTCGTTCCTACTGTATATTCTTTCTCATTCCTTAATTCATCAACACCTTTTAGTGAGTACATAGCTCTTCCTTTATGATGGTAATCTGGAACGCCATATCCCTTCGCAACGGCGTATACATTTTTTTCTTCAGCAATCGGATTAAATCTGTCTAAATCCCCGCGTAATATGAAAGGTAGTAAGTATATAGGGAGGCCTATTCCTATTATGCAAATTACAAATTTCTTCATGATTATTTCTCCTTTTGTTCATTTACATGTTTCAGTATAGAAAAAAATTCTTATGAATAAAGGGAGATTTTCTTAAGATTTTCTTAAAAAGAATTTTAAGGTTATTTTAACCAAAATTTTCATGGAAATCCCTTTAAAAAGAACAAGAGTTCGTATATAATGAGAACAAACGTTCTTTTATTAGGAGTGATTACCTTGTATGATTATTTTCTTTTACCGAATCGTATTATTCTATGTGTAGATCTTCGTAGCTTTTATGCGAGCGTATCATGTATTAAAAAAGGACTGGATCCACGTTATACAAAATTGGCCGTTGTAGGAGATGTGAATCAGAGCGGATCAATTGTGTTAGCAGCAACACCGCCATTAAAAGCGTTAGGGATCAGGAAGATGGCAAGATTGTACGAAATACCGAAGCGACCAGATATTATTATTGTGAATCCAATTATGCATACGTATATGAAGTGTTCAACTTTCATAACTGGTTTAGCTTTGCAGTATGTCGCGCCGGAAGATTTTCATCAATATAGTATTGATGAATTTTTCATGGATATGACTGCAAGTATTCATTTGTTTGCAAATAATCCGCGCGAGTTCGCATTAAAGTTCAAGCGAGAAATATATGAACGTACACGGATTGAAAGTACGATTGGTATTGGTCCGAATTTATTATTGAGTAAAGTAGCGATGGATGTGGAAGCAAAAAAGAATAGGGATGGAATTGCGCAGTGGACGTATGACGATATACCCGAGAAGTTATGGAGCATTAGACCGCTCAGTAAATTTTGGGGTATATCGTATAAAACGGAAATGAAATTGAACCGAAAAGGTATACATACAATAGGGGAGTTAGCGCAGTACCCTTTGAAATATTTAAAGCAGTCGTTTGGTGTAATAGGAGAAGAATTGCATTTACACAGTAACGGGATTGATTTTAGCAGAATAGCAGAAAAGTATGTTCCGGCAACAACATCTATAGCGAAAAGCCAAATATTATTACGTGATTATTCGATAGAAGAGTTTATCGTTATTTTACTAGAGCACATAGAAGAAGTTTGTTACAGGTTGAGACGAGAAAAGAAATGCGCACAAACAATTCATTTTTCAGTTGGATATAGCAAGGAATACGGCGGGGGAATAAAAAAGGCACATACGTTAAACAGAGCAACAAATTTAACGATGGATATTTATAATGTTTGTACATATTTTTTATACGAGCGGTATAAAGGGGAGCCGATTCGATCGATAAGTATTTCGTTAACAAATTTAATAAATGAAGGAGAAGAGCAAATTTCACTTTTCGATAACATTGTACAAAGAGAAAAAGAAGTGAGATTAACGAAAGTTATGGATGAAATTCGAACACGATTTGGTAAGAACAGTATTTTACGAGGGATTTCCTACACAAGCGTCGCAACAGCAAGATATAGAAACACATTATTAGGAGGGCACAAATCGTGAAGAATGCTAACATGCCAAAAGGAAGAGGGATGGTAAAGTGGCAACCGTTTGCCAGCATGCCAGAACAGTTTGCAGTGATTAAAGAAATGATACAGGAGCAAACGAAAGCCCAGCGTCCAATCTTAACGCAAGATGCAAAAGAGGTGCTGGAAAATAAGTTATTAACTTCATTTTTAGGTGAAGAAGAGATTTTACTTACATATTATAAAGATGGTTATTTATATAAAAATTACATAACAGTAGTTGATATAAATCCAATAAATGAGACGGTTACTTGTACAGATGCTTTTTGTAATGAACGGATTTTTAAGTTTTTTGATGTGATTGAAGTGAATTAGAGGAGGGAATAGAAGTGATGATCTCTTCCTAACTTAATTATACCACGTAAATAACGTTCAAAATAGACTGTTTCTTCTCATTTACTACTGCTACAATCAAGAACACATGCAAAATAAGGAGAGATGTTACATGAGTTCTTTCGTTCTCGATTTTCAGGAAATAGAAAAGGTGCAGCTTTCACTCGTCGGTGGAAAAGGATTGAATTTAGGGGCGTTATCAAACATGCGAGGGATACAAGTGCCAGAAGGTTTTTGTGTTACAACGGTAGGATATGAAAAGGCCATCGAACAAAATGAAACATTCCAAACTTTGTTGCAACAGCTAACGAAGTTGAAAAGTGAAGACCGAGTTCAAGTTGGTGAAATTAGCAGGAAGATTAGAGAAGTCATTATGGCAGTAGACATTCCTTTTGATGTTGAGAAAGCAGTTACTCATTATCTCTCACGTTTTGGCGATGAGCATGCTTATGCAGTACGTTCGAGTGCGACTGCTGAAGATTTACCACATGCCTCGTTTGCAGGTCAACAAGATACGTATTTAAATGTGATTGGAAAAGAAGCTATCTTACAACATATTAAAAAATGTTGGGCTTCTTTATTTACAGATCGAGCGGTTATATACCGCATGCAAAACGGTTTTGATCATAGTCAAGTTTCTATAAGTGTTGTCGTCCAAAGGATGGTATTCCCGGAGGCGTCGGGAATTTTATTTACTGCTGATCCGATTACTTCTAGCCGAAAGGTGTTATCAATCGATGCCAGTTTTGGACTTGGTGAGGCGCTAGTCTCAGGACTCGTCTCTGCCGATAATTATAAAGTAAAAGAGGGCGAAATCGCTGGAAAGATGATTGCAACTAAAAAAATAGCTATGTATGGACGGAAAGAAGGCGGAATAGAGACGAAGCAAATTGCTTCTAATCAGCAAAATGTTCAAACACTTACGGATCAACAAATTTTACAACTCGCACGTATCGGAAGACAGATCGAAGCTTATTTTGATTGTCCGCAAGATATTGAATGGTGCTTAGTTGATGATACATTTTATATAGTCCAAAGTAGGCCAATTACGACTCTATATCCAATTCCAGAAGCAAATGATGGGGAAAATCACGTTTATATATCAGTTGGTCACCAACAAATGATGACGGATGCGATGAAACCACTGGGATTGTCTTTTTTCCTGTTAACAACTCGTGCCCCTATGCGTAAAGCAGGAGGAAGGCTGTTTGTTGATGCTACACAAAAATTAGCTTCAACTGCTAGCAGAGATTTCTTAATAAACACTTTAGGAAAATCAGATCCGCTCATCAGAGATGCATTAACGACTGTAATCGAGCGAGATGGTTTTATTACATTGTTACCGGATGATGAAAAAGAAAAGAGTGTTAGTAAAAGTGTGCGATCTGCAAGTTCGCAACCACAAATCGAAAACAATTCGGCAATCGTTACGGATTTAATAAAGAATAGTCAAGTATCGATCGAAGAGTTAAAACGAAATATTAAAATGAAATCCGGATCGGCTGTATTTCATTTTATTTTAGAAGATATCCAGCAACAATTACAAAAGATATTGTTTAGCCCGCAAAGTACGGCTGTCATTATGGCAGGTATGAATGCTTCTTCATGGATTAATGAAAAGATGGAGCAATGGCTAGGTGAAAAAAATGCAGCAGACACACTTTCACAATCGGTACAACATAATATTACGTCAGAAATGGGTTTAGCATTAATGGATGTTGCAGATGTGATTCGCCCTTATCCAAAGGTCATTGCATATTTACAGCACGTAAAAGATAGTAGCTTTTTAGATGAACTCGTTCAGTTTGAAGGCGGAGAAAAGGCCCGAGATGCGATGAATGATTTTCTGAATAAATACGGAATGAGATGTAGCGGAGAAATCGATATTACGAAAACGCGCTGGAGTGAACAGCCAATTACAATTATCCCAATGATTTTAAATAATATAAGAGACTTTGAAGCGGGTGCTAGTAAACGGAAATTTGAAGAAGGGCTGCAGGAAGCTACGGAAAAAGAAGAAGAGCTAGTAGATCGATTGCAGCACTTGCCGGATGGTAAACAAAAAGTGGAAGAGACGAAGCGTATGATTCGTAACATCCGGAATTTCATCGGTTATCGTGAATACCCGAAATACGGCATGATTAATCGTTATTTCATATATAAGCAGGCGTTACTGAAAGAAGCTGAGCAACTTGTGCAAAGCGGTGTCATTCATGAAGTCGATGATATATACTACCTAACTTTTGAAGAACTTCACGAAGTCGTTCGCACGAATAAACTGGATTATGAGCTTATTCATAAGCAAAAAAATGATTACAAATTATATGAAAAACTAACGCCTCCGCGTGTAATGACGTCTGATGGAGAAATCATTACAGGTAAATATAAACGAGAAAACCTCCCAGCTGACGCGATTGTAGGTCTGCCTGTTTCTTCAGGTGTTATAGAGGGAAGAGCTCGTGTTATTTTAAACATGGAAGATGCGAATTTAGAAGAGGGAGATATATTAGTTACTGCTTTTACTGACCCTGGCTGGACACCATTATTTGTATCTATAAAAGGATTAGTCACTGAAGTCGGTGGACTTATGACGCATGGGGCAGTTATTGCACGTGAGTACGGATTACCAGCAGTTGTTGGGGTAGAGAATGCTACAAAATTAATAAAAGATGGGCAACGAATACGAGTACATGGAACAGAAGGGTATATTGAGATATTGTAGTTGTGCTTTAGATAAATAAAAAGATCGTCCGCTAAATATAGTGGACGATCTTTTTATGTTTTTAAGCTAGCTACTATTACCTGAAACTGAAAATCAAAATGAGCATATAAATTGGATTTCTTTGAATGTCCCTGTCGTAGAAGAAATTATACATGCCACGATTCGAATTCACATGCAAGAAGTAAGCGTTAAAAACATTGATGAATTAGAATGTATATCAATCTAAAACAAAGAATATTTTCAAAAATATTACAAATTAAGACAATGTATTGTGTAATGTCAGAATATTCTTTATTATATAAAAGTTGGAACATATTCAATATTGGGGAGGAATAGGGATGAAGAAAAAGCCTTTTAAAGTGCTGTCTACGCTTGCGGCGGCAGCTGTGCTTAGTTGCACATTTGGGGTTGGGGGTCAATCTGTTTATGCGGCAACGCCGTCTAATGTAGGATCTTTAAGTCCAATTGATGAAAATTTAATTCAAGAGGAGCGTTTAGCAGATGCGCTCAAGAAACGCGGTGTAATTAGTGAATCTACGTCGAAAGAAGACACATTAAAAGCTGTTGAAAAATATGTAGAGAAGAAAAAAGGCGAAAATGCTGGAAAAGAACCAGCAGCGGGGGACAGTGTTACAAGAGAAGCTGCTGACTTTTTGAAAAAAGTTAAAGATGCAAAAGCAGATGAGAAAGAAAAAGCAGATCAACCTGCTAGTGGCCCGGTAACTGGACAAGAGCCGGTTAAAGGGGGATTAAACGGCAAAGTACCAACTACTTCAGCGAAGCAAAAACAATATAACGGTGATGTTCGTAAAGATAAAGTTCTCGTATTGCTAGTAGAGTTTGATGACTTTAAGCATAACAATATTGATCAAGTACCAGGTTATATGTATTCAAACGATTTTAATCCAGAACATTATCAAAAAATGTTATTTGGTGATGAGCCGTTTACACTCTTTGATGGTTCAAAAATCCCAACATTTAAACAATATTATGAAGAGCAATCTGGTGGCAGCTATTCAGTCGATGGGACAGTGACAAAGTGGTTGACAGTTCCTGGTAAAGCAGCAGATTATGGTGCAGATGCTGGCGATGGCGGTCATGATAATAAAGGACCAAAAGGACCTCGTGATTTTGTAAAAGAGGCATTAAATGCAGCTGTAGAAAGTGGTATTGATTTATCTGAATTTGACCAATACGATCAATATGACAATAATGGAGATGGCAATAAAAACGAACCAGATGGTCTTATTGATCATTTAATGGTCATTCACGCTGGAGTTGGGCAAGATGGAGGCGGTGGTAGACTAGGTGATGACGCAATTTGGTCACATCGTTGGAACCTTGGATCACCATATCCAATTGAAGGAACAAAAGCAAAAGTTGATAACTGGGGCGGTAAAATGGCAGCATACGACTACACAATTGAGCCAGAAGACGGAGCAGTTGGTGTATTCGCACATGAATTTGGCCATGATCTAGGTCTTCCAGATGAGTATGATACGAAATATTCCGGATCAGGTGAGCCAATTAACTCTTGGTCTGTTATGAGCGGTGGCAGCTGGGCTGGTAAAATTGCAGGTTCAACGCCACCGAGTTTCTCTCCGCAAAATAAAGAGTTCTTTCAAAAGAACATGGGTGGAAACTGGGCAAATATTGTAGAGGTTGACTATGATAAATTAAACCGCGGTATCGGCCTTGCGACGTACTTAGATCAAAGTGTAACGAAATCAAATCGTCCTGGGCTGATTCGTGTTAACTTACCAGATAAAGAAGTAAAAGGTATTCAGCCTGCGTTCGGTAAGAAATACTACTATAGTACAAAAGGCGATAATCTTCATACAACATTAGAAACGCCAGTGTTCGATTTAACAAATGCAACAAATGTGAAGTTTGATTACAAATCATTGTATGAAATTGAAACGGATTATGACTTCCTTGAAGTACATGCAGTAACAGAAGATGGTACGAAAACGTTAGTGGATCGAATTGGTGAAAAGAATGTAAAAAATGGTCTAGACACAACAGATGGTAAATGGGTAGATAAGTCATATGACTTAAGTAAATTTAAAGGTCAGAAAGTAAAATTAGTATTCGAATACATTACAGATGGTGGTTTAGCACCGAACGGTTTTACTTTTGATAATGCTACATTAACTGTCGATGGAAATGTTGTGTTCTCTGATGATGCAGAAGGCGAAACAAAATTAAAATTAAATGGTTTCGTTGTAGCAGACGGTTTTGATAAGAAGAAGCATAACTACTATTTAGAGTGGAGAAACTACGCTGGTGCTGATCAAGCGTTAAAATATAGCAGTGGTGTACCGTATAATACAGGTCTTCTTGTATGGTATGCAGACTCTAGCTTTACAGATAATTGGGTTGGTATGCATCCAGGCGAAGGTTTCTTAGGAGTTGTTGATTCTCACCCAGAGGCAATTGTTGGAACGCTAAACGGCAAACCAACTGTTAAAAATAGTACACGATTCCAAATCGCAGATGCTGCGTTCTCCTTTAACCAAGCGCCAGCATGGAAAGTTGTATCTCCAACACGCGGAACATATGATTACAAAGGGTTACCAGGTGTAACGAAGTTTGATGATTCTAAATCGTATATGAACGATTTAATCCCAGATGCAGGACGTAAAGTACCGAAGCTTGGATTGAAATTTGAAGTAGTTGGACAAGCAGATGATAATTCTGCAGGCGCAGTTCGTTTATATCGTTAATAATGTAGAAGCTGTTGAAAGGGAGTCCTTTCAACAGCTTTTTTTTACAGAAACATAAATTCCAAGTTATTAATAAAATAATAGAAATTACTAAGCAAGCGGGCTTATTTCTTTAACCCAGCTGCATAAAAAGGTCCATGAACTGCGATTGTTGATAAAATATGAGCAATTTCCTCTGGTGTTTCTTTTTGCCCGCTATTTAACCATTGCTGAATGACACCTATATGAGCAGATGCCATATAAGAAGCTAAGTATTGGCTCGGGACAAGTAAATTCTCTTTCTTTATGAGAGCATCATTCGTATCTTCAAACAGTGTTTTCCACATAAAGTCTTTCAGTTTTGTTTGGAATGATAAATCCCCTTTTGGGCTAAGTACGGCTCTTATAAAATCACTATTTTCATTTAGAAATTCAAGAATAGAAGCGATAAGTACAAATGGAGTCGTTGGGGAAGGATTTGATCCAAGATCCGCAATAACTTCCGGAAATTTCTTTTTTGCAATGCTAGACATCTCATGCATAATTTCTTCTTGGCATCTCGTCATTAAATCAAATTTATCTAGATAATGTGTATAAAACGTACCACGGTTTATGTTCGCTTTCGTTGTAATATCTTTTACTGTAATGGCGTCAAAGCCTTTTTCTTCAATTAATTCCACAAATGCATTTCGTATTGCCGTTTTCGTACGAATCACGCGTAAATCTAAATTACTATCTCGCAAAGTATGTCCCTCCTAAATTTTCTTCAACATATTTATCAAATGTGTCTTATAACCGACACATTCGCGGTTTTTGATTATTGTATAAGGTTCAATGCAAACATATAATTCAAAATATAAATAAACAACACGTTGTTCGCTTATTGTAACTGAAATTAAAGGAGGGGAAAAGAACATGTTTAAAAATAAACTTTTATTATTATCACCAGTCATTGCACTACTTATTGTCTTTATTTTTTCATTAACATTATTCCCGACAGTTCAACCACAGCCAAAAAACTTGCCAATTGCAATTGTAAATGAGGATCAAGGAGTAGAAATTCCGAACCAACCTAAAATGAATATGGGGCAAACGATTGTTGATACGATTAAAAATAAATCAAAAGCAGATGAAGAACCTGCGGTTAAATGGGTAGAAGTAAAAAATAAGGAATCGGTTCAAAAGGGGTTAAATAATAAAGAGTATTACGCGGCATTAGTTATTCCGAAAGAATTTAGTGCAAAACAAGCATCATTACGAACACCACAGCCGTCTTCGCCAGAAGTAGAAATACTCATAAATCAAGGAATGAATACAGCTGCATCAACTATGGCAGGGCAAGTATTACAGGCGATCGTTGATAATATGAACAATACTGTTCGTACGCAGCTACTAGAAGGGTTTAAAGCAAAAGGTGCTACTTTAACAACAGATCAAGCTTCAAATTTAGTAACACCTATTGCGAAGAAAGTGACAAATGTGAATGAGGTTGGAAAAAATAGTGCGAACGGTAACTCGCCCATTTCATTATTCCAACCGCTATGGATTGCAAGTTTAGCGAGCGCAGCAATCATCTTTATTGCGATTCGTAAAATGCCAGTAGGTACACGAAAAGAAAACTTTGTATTAAAAGTAAAACAAATAGTAACAGGAGCTGTTGCGGCGCTTGTAATTGGATTTGGTCTTACATGGATTGCGGACGGAATGGTAGGATTAAATATTTCGAACTTCACGGATACGGCACTGTTTTTATCTATTACATCCTTTAGTTTCTTCTTAATGATTTCTGCAGTGCTCTCATTAGTTGGACTAAATGGAATCGGATTATTTGCTTTATTGCTGTTCTTCGGAGCACCGTTATTAGCACTGGCACCTGAAATGTTGTCGCCGTTTTATCAAGACTGGGTATACTCATGGTTGCCAATGCGATTTATGATCGAAGGATTAAGGGACATTTTCTTCTTCGGAAAAGGTTTAAGCTGGAATACACCTGTTACTATGCTCGTTTGGATTGGGATAGTAAGTATGGTTGTTATACTAGCGACTGCATGGAAGTCTCGTGCAGTAAAGGGACATAAAACAGAATTACATGCTTAAAAAGAAAAGCCGTTTCACTAGTAGTGAAGCGGTTTTTGTGATGAAATTTACATGGTTTTTTGCTTAAGCGAATGACCTTTCGTCTTTTCCATAGTATCGAGAGCTCTAAAGATCACGTACGTTCCAAACAATCTCACCGCGCTCGTCGTCCCACGTACTGTGATGCCGCTTAAATCCTATTTTTTCTAGTACGCGGAGGGAAGCAACATTCCAAGCACCTACAGTCGACCAAAGTTTGTGGCGCCCAGTAGCAATCGCAGCGTCCAGTACAACGGATGCTGCCTCAGTTGCGTAGCCTTTACCGTGAGCACTACGGAACAACTCGTATGCAATCTCCGGCTCTTCAAGTGTGGAACGCCCGATAATCAAGCCGCAGTATCCGATGAAATCGCCTTCATCTAGCCTTCGAATAGTGAGAAGGGAAATGCCATTTTCGTCTGCCTTCTTGCGCATCTCAATAAGCCAGCTACGAACGGAGTCAACGGTTGGCATGTCCACACCACGTTCGCCAATTAATTTGCTCAGCCAAACTGCATCGGATTCCTCCCACATACTAAGCTCAAGTCTTTCGGTTTTCAGCTGGAACGCCATAGGTTTAAATAAAGATGGCATAGTGGTACCTCCTAGTTATATGACTGTATTCATAATAGCTTCGCATCTCAACACCCCATCTGGTTGGAAACCCGATTCATTCGCGAATGTATAGTAACAGTTTACAAAAAAATAGTGATATTTTATCCGCCATTTGCCGTGCAGTAAAATCCCCACTGATTATAGTTTCACTTTATGAATAAGCAATTCCTTTGCAAAATAGACCATTGTAGCAATCTTTATTTTAAATCTAAAGTTGTCCCGTTATATACACAAGCTCCTCCTATTTCAAAATGCATAAAATGTTAAGAGACATTATGGAGGGGATACGATGTATAATTCGAATTATCATGATTGGTATAGACAGAATGATAAGTTGATTAGTGATATTGAAAAAGCGATTAACGGAGAGTATAGCGCCATCAGTTGCTATGCGAAATTAGCGAACATGGCCCCAAATCAAGTAGAACAAAAACAAATTCTTGAAATTCGTAACGATGAAATAAAGCATTTCCATCAATTTGTACAAATGTATACGAATTTAACTGGCAGGCAGCCGAAACCACAGATTACTGAAGACTGCCCGAATACGTACTTGCAAGGATTAGAATTCGCTATACAAGATGAGCAGAAGACAGTAGATTTTTATTTGGAAATTGCTGATGAAACATCAGATGCATCTATGAAAGAGTTGTTGCGGAGAATAGCTGCAGATGAACAAAATCATGCGGTGTGGTTTTTATATTATTTTGTGAAGTCGAAGTGAGTATTGAATACAATACTTAAATATAAGTAGAAGGAAACCGTTTCACAGTAGTGGAGCGGTTTTCTTGCGATGAAATGCAAATTACATAGGATCGACAAAATATAGTAGTTGAATTTGGTATATAATGTATGAAACGAAAATGAAAATAAATAAAATGAAACTTTAATCAGTGGGGGATCAAAAAGCGATTGAATTAATGTATAAAAACGCACTCGATTTAGGAGTTTACGTGGAATATGTTACAGATGAAAATGATGGCAGAACGCGTTTGTCAGTGTGGTAGCGCTAGGAAAGGGGAACGGAAATATGGAGAGAACTACAGTTCAAGAATATACAATTCGAATTGCTACTGAAGGTGAAAGTGATAGCATTATTACGCTATTAAAAGAAGTAGCACAGTGGTTACAACATAAAGAAGTAGATCAATGGCAGTATCTTTTAGGTGAAGAAGCTACGGCTGAAATACTAGAAGGTATAAGAGAGAAATATACGTATGTTGTTATGAAAGAAGAAGAAATTGTCGGCACGGTTACAGTATCTCCTAAACAAAGTGAATGGGATGAATATATTTTTGGTAAAGAGGAAGTTTCTGATTCGTTGTATATTCATAGATTTGCGGTGAAACGGAAGTATAAGGGGAATGGAATAGGAGAATGGATGTTACGATGGATAGAAGAGAATGTGCAACATGATAAAGAGTATTTGAAGTTAGATTGTGTAGGGCATAATCGGATATTGAATGATTTTTATAAGAGAAGTGGTTTTGAATATATTGGAAGTACGGATGGGCTTAGCAAGTTTCAAAAGAGAAGGGGAATGTGAATGCATCCAATTAACGTAAGTTTAGTTGAAAAGTTAATACAGGAACAGTTTCCTGAATGGGCACATTTAGAAGTGAAATCTGTAAAGCTTAGTGGGCATGATAATAGAACGTTTCATCTAGGCGATCAGATGAGTGTAAGATTACCAAGTGATGTAGCATATGCACCGCAAGTAGAGAAGGAAAACAAGTGGCTTCCTCTATTAAGCAAGGAACTTTCTTTACCAATTTCTTCTCCAATTGCGAAAGGGAATCCTTGTGAAGAATATCCGTGGCCTTGGTCTATTAATAAGTGGATAGAAGGAGAGACAGTTACGAAAGAAAATGTACGTGACTTAAACGAATTTGCGGCGGATTTAGGATCATTTCTAGTAGCATTGCAATCTATTGATGCGAGTGACGGACCGATAGCTGGAGCACATAATTTTTACCGAGGTGGGCTTATATTTGTATATGATAAAGAGGCGAGAGATGCTATCGAAAATAATAAGGACGTTTTTGATGAAACAGTATTAAAGCACCTTTGGGATTTAGCACTTCAGTCAACGTGGAAGCGCAAACCAGTTTGGGTGCATGGAGATATAGCGCCAGGGAACTTACTCGTTACAGACGGAAAGCTTAGTGCCGTAATTGATTTTGGGATATTAGGAGTAGGGGATCCTGCTTGTGATGCGGCGATGGCTTGGACATTCTTTGATAAGAATAGTAGAAATATATTTAAAGAAGTATTACAGATGGACGAAGAAACGTGGAATAGAGCGAGAGGTTGGGCGCTTTGGAAGGCGTTAATTACATATGATGCAAATAAGGGGAGTAATAAGAAAGTGGCAGAAGAATCGTATCGTGTGATCCAAGTGATTGTGGATGATTATTCAATAAAGTGAAAAGGTTTATATAGCATCAGTTTTGATTGAAGTTACTTGACGTTTACTGTGCAATAAAAAGGAGGGAACATGATTGAAAGTCAAGCAAGGGAAATATGAAGAAATAAAATTGCGTGATAGAATTCCAGGTATGGTTGAATATATAGATAGCACAAGGCTTCCGGCTGATTTTCACTACTATATTCCTCCACACTGGCATAGAAGTATTGAAATTAGTTTAGTTATATATGGAGACGTTTTTTTATATGTAAATGGGCAAAAAAAGAAAGTGTCAGCTGGTGAGTTTATCTTTGTAAACAGTGGAGATGTTCACGAATTTGAAAAAGTTGAAAATATAAGTTGTGCAGTCATGATGTTAATTGTTTCTTATGAATTTCTTAAAGAGCTAAATGATGACTTTGATACATATAGATTTAATTTAAAAGAATCCATTGTTCAGAACACAAAGCTCAAAGAAATATTTTATGAATTAAAGGGATTAGTCACAAACTCTGATGATTTAAGTTATATAAAAATGAATAGTTTAATTTATGAGATTGTTTATATTTTATTGCGCCACTGTAAAGATGGGGAGAAAGTAGATAATGATTTTCAACTTGGAAATAAACAAAAAGAGATGATTACATATATTTATGAGCATTACGATGAAGAGCTTAAACTGAAAGATATGGCGAAACACTTTTTTGTAAGTGAGGAACATTTTTCCCGTAGGTTCAAGAAATCTTTCGGATCAAATTTCACCTCTTTTTTAACGAGATACAGGCTTCATAAAGCTTATGAAGATATTATTAGCAGTACAAATTCTATACAAGATATAGCAATAAAACATGGATTTCCCAATGTAAAGTCATTCATTTCACAGTTTAAGGGGAAATATGGATTTACACCATTACAATATAGAAAAAATATGATATCAAAAAATGACAATAATTGAATCAAATATGAACAACAATAAAAATACGTTCCGTGTTACATTTTGTACATGGAACGTATTTTTATTTAGTAAATGAAAATTTACACGATTCTATAATTTTTTTAAAAAATGTAAGCGTTTTAACGCGAGGTAGGGGGAATAAAAGATGACTAGACAATATAGCTTAGATTTATTAGAAAAAATTCAAGAAAAACAAGAAACCATCAATGTACAAGGTGCAGAAGTCTTAGTGAAAAACATACCAGATTGCGATGAAAAGGGAGCGATGGATCCACGTCTTTATAAAGACATGAAGGTTCAAATGAACATAATGAGATTTATGCCTAAAAATATGATGAAAATGGACGCTTCCGAAAAATCAGTAAAGAATATGAGAAAACAGTTTAATGGTATTAAAAGCGTTCCGATTGTCACTAAAGATATAAATATTATGAATGAAACAGTTAAAGCGGAAGATGGATATGATATTCCGATAAGGATTTATAATAGTATTTCGAAACGAGAGGGTGCTCCAATTCTATACTTTATTCATGGTGGTGGATTTATGGCGGGATCACCAGATGTGGTAGAAGAACTTGTGAAATTAATAGTAGAAAAAACAGATATACTAGCCGTTTCCGTAGATTATCGATTAGCTCCGGAACATCCTTATCCAATTGGGCATACAGATTGTTACACTACTTTAAAATGGATTTATGAGAATGCTGAAGCATTCGGCGGTGATAAGAATAATATCTTTGTTGCGGGTGATAGTGCTGGAGGGAACTTAACTCAGTATTGTACAACGAGAGATATGGAAGATGGCAGAAACCTCGTAAAAGGACAATTGCTTCTGTATCCTACAATTAATATGTGTGACTATGAAGACGAGTTTTATTCTTGGAGTATAGATAAATATGAGATCGCTCCGAAATATAAAAAAGGACTAGAAAAACTGCTTAATGTGATGCATTCAATGGCCGGAGGGATGGCAGAAATACTTGGTACGCAAGACATTCATTCGAAGTATTTAAGTCCATATGTTGATGTAAATCCAGACTATCCATGTACATTTATTACGGTAGGAGAGCATGATTTTTTAATGATAGAATGTTTAGCGTATGCAGCTAAATTGACTAAAAAAGGAGTGGATACTGAAACAGTCCTTTATCGTGGTTTAGGGCACGCATATGGAGATAATGTAGGTGTCTATCCTCAAAGTGAAGATTTAGCGATTGAGATGGGTAATTTTATATTAAAACATAGTGGGAAGTAGGGGGAAATGATGAAAAATAAAACAGTGATAGTAAGTCTAATTTTCGCTATTTTACTATGCATATTCGCATTTACAGACCTACAGATATCCCATAGTTTATATGAACCAACTAATAAGATCGCTCTTTTTTTACAAGCTATAGGAGAGATTCCGGCGATGCTTATCGCCTTATTTTGTAGTATGTATTTATTTAAAACTAGAAAAAATAAAGGTTCAAGAGGATATTATCTATCTGGAATTGGATATGGAGTAATTATACTCTTGTTCGCTTTCATAGCTTCATTTATGTTAGTACATTATTTAACAATTTCAAAATCCTCAATTCCGATTATTATGATTTGCTTCATTGTAGCTACTTATATGATTTCTAAATCATGGAGTAAGTATGATGATGTAAGATTGAGAGATATTGCGTTAATTGGATTATTAAGTGTAGTGATCGTGTTAATTACATTTAATCTAATAAAATTAGGATGGGGTAGAGAACGCTATCGTCATATGATTTCTATAGGATCTTTTGAAGGATTTTCAAAATGGTTTATACCCCAAGGAATTGCTAAAAGTGATGAGTTTATGTCATTTCCTTCAGGCCATAGTGCGAATGCAGCGCTCGTTATTTGGTTGAGTTTATTACCAGGGTATTTTGCTTCATTCAAACGTAAAAAAATAGGTGTTTGGATTTTCATTCTTATGTGGATGATACTAGTGCCAGTTAGCCGTATTATGGTAGGGGCCCATTTTGCTTCAGATGTTACAGTTGGAGTCGCTATTTCATTAATTGTTTTTATATCTACGAAAAAGTATATATGGAGAAATAAGAAAGTTGATGTGCAGAGTATTCATGAAAGTATGTAAACACTCATTGAAATTTACAGAGTGGACTGTAATCAAAGGGAAGTCATTTTGATTCGAATGACTTCTTTTTGTTTGCCATAAAAGTCAAATTTAGTTTTGGAATATTCCTTGACAGGAATATTCCAACTTGGATATAATCGATTCAACAAGAAGATAATAGTAGTGATGATATGGATGTGTTATAACCGGAGACCATCGCTTAACGAGGTGAGTGATATGTCGGGGAAATTTCCGGGCGTGAACATGGCGACGCTGAATGCCTTATCTGAACCGAATCGTATGAATATCGTTGAACTTTTGCGTAACGGTCCTCTAACTGTTGGGGAAATTGCCGACCACTTGGGTTTAAGGCAACCACAAACTTCAAAACATTTAAAAGTGTTAAGTGATACTGGGATTGTAGAAGTGCAGGCGGAAGCGAATCGCCGGATTTATAAGTTACGACCTGAGCCTTTCCAAGCACTTGATTGTTGGGTACAGTCATTTAAGCATGTAATGGAAGAGAGATTTGATAATTTAGATACGTATTTGAAGGAATTGCAAAACAAGGAAAAGTCTTAAGGAGGAATGAAAATGTCAAACAATACAATGGTATCGAGAGTTGAGAATGGGCAGGTATTAGTACTAGAGCGCGTTTTTGATGCGCCACGTGATCTTGTATTCAGTATGTTTAAAGAAGCAGAGCATTTGAAACATTGGTGGGGACCAAGAGGCTGGGAAATTCCATCATGTACTGTTGATTTCCGTCCTGGGGGAGTTTGGCACTACTGTATGAAGTGTGTTGATCAAAAACAAGGGCAATTTTTTGGTATGGAATCATGGGGTAAAGGTGTATATAAAGAGATTATTGAGCCTGAGAAAATTGTTTATACCGATTATTTTTCGGATGCTGAAGGCAATGTGAATGATTCTATGCCATCAACGGAGATCACACTGGAATTCATTGATTTAGGTGGAAAGACAAAGTTAATAAATCGTGCTGAATATGTTAACGAAAAGGCCCTTAAGACCGTTATGGATATGGGAATGCTACAAGGTATTACTGAAACTTGGGATCGTTTGAATGAACGGCTTGAGTTATTGAAATAGATTTTGTACTGTAATTTCATTTTTGACGATAGTCAAGTTTAATAAAAAATTGTAAGGGAGCGTTAAAAGAAATGATTAATAATGTTGGGCAAATTATGTTATATGTGAATAACCAAGATGAAGTGAAGGAATTTTGGACAGAAAAAGTAGGGTTTATTGTAATTTCAGAGGAAGATAACGGTCAAGGAATGCGCTGGATTGAAATTGCGCCGACTAAAGAAGCTGAAACAAGCATTGTTCTCCATAATAAAGAGCTTATTGCTAAAATGCAGCCGGAGTTAAATCTTGGTACACCTTCTTTAATGTTCTTCTCAAAAGACTTCGATCGTTTATATAGCGATTTAGTAAACAAAAACGTTACAGTTGGAGAAATTGTAACGATGCCTACAGGTAGAATATTTAATTTTGCAGATAGCGAAAATAACTATTTTGCAGTAATGGAAAAGAAGTAAATTTTATTTGAAATTATGAGTGCGATGTTGAACTAAAGGCATCGCATTTTTTATTTTTGTTAAAAATAGTTTAATTTTATATAATAATAAAACGATATATAATAGTATGTTATAGTAACAACAAAGGGGGGGTAAAAATGGAAATTATTCACGAAAGAGCAAAGTTACGACTAATAGATAACGATGATGTCGAAACTTTGTTTTCAATTATAGAAGGAAATCGGGATATTTGGGCGTATTTAATCTCTAAAATGGATAGTGTTCAAGATATGCAGCAATATGTTCAAAAAGCGATAAAGGGCTATGGAAGAGGAACGCAAATACCATTCATCGTAGTCGATCAACAGACGAATACGATTGTAGGAAGTACACGGTTATATAATATTTCAGTAGAAGACAAGACAGTGGAGTTAGGGCAGACGTGGTATCATCCGAGTGTACAACGTACGAGTATAAATACAGAGTGTAAATATATGCTTCTCCAGTACGCTTTTGAAAAACTAAATATGTTGAGAGTGCAAATTAAGACAGATGTAAGAAATGAAAAAGCACAACGAGCAATCGAAAGGTTAGGCGCAGTAAAAGAGGGCGTACTGAGAAACGAAAGAAGATTGCCAAGTGGACATGTGAGAGATGCGGTTGTGTACAGCATTATCGCGAGTGAATGGCCAAGCATAAAAGAAAAATTGTTAGAAAAATTAGAGTTGTATAAAGAAACGTTATAATTCGTGTTTTGAAAGGTATATGGTTCGTAATACATGAAAAATATACCTTTTTTCTTACAAAATGCTACTTTATTTTAATTACTTTCGTTTCATCGTTCCCTTCTGATAAAAAATTCGTTACAATGTAGTTGTATGGTAATAAACTTATGAATTGAAAAATGTAATGAAAACCGCAAATGAAAAATGAATTGATAATCCTCAATTTTAAATGAAAACCCTTTTATATAAATAAAACAAGAAAAATTCCTTCTTTTAAATGAATTCAAACAAACTGATTTGATATATACGTTTTTTATAGAAGTATGGATGATGTACGGAGGCAATTACAAATGAAAGAAAATAAGAAAAGTAAAAAAAGACGAGTCTTTCAAGTATTTTTACTACTGATTTGTTCTGTTATTTTATATGTGAGCTATGCAGCTTATGATATTTGGAGTTATCGCTTTAAAACAGATGCTGGTGTGAAAACAGATGCTGGTATCGTACTAGGAGCAGCTTCTTGGAACGGAAAACCATCTCCTGTATTTAAAGAAAGAATTAATCATGCGATTTCTTTATATAAAAACGGAAATATTAAAAAGATTATTTTTACAGGTGGTACAAAGTTTGAGGCAGAACTCGAGGAATCACGCACTGCGAGAGTGTATGCATTGAAACAAGGTGTAAAAGAAGAAGATATTTTAATAGAAACAAAATCCCTTTTTACTGAAGAAAACTTAAAGAATGCGAAGGAAGTTGGAACAGAGAACGGAATACGCACATACACGATTGTAAGTGATCCACTTCATATGAAACGCGCAATGAGAATCGCGAAACATATTAACATTGAGGCATATGCTTCGCCAACGCCAACATCAGCATATAAAACGTTAGATACAGAAATTCCATTCTTCTTTAAAGAATTGTTCTCGTATATTGGATATGTAACCTCTTTGCCATTAAAGGCATTGAAGGGAGATTAATATAAGAAAAGGCCCTATTTTCTATAGGGATTTTTCTTATAATCCAAAAACATTGTATTTTTATCGGAATAATGAAACAATAGAGAGGTAGCTTCATATAATCATAATGACAAAATGAACGGTTGATGAATCGGGCATAAAGTGAAACTTTAATCAATGGGAGTTTTACTGCCCGTTAATGCGGGATAAAGGAGATTATAGTATGGCACTCTCATTTGTTGAAACAGAAGAACAATCGTATATGATTCAGCAGTTAAACACTTTAATTCCGAAATTTATGGAAAGAGAACCGGAATTAAGTGATTTAGGTTCTTTTCCATATGAAAATATTAATGATTTGAAACATATTGGATATACGAAAGTAACGTTACCGAAGGAATTTGGTGGTCGTGCGATTTCTTTATATGACTTCGTTTTATTTCAAGAAAAAATTGCAGAAGGTTGCGGAGCTACTGCATTGTCAATTGGATGGCATATCGGTATTGTGAAAGAACTAGCTGAAAATCGCTCTTGGAATAACGAGATGTTCAAATGGTTTTGCGAAGAAGTACGTAACGGTGCGCTCTTTAACCGGGCAGCGACAGAACCGAAAACAGGGAGTCCGACGCGTGGCGGCAAACCAGAAACAATAGCGATTCAAAAAGGTGATAAGTGGATTATAAATGGAAGAAAAACTTTCACAACGATGGCACCAGTACTTGATTATTTTATTATTTCAGCAAGTATGGAAGGCCGAGAAGAAGTTGGTGAGTTTGTCATACCGAGGAATACGCTCGGTGTATCTATTGAAGAAACGTGGGATAGCGTTGCAATGCGAGGGACTGCTAGCCACGATTTAGTCTTACAAAATGTAGAAATAGAGAACCGCTTTTTTACGGATGTAAAAGGCGGAAAAGTGAAACAAAAGGGTATTGGCTGGTTGCTACATATACCAGCATGTTATTTAGGAATCGCACAATCAGCAAGAAATTATGCAGTTCAGTTTGCGGAATCATACAAGCCAAATAGTTTAAATCATTCAATTAGTTTATTGCCGAATGTTAGAAGATTAGTCGGAGAATTAGAACTTGAGCTTATGCAAGCTCGTGTCTTTTTATATCAAATCGCGAAAAAGTACGATGAAGCAGAAGATAAGCTTTCACTACAAGCAGAGCTAGCAGCAGTGAAATACGCCGTAACAAATGCGGCGATATCCATAGTGGATAAATCGATGCGCATCGTAGGAGCAAAAAGTTTATCAGAAAAAAATCCGCTCCATCGTTACTATTTAAACGTCAGAGCAGGATTACACAATCCACCGATGGATGATGCGACACTGTCTATGCTGGCGGATGCGGCGTTTCGGTCGTGATGAATAAATGAAAAGGCTGTTCCAAAGCGGAATAGCCTTTTTATAATAAAAATCTTTCTTTTCATTCTTCTTTTTATAGTTTTATAGGAGAAAGCTAGGTTTCTTATTTCACCTACTGTATAATAAGAAAAAAGCACGAAAAGAGGTTATCTCATGCTAGAGGTTATCGCAACATGTTTAGAAGATGTGAAACGAATTGAACGAGCTGGCGGGCAGCGAGTTGAATTGATTTCATCTTATACAGAAGGTGGTTTAACACCGAGTTATGCATTTATAAAAAGAGCGGTAGAAGCGGTACATATATCCATTCACGTTATGATTCGTCCGCATGCGAAGTCTTTTACATATACGGAAGAAGAAATTGAAATGATGAAAGAAGATATTATAGTTGCGCAGAAGTTGGGTGCAGCAGGCGTTGTATTAGGCGTATTAAACGAAAAAAATGAAGTGGATGAAGAGAAATTAGCAGATTTATTGTCTGTTGTAGATGGAATAAATGTAACGTATCACCGTGCGATAGATGATACCGAAAATCCAGTGGAAGCGATGAGAACTTTAAAGAAGTTTCATAAAGTGACACACGTTTTAACTTCAGGTGGACAAGGAAATATAGTCGATAATATTCCAGTGCTTACAAATATGCAGAAGGTAAGCGATGGTCAAATTCAACTTGTTGCTGGAAGCGGTGTGACGAAGGAAAATATAAAGCAGTTGCTAGATGAAACTGGAATTTCGCAAGCTCATGTCGGTACAGCGGTAAGAGAAGGGAAATCCTGTTTTTCTGAAATAGATCCTAATTTAGTACAAGAATTAGTTGAAATAATAAAATAAGTGGTTAAGAAAGAGGAGAAACGATGAAGGAAAATACGAAGAAAGAATTATTCTCTTGGATTAAAACAATTGGGGTTACACTTGTACTAATTGTTATTATTCGAGGCGCTTTATTTACACCTTCTTTAGTACAAGGTGAATCGATGATGCCAACTTTAGAAAATAACGAGCGAGTTCTCGTGAATAAGATTGGTTATAATATAAGTGGATTAGATCGCTTTGATATTATCATCTTCCACGGAAAAGAAGGATACGATCTCGTAAAACGAGTAATTGGTTTACCAGGTGATACAGTTGAGTATAAAAATGATGTTTTATATGTAAACGGAAAAGCGATGGAAGAACCGTATTTAAAAGAATTTAAAGAAAAAGCAGCTGGCCGTGTATTAACTCCTGACTTTACGTTAGAACAAGTAACAGGGAAAACGAAAGTACCAGAAGGGCAAGTGTTTGTTTTAGGTGATAATCGTGAAGTTTCTAAGGATGGTCGTATGTTCGGATTTATTTCAGAAGATGAAATTGTCGGAAAAGGACAAGCTGTTTTCTGGCCGTTGAAACAAGTAAGAGCGTTATAAAGTAAAAAAGTATGGGAGAAATATTCTTCCATACTTTTTTTGTGTCTTTTTATTTAAATTGTTGGTTTTGCTATAACTTGAGCTTTTGAAAGAGAACCATCATTATTTTTAAATTTTATTTTGTACTCACCTTCAGGAAGCCAATCACTCCAATTTATACTGAATTCACTTATCGCTTGTTCCCCAGGTTTTAAAGTTACATCCATCATCCAAGAACCTTTAGCGTTATATAAAGTATAGCTAAAAGGAGAATCACCTATATTTTTTACAAGAACACTTAAGTCATCCCCATGAGAATAGTTAAAGCTAGAAATACTTGATCCGAAAAAATGAATTTCTTCATTCGCTATAGTATGATGTTGGGCCACTTTAGCGGTTGAATGAGTATCTTCGTCTGTCGCAAATGTTACATTATAACTTATACAAAAAGATAGCAGAATGGCAGGAATTACTCGCAGTTTTTTCAAAAGAAACACTCCTCACATTTTGTTGTACATATACCATAATAAACTGGATGAGTTGGAAGATTAATAGTTCAATATAAAAATTTACAAATATACTTATTTTTTTACGTTTTTTAAATAGCTGACAAAAATATATCGGGTTATGAACTAGAAAAAAATATTGATAGAATTGAAAGAATATTTTATAATTTTAAATTATATACTTGTTTCGAAAAACGGAATTTAAGTTCCGAAATTCGGAACTTAAAGGAGATAGGATGAGTATAAATAAAACGGCAGTGAAGACAATGGATATTTTGGAGTTGTTTTATGAGCATGAAGAGCTGAGTCTAACAGAGATGGTTCAGCTTACAAATATGCCGAAAACATCTGTTTATCGTTTAATTGGCTCGTTAGAAGAAATGGAGTTTTTACAAAAAAACGAGAAGGGAAGATATCGGTTAGGAGTTGTTTTTTTACGATTTGGTCAACTTGTTTCACAAAGGTTATCAGTAAGAAATATTGCGATTCCATATATGAAAGAACTTAGGGATAGTTTAGGGCAAGCGGTAAACTTAATTATTCAAGATGGTAATGACGCAATTTACGTTGAAAAGATGGAAGGGGTTCAGCCAGTACGTGTTTATACGGCGGTTGGAAGAAGAGCTCCGCTTTATGCTGGTGCTTGCCCGAGAATTTTACTATCGTATTTTTCTGAGGAAGAGAAAAGAAAGTACATAGAGGAAGCAGATTTAAAACAGTTTGCTGATGGAACGATTGTGAATAAAGAACAGTTGCTAGAAGTATTACATATGGCGAAAGTGGAAGGGTATACAATTAGTTATTCTGAACTAGAAAATCATACAGCAGCTATAGCAGCACCAATTTTTGCAAGTGATGGAACGGTTGTAGCGGGTATTAGTATTTCAGGTGTAGCAATTGAGTATAGCGAAAGTAGTATTCCATATTTTACTGCAAAGGTGAAAGAAACAGCATACCGCATTTCGAAAGAACTCGGCTTTTGGGCATAGAAAGAGGGAGTAGGATGAAATTTTCTGCGTTAGGGGATCAAGCAATTATCGTTACATTTGGCGAAGAAATTAAGATGGATATATACGAAAAAGTACAACGATTATTTCAAGCACTGCAGCAACATCCGTTTGCAGGAATGATTGAATGCGTTCCATCGTTTACTTCATTAGCGGTTTACTACAATTTGTATGAAGTATGGAAGCAAAATGATAGAAATGTAAGACCATATGATTACGTATGCCAGTACATAAATGGATTATATGAAACTTATACGGAAGAGCTGAAACGAGATGCGAAACATATTTCAATACCAGTTTGTTACGGGGGAGAATTTGGACCTGATTTAGAAGAGGTCGCGCATTATCACGGCTTACAGGTAGAAGATGTTATTCGAATACATAGTGAAACAACATATTTTGTATATATGCTAGGTTTTACACCGGGTTTCCCATATTTAGGGGGACTATCAAAAGAACTAGAAACACCTAGAAAAGAAACACCGCGATTACAAATTGCGCCTGGTTCGGTAGGGATTGGTGGAAATCAAACAGGTATATATCCGCTTGAAACACCGGGTGGATGGAATATTATCGGCCGAACACCTATTTCTCTATTTAATCCGAAAGAAGAAACACCAACATATATTCAAAGTGGTATGTATTTACGATTTATCCCGATAACAAAGGAAGAGTACGTATCGCTTGAGGGGGCTAAAGAATGGATGTAGAGGTTTTGCATGCAGGAATGTTTACAACAGTCCAAGATTTAGGAAGATTTCATTATCAGCAATACGGCGTTCCTGTCGGCGGGGCTATGGATCAAAATGCGCTCAGGATGATTAATATGTTAGTCGGTAATGAAGAGAATGAAGCAGGGCTCGAAATGACGATTATGGGGCCTAAATTATTAATAAAGAAAACGACTTTACTCGCGATTGGTGGCGCGGATATGGAACCGTTGCTAAATGGTGAACGTATTCCATTGTGGCGCCCCATATTAGCTGAAGAAGGAAGTATGCTTTGTTTCGGAAAAGCGAAAAGTGGTTGCAGGACATATGTAACCTTTGCAGGCGGTATAAATATGGATCGCACGATGGGAAGTAAAAGTACTTACATACGTGCTGCAATTGGCGGTATGGAAGGAAGAATGCTGAAAAAAGGTGACTATTTTCAAATTGGTGCAGGGGCAGACATTGCGAGTCGCTTCATTCAAAGCTTACGCGATGAAGAGAGAGTCAAAATGAAATGGGCTATTTGTAACGATGCTCTACCAAAATATAAGAAGCATCCTATTCTTCGCGTCATAACAGATTTTGAATATGATCAGTTTACAGAAAACAGTAAAGATTCATTTTTTACAAAAGAGTATAAAGTATCCAATTATGCTGATCGTATGGGATATCGGCTTGACGGAGAAGTGTTACATAGAGCCGTTGAAAAAGAGATTTTATCGAGCCCAGTTACATTCGGAACTATTCAAGTTCCAAATGGTGGACAGCCAATTATATTAATGGCAGATAGACAAACGACAGGTGGCTATCCGAGAATTGGAAATGTTATTTCAGTAGATTTACCTCTTCTTGCTCAGTTGAAACCGGGAGACTATGTTTCTTTTGAGAAAATAACGATAGAAGAAGCGGAGCAATTATACATAGAGCAAGAAAAAGATATGAGTCTATTAAAGAAATTCATCGCTTTGCGAAGCTGAAAGTAGGAGGAAAACATCATGAAGACAATCGATTTAAATTGTGATTTAGGAGAAAGCTTTGGAGCTTATAAAATGGGGAATGATGATGAGATTCTTCCGTTCGTTTCCTCTATAAACGTTGCTTGTGGTTTTCACGCAGGTGATCCATCTGTTATGCGGCAAACGGTTGAAAAGGCACTTCAGCATAATGTAGCAATAGGAGCTCATCCTGGATTTCCTGATTTAATTGGATTTGGGAGAAGGAATATGAACGTTTCAGCAAGTGAAGTGTACGATTATGTTTTATATCAAATTGGTGCATTAGACGGTTTTGTGAAAGCGGCTGGAGGGAAAATGCAGCACGTAAAACCGCACGGCGCGTTATATAATATGGCGGCAACAAATTCAGAAATTGCAGACGCAATTGCAAAGGCTATTTCTCATATAAACCGGGAGCTATCACTTTACGGGTTAGCAAATAGCGAGGCGTTTATACAGGCAGCACAAAAATATAACATCACTCTTGTGCAAGAAGCATTTGCTGATCGTACATATAAGCAAGATGGAACTTTAACGAGCCGTACAGAAGAAAATGCGCTCATAAAAAATGAAGACGAAGCAATAAACCAAGTACTTCAAATGGTGAAAGAAGGCTATGTAAAAGCGGTGCATGGAGAGAAAGTAGCAGTTCAAGCACAAACAATTTGTTTACATGGGGATGGAGAGAAAGCAGTCCAATTTGCAGAAAGAATATACAGAACATTCGAACTCAATGACATTACTATTTGTGCACCGAAATAAAGTGAAACTTTAATCGGTGGGGGGTGTTCATCTCCCACTGATTATTAGCCTACACCAATCGGGCATTTATGGGCAGCAGGGCTCTCACCTAACTTCTTTGCCCCAGCTGAATTTTGAGGTGGGAGTTTTACTGCCCGTTAATACGGGATAAAAAATGAGGGGAAGTGCTAGAAATGATTAAATTAATCGGGATACTAATCGTTGCAGTTGGGTTTTTATTTAGACTAAATACATTGTTAGTAGTTATGGTTGCAGGTATTGTTACTGGGATGGTTTCTGGTTTAAGTTTTCATGATGTCATCAGCATGTTCGGTAAATTTTTCATAGAAAATAGATATATGTCTATGCCTATTATATTAACTTTACCGGTAATTGGAATTTTAGAGCGTTATGGATTAAAAGAAAGAGCAGAAGCGCTTATAACGAAATCAAAGGGCGCAACAACTGGAAGAGTATTAATGTCATATTTTACGATAAGAGAATCATCAGCAGCACTAGGGCTTAATATTGGTGGTCATGCGCAAACGGTGAGACCACTCGTTGCACCCATGGCAGAAGGAGCTGCGCAAGGAAGATACGGTAAACTCCCTGAAAAATTGAGAGAAAAGATTAAAGCAAACGCAGCAGCTGCGGAAAATACAGCTTGGTTTTTCGGAGAGGATATATTTATCGCGACAGGTGCCATTTTATTAATGAAAGGATTCTTCGATTCAGTAGGTATGCATGTCGGAGTATGGGATATGGCGCTTTGGGGAATTCCAACTGCAATATCCGCACTAATTGTGAGCTGGATTAGGTTTAGAAGATTGGATAAATATATAGAGAAAACAATGAAGGCAGAAGTAAAAGAAGAGAAGGAGGCAATATAATATGAACATCATAACTATGGATACAATCTACTATGTATTAGGTATAATCGTTGCCTTTATCGCTGTGCGTATCGCATTTGATCGTGAACATCCAAATCGATTCGGTTCTAGTTTATTTTGGGCGTTGTTTGCCGTTACATTTTTATTTGGAAATGTAATACCTTCGTTTTACGTTGGCTGTATCGTACTCGCTATGGTCGTGTTAGCTTCACTCAATAAAGTAACAAAATCAGAGGAGAAAGAAGTACCAGTGCAAGAACGTGTAAAACATGCTGAGAAATTAAAAAATAAAATTTTTATGCCTGCACTGTTAATCCCGATTTTTACAATTATCGGTACATTGACGTTAGGAAAAATCAAATGGGGAAATGTCAATCTTGTTGATCCTGATAAAGTAACGTTAGTCGCATTAGCGTTAGGTGCATTACTCGCATTCGTTGCAGCGATGCGTATTACAAAAGCAAAAATAACAACGCCTGTTCAAGAAGGAAGCAGACTATTACAAGCTGTTGGCTGGGCAGTTATTTTACCGCAAATGTTAGCGGCACTTGGTGGTATTTTCGCGAAGTCTGGCGTAGGACAAGTCGTTTCTGATTTAGTCGGACAAGTGTTACCGACAGAGTATCCGTTCGTTGCTGTAATGGCGTATTGTTTAGGAATGATGCTATTCACAGTTGTAATGGGAAATGCATTCGCAGCGTTTGCCGTTATTACTGGCGGAATTGGTTTACCTTTAATTGTTCAAATGCACGGCGGGAACCCAGCAATTATGGCAGCACTCGGTATGTTTGCTGGATATTGCGGAACACTTATTACGCCAATGGCCGCAAACTTTAATATCGTTCCGGCAATGCTTTTAGAACTGAAAGATAAGAACGCTGTTATTAAGGCGCAAGTACCAATTGCTCTTTCCATTTTCATTATAAATATGTTTATCATGTACAGCCTTGTATATCGTTTCTAATTAGGAGGATAAAACTATGAAAACAGTATTACTAACAGGATTCGATCCGTTTGGAGGAGAAAGCATCAACCCAGCTTGGGAAGTAGCAAAAAGTTTACATGAAAAAACAATCGGAGAATACAAGGTTATTAGTAAACAAGTTCCAACTGTCTTTCATAAATCAATAAGCGTATTAAAAGAGTATATAGAAGAACTAAAGCCTGAAATGATTATATGTATTGGACAAGCTGGGGGTAGACCAGATATTACGATAGAGCGAATAGCAATTAATGTTGATGATGCAAGAATTGCTGATAATGAAAGAAATCAGCCAGTGGATGTACCGGTTGTAGAAGAAGGACCGATTGCGTATTGGTCTACGCTGCCGATGAAAGCAATTGTAAAAAAACTTCGCGAAGAAGGTATACCAGCTTCCGTTTCACAAACAGCAGGTACATTCGTTTGTAATCATTTATTCTATGGTCTCATGCATGAATTAGAGAACCATGATAAGAAAATAAAAGGCGGATTTGTTCATATTCCGTTCTTACCAGAACAAGCGAGTAACTATCCAGGACAACCGAGTATGTCACTTTCTACGATTAGTAAAGGGATAGAACTGGCAATTGAGATAACGACGGAAGTGGAAGTAGATATTGTAGCGTGCGGCGGTGCGACGCATTAAGTGAAAAGCATGTTAATTAAAGAGGGCTGATGCAGCCCTCTTTGTATTTTTTATTGAAGATACATTATAGAATATAAAGAGGAAGATTGCTGTAATAGGAGTAGTCTAACAAATACGGAATTGTAACCAGCATAATGTTTTTATCCGCTCTTTTTAGGGATAAAAGCATAAAGACTTAATTAAGTTTTACTTCAAAAATTAGATGGAACTTATTCTATGGACTTTTGGTTATTTTGCAGGTGAAGGATTGCTATGGTTATACAAAAAAAGAGTAACCTGTTTGGCTACTCTTCACATAGAAATTTGTATTTGTTTATTTCAATAAGAGACCGTTATTGAAGTCCCTTCATGAAATTTTGGATTTTTGATGATAATGCAAACAGCAGGATGCTAACTAAAATGGAGATAGCACCAATAACACCAAAGTAAATTGTTTCTGTTGCAGGATTATATAGTTTAACAACTTGGGCATTTATTGCTTGCGCAGACGCAGTTGATAAGAACCATAAGCTCATGGTTTGCGAAGAGAAAGCAGCTGGAGCCAGCTTCGTCGTTATTGATAATCCTGAAGGAGATAAACAAACTTCTCCAATTACAATTAAAAAGAAGCTAAGGACTAACCACATAGGATTCACTAAAGAGTGAGTACCGTTGATTAAAGCCGGAAAAATCATAACTAAGAATGATAAACCTGCAAATAGCAATCCAATAGCGAATTTTTTTGCCGTTGAAGGCTGCTTCTTGCCTAACTTTATCCAAATCCATGCGAAAATCGGGGCAAGCGTTACGATAAAGATTGGACTTAATGATTGGAACCAAGCAGAATGTAATGTAATTCCATTGAACTGTAATTGAGTTCGTTGATCCGCGTATGTCGCTAAAATAATAGCACCTTGTTCTTGTATAGACCAAAATATTGTAGCTGCAATAAAGAGTGGTATATACGCAAGAAGACGAGATTGCTCTACTTTTGTTGTTTTAGGACTACGATACATATAAATGAAATAATAGGCTGGAATAACAATCCCTAAGATACTAATGAGGAATGTAAAACGATTTATAGTTAACAACCCAGTTGGAATTGTAACCACACCTAGCAATGTTAATACAACCAGACCAATACTGAAATACTTAATAGTCTTTTTTCTTTCCGAATCTGATAATGGATTAGGTACTTGTGTACCGATTAGACCAAGGTTTTTCTGTTTTGTTCCAACAAATACCCCTAACCCAATTGCCATACCAATTGCTGCAACTCCAAAACCAAGGTGGAAATTATATTGCTGACCTAATGTTCCAACAACTAAAGGTGCAAGTAAGGCACCTAAGTTAATACCCATGTAGAATATACTGAACCCTGAGTCACGACGCGCATCTGTTTCACTGTATAAACTTCCTACGATGTTCGATATGTTAGGTTTTAACAACCCTGTTCCTAGAATTAAGAAGACCATAGAGATAAATAACGCACTTTTACTACCCGGTAAAGCTAAAATAAGATGGCCAATCATAATTAAAACGCCACCAAAGAATACGGTTCTACTTGGACCAAATAAACGATCCGATATCCATCCACCGATAATACTAGACATGAACAGTAAGGAACCGTAAATTGCCATTATCGAGGTTGCGGTAGATTGATCAATTCCTAATCCACCTTTTGCGACCGAATAGTACATATAATACAGCAAAATAGCTCTCATTCCGTAATGAGAAAACCTTTCCCAAAACTCAGTGAAGAATAAAGTGAATAATCCTTTTGGGTGTCCAAAAAATCCTGTTTGAGGAATACTTTGAACAAGTTCGTTTTTTTCTTTCATAATGTTAATATTACCCCTTATTAATTTTTGATATTATACAAGTATAACTTAAGAGACTCCCAGTAGTCTATAACTATCTAAGCCCATCGATGAAGAAAAGCAGCCTTTTGGCTGCTTTCTAAATGAATTAAGAAATCGTCATGTGCTCATTAGACACAAATCTACCTTTAAACAATCCAGAATTGATTGTGAGAGTGCTTTAGCTACGCCATTACCAACAAGTATTGAACAGTAGTTATCTTTGAAACTTTAATTACGCCCAAAAAAGTTTGGGTTTAGATAATGTAACATAGTAAGTAAATGGAATTGTGCAACACCTTTTGTAAACAACTGGTATAATAAGTATAGCAATATACATAGAGGTGATGTTTGTGCAATATGAAGAAGTACGTTCAATCTTAGAAAAAGCGAAGAAAATTACAGTGTTAACAGGCGCAGGAGCAAGTACAGAAAGCGGCATACCAGATTTCCGTTCATCAAATGGATTGTATGCTGATGCGAATGTAGAGATGTATTTATCAAGAGGATATTATAACCGAAATCCGAAAGAATTTTGGAAGCATTATAAAGAAATCTTTCAAATTAATACGTTTCACCAATATAAAGCAAATCGTGGGCATCGCTTTTTAGCAGAGCTAGAAGAACAAGGGAAAGATATAAAGATTTTAACGCAAAATATTGACGGTTTGCATCAAGTAGGTGGTAGTAAACATGTCATTGATTTACATGGAACACTGCAAACAGCACATTGTCCGAAGTGTAAAGCGGGATATGATTTGCAGTATATGATTGATCATGAAGTGCCGCGCTGTCAGAAGTGTAATTTCATTTTAAATCCTGATGTTGTTTTATATGGAGATACATTGCCGCAATATCAAAACGCGATGAAACGTTTATATGAAACAGATGTGCTTATCGTCATGGGAACGTCATTAAAAGTACAGCCTGTCGCTTCATTCCCAGAAATCGCAAAGAGGGAAATTGGAGCAACAACTATTTTAGTAAATGAAGAATTAACAGGACAAGAATTTAACTTTGATTTTGTTTTTCAACAAAAGATTGGTGAATTTGTTGAAGGGTTATCTTCGATTAAATAAGTTTTTGTTTTCGTAAAGAAACTGAGGTGTATAGAGGCCACCTCAGTTTTTTATTTGAGTAATCGCTGTTTTAAACCACATGAAAACATGTCGATAATGTAGTAACCACATCTCTATAATTTATAAAAAAGTGTTTGGTAGGTAAAATAGCAGCGTAAGAAGAAATATTATCTTTAGCGAATACACAATCGTCATAAAGTAAGCTAATATGTAGCTGGTGTAAAGGTTCTATTTGATTTTGCTTAAGATATAAAACTAAGTCATTATAAAGTTGCTCACTATACTCACTTACAGAATGTTCTAATGAAAGCTGACCTGCTATGCTAGTCCACCATACTTTAAAACTACATATTAATTCTTTGAATGATTCTTCATTACATACACGGGTGTCAAAAAGCTTTTCATAAAACATATGATTCTCCTCATGGAAAATTTGTAAATCATATCTGTCGTTAGCAATTTGTTTATGGAGTGTATGCCATAATTCTTTGAAATTTGCTTCAAAATCATTAGAAAAATTTAATTTTCTTGCTATGTAAGGGAACCGTAAATTCCCTTTGTTCTCTTTTTGATTGAGATAAATATTTTGAATATAAATCATAAAGTTTAAACAATGCGACGTATTAGTATGTATTGTAAACGAATCAGGCATTTTCATTTGCTCCTCCGTAATGTCTTTTATTGATTTATCTCTTTAGTATACAAAGAAATGTAAACGAATGGTATAAAAAACCAGTTTTATACTCTCTTTCTTTTTGAATACCATTCATGTTATTGCTTATTAAGGGAATGGTAATAAATAGGATGATAAATTAAAAAACTGAAAATTAAATCTTTTCTTTCTTTTGTAATTAATATAAAATTCTATATATATCATATAAATAAATTTGATACATAATCATTTAAGCGTAGAAGTTAATAGAATGAAGCGAGGGAGCGAAATGAGGCAGAAAAAGGAGAAGCAGAAACAGCCGAAAAAGAAAAAGACTCATATTCCATTTCGGTTAAATGTACTATTTTTTATCGTCTTTCTTTTATTTTCAGCTATTATAATTCAATTAGGTAAAGTACAAATCATTGATGGAGAAACGTATAGAAATGAAGTGAACAAAAAGGAAGATGTGACGGTGAGCACTCCGGTTCCTAGAGGGAAGATGTATGATCGGGAAGGTCAAGTGATTGTAAATAATAAACCGTTACGAACTGTTACATATACGAAAATGAAAGGAGTAGACTCGAAAGAGGTTTTACAAGTAGCAAGGGATTTAGCAAAGCTAATTGAAATGCCGCAAGAGGATATGGATAAGTTAACGGAGACTGATAAGAAAGATTTTTGGATGCAGTTAAATGAAAAGCGTGCTACGGAAAAAGTTACGAAAGAAGATGAAAGTAACTTTAGGAAGCAGGAAGTAGAAGGAAAAGAATTAGATAAAAAAGTAGAAGAATTACGCCGAGAAAGAATTACACAAGAAGAATTAAATGAACTTTCAAAAGATGATATAGAAGTGTTAGCAATTAAAAGTAAAATGAATGCAGGGTATAAAATGACGCCGCAAATTGTGAAAAAAGATGTGAGTCTAAATGAATATGCAGTCGTAAGTGAAAGATTGGCAAGCTTGCCAGGAGTAGATACGACGGTGGATTGGGAACGTGAATATCCAAATGATAAAATACTCCGTTCGGTCCTTGGTAGTGTTTCTAGTGAAAATGAAGGGTTACCAAGGGAGCAATTAGACTACTATTTAGTACGAGATTATAACCGAAATGATCGTATTGGTAAGAGTTATATTGAAAAACAATACGAGGATGCACTGCATGGTACGAAAGAACAGACGAAAAATATTACAGATAAAACCGGAAATATTGTTCGGACTGAGAAAGTGACACAAGGAAAAAGTGGGCATAATTTAATGTTAACAGTGGATATGGAGTTACAAAAGAAAGTGGAGGAGAGTCTTGATAAAAATTTAAGAGCATTTCATTCTTCAGAACCGATGATGGATCGCGCATTTGTTGTAATGATGAATCCGAAAAACGGTCAAATTTTATCAATGGCAGGAAAGAAAATTGTAAATAAAGACGGCGGGATGCAAATAGAAGATTTCGCTTTAGGGACGATGACAAGCTCGTATGAGTTAGGATCAACTGTGAAAGGGGCTACGTTATTAGCCGGATATCAAACGGAAGCGATTAAGCCGTATACACATTTCTTTGATGCACCAATGTACTTTAAAGGAAGTGCCAAGCCGAAGAAATCGTGGAAAGACTTTGGGGATATTGATGATTTAAGAGCGTTGCAAGTTTCATCAAACGTTTATATGTTTAATACAGCTTTAAAAATGGCAGGTATTAATTATGTACCAAATAATCCGTTAGATATTAAACAAGAAACATTTAATACAATGCGCTATTACTTTAGACAATTTGGCCTAGGCGTACCAACTGGTATTGACCTGCCGAATGAATCGATCGGTCAAGTAGGTAGAACGGATAACATACCTGGTTTTTTACTGGATTATGCGATTGGACAATATGATACATATACACCGCTTCAGCTCGCACAATATATTTCAACGATTGCGAATGGCGGTTACCGAATGAAACCACAAATTGTACAAGAAGTAAGAGAACAACCAAATAGACCAGAGGATGTTGGGAAAGTCATTCGGACGATAGAACCAACGGTATTAAATCGAGTAGATATGGACATTTCCTATATCAATCATGTGAAAGAAGGATTTAGAAGAGTATTCCAAGAAGCGGATGGAACGGGTACTGCAACGTTTAAAGGATTACCGTATAAACCAGCTGGCAAAACAGGAACAGCTGAGACAGTGTATGGCGGGGAAAGTGATATTGGAAGAGATGAAAACTATAACCGAAAAAAATGTTATAATTTAACTCTTGCCGGTTACGCACCATATGATGCCGATCCAGAAGTAGCTTTTTCAGTTGTTGTACCATGGGTGAATGATGATAAATCAGGAATTAATTCTGCGATTGGTAAAGAGATTTTAGATGCGTATTTCGAATTGAAAGCGAAAAGATCGGGTGTAAATCCACCCCCTGTAGAACAGCCGAACAAAGCCCAGTAAAAATAGTATCACTGCACAGACACATATTGTGCAGTGATATATTTTTTGAGTTGAAAAGCGTTTGAATAAGGTGGGAATGAATATGAAAGAGGAGATTAAGAGAGGTTGGGGGAAGTACATACTATTTATATTTGTCATGGTAATAGCCTACAATTCATTTACGTTATGCAAGGTAGAAGGAAAATCGATGCAGCCAACTCTGTATGAAGAAGACTACGTATTTGTAAATAAAGCAGCAGTACATTTTTCAAATTTACAGCACGGAGAAATTGTCATTATAAAAGAAGAGGATGAATCGAAATATTATGTGAAACGTGTCATAGGGCTTCCTGGTGATGTCATTAACATAACGAACGGAACGGTATATGTAAATGATAAAAAGCAAGAAGAACCATATACAAACAAAGAGTTATTCAACAATACGCAAGTGTTTTATAACTTTCAAAAGACAAAAATCCCGCCAAATAAATTATTTGTAATGGGAGATAATCGTGAACTTAGTAGGGATAGTCGAAATGGTTTAGGGTATATAGAAGAAGATAACATAATTGGCAAAGTAGAATTTGTGTATTATCCCTTTTCGAAAATGAAAATGATAGACTAGTTTAGTATCTTTATGTTCCTCAAAAAACAACCAATGAATAATTAGATGCTTTTATAATGGGAATGAAGTTAACGGTTAAGGAATAGAAAGGAACTGATCACATGTATAAGTACACAATTTGTTTCATTAGACAAGGGGATAACATACTCCTCTTAAATAGAAATAAAAAGCCGAATATGGGAATGTGGAATGGTGTTGGAGGGAAAATTGAAGATAATGAAACGCCATATGAAGGAATAATTAGAGAAACGCTTGAAGAAACAGGCATAGATCTTCCAAGTGTAACCTATAAAGGGAATGTGGTTTTTAAAAGTAAGGACGAGCCTCGGGGTAGTGAAGGAATGTATGTATTTCTTGCTGATCTGCCGGATGGAGTACATATGGACACGCCATTAAGTACGGCGGAAGGATTATTAGAATGGAAAGAAATCGATTGGATATTAAATTGTGATAATAGAGGTGTAGTTAGCAATTTACCAAAATACTTACCAATCATATTAACAGAAGATAAAAAATTAGAGCATATATTTACATATGATAACCGGAATATTATTAATCACACAACGATGCTTTTGACAGAAGATGATGCGAACAAGCGATATGTAAAAAAACTACCCTCATACTCTAGTTGATAAAATATTTTAAAGAGCAATCGGTATTTTCGTATCGATTGCTCTTATTCTATACGCGGGGTGATGATATGTTTCAGAAATTTAATTCATTGGCAATAATCGTCATATGTACGATGTTTCTTTTTGTAGCTTGTTCTAAAAATGATACAGAACTGAAAGATATTCAAAGAGCAGATTATCTTGTATCTTATTCAAATGCAATGAAAAACGGTGGTTACATGTATGCATACGATAAGAAAGGAAATGAGATTAGTAAAATAGAAGTAGATGGGCAAAGTATGATGAGTAATGCAAAAGATGAAAAGGGGTACTACTTTTCATCAAGTAGAAATAACATTCATTACGCAATTGATAAGACAGGTAAGGTGCAAGAGATAAATAGACCGAAACAATTACAAAATGTAAACGCAGGGGCATATTTCATCCATGCAGAGCAAGGATATGTATATTATGATGTGAATATTGGATTGGTAGACGAAAAGAAGGGATATACAAGTGAACTTGTATACTGGAAAGATAGTGACAAAAGGCAAGAAAGTGTAGAACTAAAGGGAACGATTCAAGGAGCGCATATTATTGAGAATCACATATACGCCTTTTCACAAACACTAGACAAAGTATATATTTCAGAAATAGATTTGGCTACAAATAAAAAAACAAATGAATTTGAAATTCCTAATGAAAACGTGTATTTTGCATCAACTGCTCAAAAAATAATTTTTCAAAAGTATAAAGATAAATTATTACTCGCATTAGGTGATAATGTAAATCAAAAGTTACCAGCAAAATTAATGATGATAAACCCGAAAACTAGAGTAGTAGAAAAAGAAACGATAGTAGATGACAAGCAATTTATACCTGTTCTAGTACATGTGAGTGATAATAATGTGTATATTTTAGATCAGGATGAAAAAATGAAAGAGTTAGATGAGGACTTGAACATTATACGTACATATTCATTGCAAAGCGATAAAAAAACAAAAATCGCTAGAGAGGATAAAGGAATATGTGATATACAAGTACAGGAGAATAAAATATACATCCTATACAAAGATATGAATTCGAAGAGTACAACGAAGCAACTTGTAGCTGAAATTGAAGGATATGATTTATTAACGGGAGCCAGCATTGAAAAGACTACTTTGCAATTAGATAAGAAGTGGGATGATATTACCTTTCTTGCATTAAAAGAGTAAATAAAATGATGTGAAGGGGATAACTCAAATTATGACATTCAAAAGTGAGGAAGAACTAAATGAAGCTATTGAAGAGGCTAAAGCAAGTCTAGCAATAGAGGGCATGACTCTTACAAAAGAAATGGAAAAAATTATTAGAGACAAGTTAGCAGGCAAGATAACGCATGAGCAATTTATTGTATTAGCAGATGCGATTGCGAGGCGTGAACGTACTTAACAATCTAGAAGCCACCACGAACTTTTGTTACATAAACAGGAAAAAAGAGATGGAAAATCCATCTCTTTTTCATTTTCATATACTCCATGATTAGCTGCGAATCCCCTTAATGATAAAACGATGTTGCCTCACATCAAAATATCCCATTTGCAAAATGATCTCATGTATACGATATAATTCCTCATAGTAACCCTCGACAGTAAAATCAGGAATTTGCCACGGAATTGCTTTTAAGTAATAGACGATAGCGCCAATATCATAAAAGCGTTGGAAAGGAAACTCTTCTTTTTCTTCTAAAATAGTAAATCCATTTTCCTTTAGTTCATTACATGCAGTTTCAAGAGAACAATTTGCAAATTCGCTATTTAGCGGTGAGATAAACTGCTTATTAAGTTCAGCACAATCAAGACCGCCAACTTGTTGTGTAAGAAATGTTCCATTTGGAGAAAGGATTCTTTTTACTTCAGTAGCAGCATACGATTCATGTTGATTTAAGATTAAATCAAACTGTCCATCTTGAAATGGTAATGCAGTATCATCGCTCACCTCTACAACTTTAACCCCTAAAGGCTCTAATTTCTTCTGAGCAATTGGCACGTTTGGAGCGTAGCCCTCAGTTGCATAAATAGTTGGCGGGAACGGTTGTAACATAGACAAAAACTCTCCGCCGCCAGTACCCATGTCTAGCATAGAATCTGCACGCTGCATAAGCTGGAAAGCTGTGCTGCCGTACGACCACGATAAAGGCTCGCTCTTCATTCGGCCCGTTTCTGAAATGAAAGAAAAATCCCAGCCGCTAAAAAGTGTATTTGCACTTTCTAATATCGTTAAAAATAATGGATCACGTTTCATAATTTTGTCCTCCTATTTTTTAATGGATAATATGATGAGAAAAAAAGGGAGGACCTCTTATTAAAGAGAAGCGGTTTTACGTTTCGTGTTCGAATAGATTCATATAAGTTTGCTCCTTGTAAGAATGGTTATTTATATATTCGGGATAATCGAGTGGAAATCCTTTGAGGCTATAAGAGAGGACAATTGTTTAATGAAAAAATGGATTGAGTGTATCGTGTAATTTTTCATTCATATGCTACAAAAAATAATTTTATTTGCTCCATAAAATGGTAAAATTACATTGGAGGTAAAAATATGAGAAAATTCAGTTTGTTATCGGTAACCTTGATGATTTTGGGACTATTATTGTTTGGATTAAATTGGATAATAGATGGCTATTCTGAGCCTATTGTCCTTTTGGGGTATATCTCTTTTTTATTCGGCATTGTTCTAAGTTTTATCGCGATTGTTAAACGTGAAGATGGAACCTTAAAATTCATATCACTTATTTCTTTCTTCGTTGTGATGTTTTTAATTACTTGGTTTGAGTCGTTTCAGATACTACGAATTATTACGTGGTTAAAAAATATCTATTAAAGTGGGGAACCTTAAATTTAGGGGTTCCTTTTAATTTATTGGATTATCAATATTAAAATTAACAGAGCTATTAATAAAAGAAATATATATATACTGAATATAAAACCTTTTAATTCTTTGAAAACATTCTATAATTTAGTATTGTTTATATATGGAATGTTTTGTTTGTACGAAAGAGGGATAAGGGGTTATATGAAAAGAATGAAAAATGTAATGTTGCTAGTGTTGTGTTTCTTATGTTTAAGTGGTTGTAATTATGAAGATGAAGATCAGGTGAAAAAATATGTGAAAAAAAAGCACGGAATCGATGTGGTTGTAACAGATTGGGGCGCTATACATGAAGGGAATATGGGGCATACATATCATACAGTTCAAGCGAAAAATAACAAAAATATTCAATTTAGAGTAGAGGTAAATGGCATCATCTATTCAAGAATAACAGGCGATGAATACGAATACGGGAAAAAAACATATGAGGAATATAAGAAATTCAAACCAATGCTAGAAGAAATTAAAAAATTAGGTTACGTGGAATCTGAAAATGAAAATGCTCTCCAATATATATTGGATGATGATAATATAGGGAGAAAACCAACTGATAAGTTATTATTAACTTTAAAAACGAGTGACAAGATAGATTACAGTCAATTTGAATCAGCAGAATTAGATCGTTTATATGCTCTATTCCAATTCATTCAGAAGAGTAATAGAAAAATAACAGAACTTGAAATTGAGGATCATAATGGTGAATCTATAGGCTTCCCTTTTAATAATGTGCAAAAAGCTATAACGAAAGAAGAACTGCTTCTAGCAATGAAAAATACTGTAAGCAGTTATTGGACATACTTGATTCAAACTGAAACAAAAGTAGATGAAAGGTTAAATGAAATCCAAAATGATCGTTTCGTAATTAAAGATATTACTTGTCCACACCCAAAAGACGGCAATTGTCCAGAGTATAAAGTGACTTTAGTTTTCAATGACAGTGAGATTAAATATAAAGATGATTCCTATGTAATAGAGGATTTGAGAAAGGTAGTCACTATTCTTAAAGAAGAACTACATAATAAGGAATTTGACATATTTTTGACGAACAAGGATAGAACAAGTTATTCACTCTGGCTATCATCAGAAGCAATTAAGAAAAGTAATACCGTAGAAGAGTTAGTAAAATAATGGTGTAAAGAAGAAGTTTAAAGTACTTTTTACGTTTGTTATTTCTTTATTCAAAGGCGCTGTTAAATTTTAATGTTGATAATCTGTAAAAAATTTAGGAAACCCAACATATACTTAGGGGTTTCCTATTTTATTACACAGTATTAGTATAGTTCGTCCCTCATAATTGTGTAAGTGGAGAGTTGCTAAAATAGTATTATTTTCTCATTACTCTCCCGATAACTTTTTGTGTTTTTTCATCAACAAGTTTGATAATGTCGCCCAACAAAGCACTTTTTTTAGAACTTAACGTAACCATTGACACTTCTTTACCATCGAAGGAAGGGTCAATTAAACTAAATCTCTTTGTGTCTGCTGTTACTTTACTTACTTTTGCGTCTTTCCAATCACCGACAATTTCTTTTCGTTCCGAGTCAGTAAGCGAATTCCAAGCAATTTCCCGCACGTCTTTTGTTGTTTGTACTGCTTTTGTTCCTGTTTGCTTATCTGAGCTTTGGCAACCACTTAAAACGAAAGAGTGTAAGACTATTGCTGATAGAAGTAGAATTCTCATTATTTTCAAAGTAATTCTCCTTTCTGTGTATAGATTTAATAATTAGATTATCTTATCTTATATTATATTATTTTCTTTAATCAATTATTATCGAACTATTCAGATTACAAAGTTTTAATCGGAACTACACATTAAATTTTGACAATCGCAAACTGTCAAATGTGTAAGTCATTTCAAATATAAATGATGTTAATAGAAATTCTTTAATATGTTGCTTAGTGCTTTCATTACTGTGACTAACAGAGCCTATTCAAAAAGCAAAAACGCTTATACTTCATTTTTGAAGCATAAGCGTTTTTGTGTAAAATACTCAAAAAGAAAAATCCTTTGGTAAAGTACCATTTTTAATTACCGTTCTTAACCCATGTTTTATAATCCAAGGGTTAACTGGATGCTGGTTATCGCGTAATTGCTGTAACCATTGAAAAACGAGCTCTTTATTTTCTTTCGTAATATCATTAATATGATTGGCTACAGATTTTTGAACATATTTAGAAGGGTCATTCATTAATGGTTCAAGAAGTTTTAAATTGTTCTTAAAATCACCTTTCAGAGCTCCCATTTTTTTAGCCCAAGGAAGTCTTGGTCTAGTACCTTCAGAAACTAATCTTCTAATGTGGCTGTTGTCGTCATGAATCCACTTTTGTAATATGTTTAGTGTGTCTTCATGATATGTTTCAAGAAAAGGCCGAATGGCATATTCAGCAGTATTCCTTTTTGTTATTTCATACATAGCATTGAATGAGGATTCAAAATCGTTAAGCCCGTATTTTTCAACGTATTTTGCAATAGGCATATACATATATCCGTTTGTAAATGTGCCTACTTCTGTTGTATTTTCTGGTCCCAATATTTTCAGTAATATATGTATTGCTTCACTGAAATCTTTTTGTAATGTAGTGTGTAATTCATCTGCGATTACTTCAATACGTTGCTTTAATTCTAAATTTTCAACTTTACATGTTACGGAAGCTACAAAGGTTTTTTTAGAGAAATTAGGATCATGTTTACAAATAGAATCAGCCATTTTTTCTGCTAATTCTTCATTAAATAAAAATTTTAACGGAACATATTTACCCATATTTTCACCTCAGTGGTCAGTTGAAAACAAATTTTATTTTTTAATCGACAACCCATAAACCAAAGTTTCACTAGGCGTTGTAATACTAAAACCTGTCGTCTTATAATCCAGTTTCACTGTATCACCAGTATAGTCTTTCGTGAATGAATCCATTTGTACGATGAAATCAGCATCTTCATATACAATATCATCGGCATGATAAGTATCCCAAATTAAATCCACATCAACGAAAATGCTACAAGAGTTTGTCATTGTCCCTCTAATGCGAATGATCTTTTTATCTTCACGTTCTAATCTATGTATAGCTGCTTTTGCTTCATCAGTAATACGAATGTTCATAGTATCCCAACCTTTATGTATATTTCCTTTATTATTGCAAAAACAGGAGCAATAGGGAAGGGAGAAGCATTGCAATAAAAAACGAGCAAACAAATTTGTTTGCTCGTTGCACTTTTATTTTAGTTCACATTTATCAAGTGGAATCACTTTTGTTTTCTTCGTAAATTTATATCCTAACCATAGTACTAAGAAAAGTGGTAAACCGATGTAAGAAACGAATACACCGTTCCAATCGATAGATTCTCCCATAAATGCGCCATAGTTTTGTCCTAAAATGACGATGACACAAAGTGCAAATGCGAAGATTGGACCGAACGGGAACCATTTTGCTCTATATGGTAAGTCTTTTAAATCTTTTCCTTGTGCGATATATGCTTTACGGAAACGATAATGACTAATTGCAATCCCAACCCATGCGATAAAGCCAGACATTCCAGATGCGTTTAATAACCAAATGTATACAACGCCGTCACCGAATAAAGAAGCGATGAAAGCGACACTACCAACAATTGATGTTACGATTAATGCGTTAACAGGTACGCCGCGGCTATCCAATTTCCCTAAGAACTTCGGTGCTTTGCCTTGGCGAGCTAAATCCCAAAGCATACGAGTTGATGCATACATACCAGAGTTACCAGCAGATAGTACGGCAGTTAAAATAACAGCGTTCATAACAGAAGCAGCAAAGGCAACGCCCGCTTTTTCAAAAATAAGTGTAAATGGACTTACTGTAACATCACTTGCAGCAAGGCTTTCAGTTGTGTAAGGAATTAATAAACCGATAACGAGAATCGCAAGGATATAGAATAAAAGAATACGCCAAAAGATCGAACGAATTGCTTTCGGAATATTGCGTTCTGGATCAGACGTTTCACCAGCAGCTACCCCAAGTAATTCAGTACCTTGGAAGGAGAAACCAGCTGCCATAAATACACCGATAATTGCCATAATGCCGCCGTTAAATGGTGCATCTGCAACAGTGAAGTTTTTAAAGCCAACAGATTCGCCGCCCATAATGCCGAAAATCATCATAAAACCGACAATTAAAAAGATAATAATCGTAACTACTTTAATAAGTGCGAACCAATATTCAGATTCACCAAACCCTTTAACAGATAAGTAGTTTAAAAGGAAAATAATAGCTAAACAAAGGCCACTCCAAACGAGTGAAGGTGTATCTGGAAACCAAAATTTCATAATTAACGATACAGCTGCGAGTTCAGCCGCTATCGTAATTGCCCAGTTATACCAATAGTTCCATCCTAGTGCGAAACCAAGTGATGGATCAACAAATTTTGTTGCATACGTGCTGAAAGATCCAGTTACAGGCATGTATGCTGCGAGTTCTGCTAAGCTTGTCATTAAGAAATAAACCATAATACCAATTGCGGCGTATGCAACTAATGCACCACCAGGTCCAGCTGTATGGATAACACCACCGCTGGCAAGAAATAGTCCGGTACCAATTGTACCACCGAGAGAAATCATCGTAAGGTGTCTTGATTTTAAACTACGTTTTAATTCACCTTTTCCTTGTGTAGTTTGCGTTTTAGAGGTAGTTTGATTCGTTGCGCTATTCATGTTCAACACTCCTTTTCTTGTAAGATAGGAAGGAGCGGGGGGAGAAAAGTACAAAAAACCGCCAAAGGAATTTGGCGGAACGTTTCACAAATAACCACCCCATCATACCCTTCCGTTAAGATAGCACCCCACGTTTACACGGTAATTTTGTAAACGTGACAGTTCTGTTCCTTTCGGAGACAGCCCCAGCTTATAGTTCCAGAGAAGAAATATAAACTTCGGCAACTTTTCCTTTCAAACGGAGTCGGTGACATTCTCTGTGTCTCGTCCATTTTACTTTTAAAAGTCGCAACCTCTACCTCATCGGACTGATGAGGATTTATATATTGCTAAGATTTTTAATATATCGCAATTGTAATCACTTTCTGAATATATTGCAAGGGATTTTGTTAGGAAAAGTCAAAAAATATCGGTTATTGTTTAGGAAACGTTTGCAAAACTCCACCCGAACCTACTGTTATGTAACAAAAAATAAAGAAAGAAATTGTTATACAAATGTTTCGCAAAAAATGATGAAAAACCCTTTAAAATTAAAAGAAAATTCGGAAAATATAATTCGACATTCATAATGTGGTCATATTTTTTGTTATAATGAGATAAACGTTTAAAGGAAAAGGGGAAATCATTATGAAATTAGAAACGGAAAGGCTCTATATAGTACCATGTACAGAAGAGATGTTTCGTGTTGCTGAAAAACAAGGGTATAACAGTGGTCCGCATATTATAGGCCATGTAGAACATGTAAAAGAAGATGCGGCTTTATTACCTTGGGGCGCATGGTATGTCATTCGAAAAGAAGATGACATCGTACTAGGGGATATAGGTTTTAAAGGGAAACCAAGCGAGAATGGTACAGTAGAAATTGGTTACGGTTTTATTGAGAAATATTGGAATAAAGGATATGCTACAGAATCTGTAGCTGAATTAATAAAGTGGGCTTTTCAGACAGGAGAAGTAGAAACGGTTATTGCAGAGACACTTCAAGATAATTATGGTTCAATCCGTGTATTAGAAAAATTACATATGAAGAGAGTAGAAGCTACAGAAACGATGATCAATTGGAAAATAGAAAAATACCGCTCGAAATAAATCGGGCGGTATTTTTGTAATTAAGGTAGTATTTGTTTTTGATCTGTCGGGTATCCAATTGTCGAATGTTTCGAATGATTACGGACAGCAATAAAAATAGATATAATAACGACAAGACCAACTGCCACGTAAGAAAGTGAAATAATAGTTGGATCCACTTTAAATGTTGTAAGTAGTGTACGTATATTCGTAAAAATAATAAGACCACCAACTAATACGCCAAGTAAATGAGATGGAACGATGCGTACTAACCATGCTGCAATTGGAGCTGCAACAATACCGCCAAGCATTAAGGAGAATACCCAAACCCAGCTTACTTGTTCCCAGCCAAGTGAGATGAAGAAGCCGATTGTTGCAGCGAGCGAAACAGGAAATTCACTCGTATCTACAGAGCCAATCACTTTTCTAGCTTCATTTCCTCTTGCAAGTAGCACAGGTGTCGTAATTGGACCCCAGCCACCACCGCCAGTTGAATCGACGAATCCAGCGAATAAACCGAGCGGTACAAGTTGTTTGGCAGACATACGTTTTTTTGAAGCGACAATTTGTTTTTGAATAAGAAATCGTAATAAAATATAAACCCCTAAAGTGAATAAAAATATTGAAATGTACGGTTTAATCACATTGCCAGGTAAATTACTTAAAAAACATGCCCCAATAAATGCACCAATTGCTCCTGGTAACGTAAGCCTGGAAACGGTATATTTATCCACGTTTCCAAATTTAATGTGAGATGCACCAGAAGCGGCAGTTGTAACGACTTCAGCTAAGTGAACAGAAGCGGAAGCTACAGCCGGTGCGATACCAAACATTAATAATAGAGAAGTAGAGGTTACCCCATACGCCATTCCGAGTGCTCCATCAATCAATTGAGCGAAAAACCCAATAATAGCAAATACAATTAATTTCTGCATAAATATTCCCCCTGTAATAAATAAATGAAAAAGGCACTTTTCCCATATGAGAAAAGTGCCTTTGGTTTTTCCAATCAGCAATAATTAGATTTGTTTTATTATAATACACATTAATCGTATAAATCAACTAGGTTTTAAAGTTTTTTGAATTGAATGAAAGAAAAATAAAATATACAATAAAAGGATGGAGAGAAAGGGGAGAAAGACAATGTTAGCATTTGATCATCTCGTTCATGCAGTGCATGGCACACCGGAGGAAGCAGCAAAACAAATGCAGGAGCGTGGATTTCATACTGCATTAGGTGGACAACATACGACTTGGGGTACTTGGAATAGTTTATGTTATTTTGACTTATCATATATAGAGTTTTTAGCAGTCCAGCATGAAGAAAAAGCGAAAGAAGCAGAAAATCCATTAGTGCAGGAAACGGTCGTGAAATTACAAGCTGGAGAAGGAATGCTACAAATCGCAATTCGAACAGGTGCAATTGAAGAATTAGCAGTTAAGTTCAGAAAGCATGGCATACAAACGATTGGACCATTTGAAGGGAAACGTATGAGAAAAGATGGCCGTCTTTTAGAATGGAAAATGTTATTTGTAAAGCAAGAAGAGACCGGACCAAAACTACCTTTCTTTATACAGTGGAATGAAACAGATGAAGAAAGAAGAAGCGATTTACAGAAAATAGGGACGATCACTGAGCATAAAAACAAAGTACAACAAATTGAAACGATTCATTACGCGGTGAAAAACGTTCGAGAAACGGTGCGAAAATGGAAAGAAGTAATGGGGCTAACGGCAAGCCGGATCGTGAAAAATGAAGAATGGAATGCAGAGTGTCAAAGCGTATCATTTGGTGACATTCATGTACAGTTTTGTGCACCAATTGGGGAAGGATTAGTACTAGAATGCTTGAAGAATCAAGGCGAATATCCTTTTGCAGTGGAGTTTAAAGGGGAAAATAAACGAGAGCATGAAGTGTTAGGTAGTTTGTACATATATTGAAAGAGAGAGTAAATCGAATTTTAGAAGATCATAATCATTTTTCATCCTATATTCCAGAATGGTATCAATCACAACATGTAGATATAATAAACAATAAATAACGGAGGAATTCATATGGATAAAATAGCAGTAATTTCAGATATACATGGTAATATTCCAGCTTTAGAATCTGTGCTACAAGATATTAAATTAAGAGGAATCGAGCGCATTATTTGTCTTGGAGATTTAGTCGGAAAAGGCCCTCATTCAAGCGAAGTAATTGAAATTATTCGTAAAGAATGTGAAGTAGTCGTAATGGGAAACTGGGATGATTTTATAACAAAACCGACTGAATTTGAAGCGTTAAAATGGCATCAAAAACAACTATCAGAAGAACAAAATGAGTATTTAAGAAGTTTACCATTTTCAATCGAGTTTTATATGAGCGGGAAACTCATTCGTATGTTCCACGCATCACCGAGAAGTTTATACGAAAGAATTCAACCACATGCTACAAGAGAAGAGCGTATTAGTATGTTCGAAAATAGTGATTTGACGGAAAATATAGAAGGAGAAAGACAACCAGATGTCGTTTGTTACGGTGACGTTCACCAAGCATTTGTTCAAAATTTCAGAGGGAAAACGTTATGTAATGCTGGTAGTGTAGGAAATTCTCTTGAAATTACACAAGCATCCTATTTAATTTTTGAAGGAACTTGCAATGAAAAAGAAGCAACGAGTTTTTCCATCCAACTCGTACGAGTACCGTATGATATTGAATTGGCTATCAGACTAGCAGAAGAACTCGATATGCCGGAAATTGAAGAATATAAACAGGAGTTACGGACTGCTTTGTATCGAGGGTTTAAGGGGAAGTAAGCGAATAATAATATATCAACGATTTTTCAAATATATCTTTCGTAACTAAAAATATATCAACGATTTTTTCGGTATATCGACGATTCGACATAGGATATCGACTTACCGACAAATAGTGACATAAATTCTTACTCATAATTATATTATGTAAACTTATTGTAGGAGGAAATATCATGAACCGTAAAAACCACATAAAAAAAATTGTAGATCATATTTTAAAATTAAACTTAACCCATCCAATAAGAGTGGGAATAAGTGGTATTACAGCTTCAGGAAAGACAACATTTGCAAACGAACTAGCGGAAGAAGTAAAAAAGCAAGGAGTACCAGTAACACGCGCAAGTATTGACGATTTTCATAACCCGAGAGTGATTCGCTATACGCAAGGTAAAGAATCTGCTAGAGGATATTATGAAGATGCACACGATTATACAGCTTTTAAAGAAAGGTTATTAATGCCTTTAGGACCTAATGGGAATTTACAGTATGAAACGATTTCTCATAACTTAATAACGGATATCCTTGTTCATAATGAACCGCTAGTAGCCCAGAAAAATATGGTATTAATAGTAGATGGAACATTTCTATTGAAAAAAGACATTGAGCATTTATTTGATTACAAAATTTTTGTAGATACAGATTTTGAGATTGCGAGGAAACGTGGTTCGAAGCGGGAGACTGAAGCTTTTGGAAGCTTTGAAAAAGCAGAGAAGATGTTTTTAAACAGGTATCATGCGGCTTGTAAAATGTATATAGACGAGCATAATCCGATAGGGTGTGCGGATATTGTATTTCAGAATAGTGATTTAGGAAATCCAGGAGTTATATTTCATGAAAGAACGTAATACATAATCAGAAATATATGTATAGCCTTATATTTGTTGTTATAATTCTTGTATAATGAAATTAATTTTATGAAGTGAAGAACAGGGGATAAGGCAATTACAAAACGTAAAAAGGGGACGGGGATATAATGAATGAAGTACTAGAATTAAAAGAAGAACTACAACAAATTAAAAATAACAATTATGCTGTACCAGAAGACGTAGATGCATATCCATATGCACAGTGGATGCTAGATTATATCGGATCACCTGATGCTGAATTACGAGATGATTTGATATATAGTACGCTTCATCAGTGGATTACAAATGATGTGTTTAGACAAAAAGAATTACGAGGATTAATGTTACAAGCAATTAGCCCGGATTATTTATTTTATAAAATTGGAGAAAAGGGAACAGACTCTGTTTTCAAACGTGCATTCTCTGTTTTAATCCCGCCACTTATTTTATCTGTGCATGAAAGAGAACCGTTGTTATCTGAAGAACAACTGTACAGTGTGGCAGAACAAGTGCTAGAATATGTCTATTTAGAAGAAGATGTAAGAGGTTACGTAGAAGGAAAAGGCTGGGCACATTCTACAGCACATGCTGCTGATGCGCTAGATGCTTTAGCTCGTACAATACAAAATCGTGAATTTTCATATGCAATACTAGCTGCTGTTCGTCAAAAGGTTCGTTTAAATGACTACGTATACATACACTTTGAGGATGAGAGATTAGTAACGCCAATTATGTCGTTACGTAACCAAAACCTTTTAACTGAAGAAGAGTGGAGCAACTGGTTACATAGTATAGCTATTGTTGAAGACATCCCGCACCCCCAGTATGATATTTTAGTACAAAATATTAGAGCTTTCTTAAGAAGTTTATATTTTAGAGTTTTAGAGACAGAGGGCAGTACAGCCTTTACAGATGATATATTGGAGACTTTGAAGGATTTGCGTAGGTATTAAAAAAGTCTTCGGATTAGAATATATGATTCAATACTTATAATAAATGAAAATACATTATGTTAAAGTACATAAAACCAGCACCTCCCAACCATACTAATAAAATGTGTTGGAGGTGAGTTTAATGGACAAAAAAGACTTTGAAAAAGTGTATAATGATTACTTACATCAAGGGGAAGAGCAAGTTCAATTTGAAGTAGCTCAGAATGTCGTTTCAGGGGCAGAACAAATAGTTGCCGTTCGTAAAAATGATGACGGGGATTTAATTGCATTTAAAACAAGCGGCGGAAGAGAGTTAGATTATATTACTGCTCTTAACGAAGCAAAATCAGGGAAGTTAGCTCATTTGGACGTATTTCATAAGTATGGTAGGGATATTATACGTAGTGAAGCGGATGGTATAAAGGAAAATAATTTAGACAATTTACCTTCATTTTAAAAGGGTAAACCTCAAGAAGAGAATGTTCATTTGGATATTCTCTTCTTTTCTTTCTCTACAAATAGAAGGTTCATTTCTAAAGTGCAATCACACTTTTAAAGAGTGCTCTAAAGTTCTCTTTATCTTCTGCTGTAAATGGTTTTGGTCCCTTTGTACGCTTGCCGCTTTTTCGAACCATTGCACTTAAATAACGTGTTTGTAATAGTTGGTCAATGTTTTCATTCGTATACTTGTATCCTTTATGATGAAGAACGATACAGCCTTTTGCTAAAGCGAGTGAAGCAAGACCGTAATCTTGTGTAACGATTAAATCTTCTTTTTTTGCTAACTGCATAATCCGGTAATCCGCAGCATCTGCTCCAGAATCAACATAAATTGTTTCCACACCTTTTGGCTGCTCTGCATTAGAATAATGAGAAAAGCTAGTAACGAGTGTAACAGGAATTTCTGCCTTCGTAGCTTCAAAGATTATAACATCTTTTACAGGGCATGCATCTGCATCAACGTAAATTTTCATTTTTATCACTCCTATAAAGTGAAACTTGAATTAGTGGGAGTTTTACTGCCCACAAATAGCGGGATAAATAGGTTCGACTTGATAATAATGGTAGATTTATCTTTTGTCAAACAAGATCTCTTTACCTAATGTTATTTTTCACAAACCAAAATAGCTTCACGCAAACGAGCAATACCTTCCTCAATTTGATCAATATTCACTTTCCCATAAGATAAACGAATATAACCATCTTTCGCGCCGAAAATACTACCTGGCATAAAGGCAATTTCTTGTTTTAAGCTTTGCATAATGAGTTGTTTTTCGTTTATCGGTTCTTTTAATTTTCCCCATATGTATATACCGCCGGTCGGGTTTGAAAAAGAGATTTTATCGTGAAGTTGCTCGTTTAGGGCGCGGACGATAACGTCTCTTTTTTCTGCTAGTTGTTTTCGTAACGGTACGATATGGGATTGAAATGGTACGGTTTCAAAAAACTGCTGCATAAGCCACTGCGGGAATATGCTCATACCTAATTCCATTTGGTGCCGTGCGTCAGATAACCTTTCTACTACAGACTGCGGGGCGACAAGCCAGCCGACTCGTAAACCTGGTGCGATCATTTTTGATAAGGAATGTACATAAATGACTGTTCCGTTTTCATCAATTGATTTTAAAGTAGGACAAGGTTGTTTCTTTTCTAACGTAAGTAAACTAGACGGATCATCTTCAACGATCGCAATTCGTAAGTCTGCGCAAAGTGATAACAGTTTTTTTCTGCGCTTTGGATGAAGCATCGTTCCCGTAGGATTTTGGAAATTTGGATTTAAAAAAATCATTTTAATACGATGCTTTCTAAATAATTCTTGCACATCGTCTGGATTAATACCGTGTTCGTCGACGGGTAACGGGAAAATACGAATACCTGCTGATTGGAATAACGGCAGGGAATAACAGTGTGATGGACTTTCGAAAGCAACAGCATCACCTGGATTTAATAAACATTGTACGATAAGGTGAAGTGCTTGCTGCGCGCCGGATGTAATCATAATGGATTGTTCGGTTGCTTCAACTTTTAAATATTCTTTCATATATCTTACGACTGCTTGTCTTAGTGGGAGATAACCTTGCGGGTGATCGTAACTTAATGAATTCGTTAACGGTTGTTCTCGTAAAATCGTTTGTAGTTGATCGTGAGGATAGAGATTACAACCGAGTTCTCCATTAGCGAAATCTATAATATTTTCATTTTGTTGTACTTCTGACCGAATATGACGAAGTAACGGTAAGTTTGGTAAAAACGTACCACCTTCTACGAAATTTCTCCAGTTCGGCGTTAATGTTGGAGAAACGCCCCACATATGTGTACTCACACGTGTACCTTTACCGGTCGTACTTTCTACAATTCCCATAGCACGAAGTTCATTATAAGCAGTTGTTACTGTACTTCGGTTTACATTTAATTGAGTAGCTAATTTCCGTTCTGAAGGGAGGAAGCTACCTGGAGGAAGTTCTCCGTATGTAATACGTTTTTCAATAAAGTCAACAACTTGCTGATAAATAGGGATTTTACTGTCATTATCTAGCTTCCATTGCATAAAAAACGCCTCCGTATCTTTTCACTACATCAAGTATAGCAAATTGGCTGGGTAAAAAAACAGCCAATTGGACGGTGTTTTATCCAGCCAATTTTACTATGCTAAATATGGAAGGGGAGATTCGGATGAAACGATGGCAAATGGAATGGCTCCTAGTATCAGTTGCATTAGTATGGGGAGCAAATTATACAATTGGAAAGTATGGCGTGGCATTTATGTCATCCATTCAATTTAATAGTTTACGATTTTTAGTAGCATCACCGGTATTATTACTTATTACTTTTATAATGGAACGCTCATTACGTATTGAAAGAAAAGATTGGTTACGATTATTAGCAGTAGGCATTGTTGGAACGACGATGTATCAAACGATGTTTATGCTATCTGTGAAATATACTTCAGCAACGAACGCCTCATTATTAATTGCGATGTCACCTATATTTACAGGGATATTAGCAGTATTGCACAAACAAGAACGTTTTTCGATGAAAGTGCAAATTGGTTCGATAGTAGCATTTATTGGTGCAGCATTCGTTTTATTAACAGGGCATACAGGAGGAGCTACTTACGAGTATGCATGGCTCGGAAATGTAATTGGATTAGTCGCGGCAATTGCGTGGGGATGGTATCCGATATTAGCGCAACCTCTTATTACAAAATACTCTGCAATGAGAGTCACATCATGGTCTACTTTAATTGGAATTGTACCTCTCGTTATATACTGTTTATTCAACGTAAATACATTAACGTGGCCAGTAGATATGCCAAGCTGGGGCTCACTAGCATATTCGATCGTCTTTGCGACAATTTTCGGACTTGCGATGTGGTATGTCGGTATTAGCAAAATCGGCTCAACAAAAGTAATGGTTTATATGTATCTTGTACCATTGTTCGCAGTTATCTTTGCAGCTGTAACAATCGGAGAGGAAATCAATATGATGCAATTAGTTGGCGGTCTTATTATCTTCATCGGTTTATATGTAGTCAAAAAAGGCGGAATCAAAAAGCCTGCTCTCAATTTGAAAAAAGTAAGTTAGTAGTAAAAATGATCTCTTTCACATAGAAGGAGATCATTTTTTATTTCGTAATAAAATCGCTTGTTCAATGGCCCATTTTTGATGATCATGAATGAGAAGCTCTACAGCAAGTAAAGGAGACATCCACCGCAAAACATGATCTTCCTCACAGTTTTCAGTTTGCTGATTCACCATGTTCGCGATGTAAAAGAACCCATCGTTTAAATAATATGTATCTTCCTTTTCAGCATAAAAATATCGCATTGCATTACCGATATACTGCTCAATTTCAATGGCCCATCCTAATTCTTCTAGTAGTTCACGATGTAAGCATTCATCTTTTGTTTCAGTACCTTCCATACCGCCACCAGGTAAAAAGTATCGTTCCCCTTTTTGGACAACAGCAATCTTTGAAGAAGTTGAGTTAAAAATAATTGCATAACAACTAGGTCGTAATACATATTGCTCAGTAAGCTTTTTACAACCAAAAGTAAGTTTAGACATCATAAAACACCTCATCTTTCTATAAAATACATAAAAGGAATATTAAGGTAATAATGGAATTGTATAAGTATAATCTTATGAGATGGGAGTGATACCAAAATGATAAATCGAAAGTGTTCGCGCTGTAAAGAAATAACAGGTACATTGCACGGTGGTAAAAAAATTAAGGAAGAATTTCTATGTGAAGATTGTTTGCAAAAAGGAATTGCGAGCGGAGAAATCGAATTATCACAATTGGAAGAAAAACAAACTTCGTATCTTTCTATAAAGATATTAAAAATAATGAGTGTTATTTATTTAATATTCTCTATTATAACCGCTTTTTCTGCTGGAGCACTTATACAGGATCCAGGGCTTGGTGGAATATCATTTTCAATAACAGGTGCAGTTGGTGTTATGGTAATTGGATCGATATTCCAGTCTGTGCTTGTGTTTTCAGGTATTTGGGTATTCATCCTTCTAGTAGAAACAGTCATTAAAATTTATGAAAAAATGAAGTGAGTGAGAGGGAGAAACATATGCGAGTAAGAAATATCCAAGGGGAAGATTATGTAAAAATTCATTCTGTTTTAAATGATTGGTGGGGCGGGAGAGACATGGCTGGCATGTTGCCAAAATTGTTTTTCGTCCACTTTCAAGAAACGAGTTTTATTATTGAAGAAGAGGGAGAAACGTTAGGTTTTTTATGTGGATTCTTTTCGCAAACGCATAAAGAGGAAGCGTACGTTCATTTTATCGGAGTAAATCCGAAGTATAGAAGACGAGGAATCGCATCGACATTATATTCTTATTTCTTTGATGTAGCTCGTGCAAATAACCGTAAAGTTGTAAAAGCAATCACATCACCAATTAATAAAAAGTCGATATTATTTCATCAAGAAATCGGTTTTCGAATTGAGGCTGGGGATGATGAGGTAGAGGGTGTATCGGTACATACAAATTATGACGGGAACGGCGGGAGTAGAGTTTTGTTTTTGAAACATGTGTAAAAGTAGGCTAGCGCTAAGTTAGCCTTTTTATTGTGAGGAGAAAGAGATATGGAGAGTAAACAAAGTAGAAATGAGTACATAAGGCGCATTTATAAAGTACAAGACTATATAGAATCACACATAAATGATTCACTTTCAATTGAAGAGTTAGCCAATGTCGCAGGATTTTCAAAGTATCATTTTCATAGAATTTTTAAAGGAATAGTAGATGAACCGTTATCCCGGTATGTGAATCGCTTGAAGTTAGAAAGGGCAACAAACATTCTTACATATCGATTGGATATGACGATTACGGATATCGCTTACCATTTTGGTTTCACAGATTCAGCAGTTTTCTCTCGGACATTTAAAAGTTATTACGGTGTAAGTCCGTCTCAATATCGAAACCATAATAGCAAGAATTGCAAAGACGTAAGTGAACCTTCTCAATACAATGAATGTAAGAAGGTTCGAGGAAATGTTGAAATTGTAACAGCGGACGATATAAACGTCGCATACATAAGACATATCGGTACATATGAAGAGTTAACTATAGCTTTTCCAAAAATGATAGAGAAATTATTTCATTACGCAGCTAAGCAAAACTATCATGTATTTGAGGATACGAAAGTATTAACCATTTACCACGATCATCATGAGTTTACAGAAGACTATCATTTAAGAACAAGTTTATGTATAACAATTCCAGATGCGCCCGCAGTAGAAACGAGTGATATTGGAATAATGGTAATAGCTTCTGGAAAGTATGCAGTAGGGCATTTTGAAATATTCCAAGATGAATATAAAGGAGCATGGGACTTTATATACGGTGAATGGCTGCCAAATAGCGGATATAAACCGAGAGATTCGTATCCTTTTGAAGTGTATAGAAATGATCCAAAGAAGCATCCCAGAAAAGAAACATATAGTTGATATATATGTACCTATCGAACCTTTTTAATTATAGGTTAAAGGGAGAGGAATAATGAAAACTGCTGAAAAGTTAGATCAGATTATAAAAGAAGAATATAAAATATGAATGGTATGTTAGTAGTGCAGAAAGGTAATGTTATTTTTGAAAAATATTATAACGGTTACGGACCAAATAATGCATTTCATGTAGCGTCAGTTACAAAAACGATAATCTCTGCGCTAATTGGGATATGTATAGATAAAGGCTATATAAAAAGCGTTGATCAAAAAGTAATAGAGTTTTTCCCTGAATATAAACTTAAGGCATCTGAAGTAACAGTACGCCATCTTCTAACAATGACAGCGCCATATCCTTTTGTAGACTGGCAAGAACCGTTAGAAGAACTATGTACACAAGAGGATTGGGTACAGTATACACTTAATAGAATGGGGAACGGCGGAGAAATCGGATCTTTTAAATACTCATCTGCAGGAGCGCATGTACTATCAGCAATTATTACGAGTGTAACAGGAAAAAGTGCGCGTGAATTTGCGAATGAATACTTATTTCAGCCACTCGGTATGAGAGAAATTCCAAACTACAATATGAAATCTTTTGGATTCGATGACTTATTCGGAAAAGATGTGAAAGGATGGGTTCATGATCCAAATGGTATTTCGACGGGCGGCTGGGGACTAACTTTAACAGCTAGAGATATGGTGAAGTTTGGACAATTATATTTGAGTGATGGTACTCATAATGGAAAGCAAATTCTTTCAAAATCATGGGTAAAAGAGTCGACAGAAATGAACCAAAATCAATATGGTTACTTATGGTGGTTACGAGAAGAGGATGGAATCTTTTCATACTGTGCCATGGGTGATGGTGGGAATGTGATTTGTTGTGTACCGGAGAAGGATTTGGTGGTGGCCATAGCAGCTGGAATTATATTGGAAGCTAATGATGTATGGGAGTTAATTAAAGAGTACATATTTCCTTATTTAAAAGATTAATATGTTTATTTTTATGAAAATGAGAATAAAAGGTTTAGTTATACTTGTTTTGTTCTCTATATTATTATCTTCTTTATTTGTTTGAAACGCTCCCAAATATCGATTTAAACAATAAAGAAGAAATTGATAAAGTCTTACCGTGGTCAACAGATTTACCGTCTAGATGCAGAGTGCCGAAGAAAAGTGAATTAAACAAAAAATAACTCCAAAATCAACTTTCATTGTATATTTTGGAGTTACTTTAAGTTTACGGATATTTCATATGGAGATAGTTTTCTAATTGAGTTATTCTGCCCAGTTAGTGCAGTAACAGAGTGTAGTTAGTTTCGGTACATCTTTTTTATAAACAATACAACTTTGTTTTAAATTAACCATCTACTCCCAAGTTTAAAAATTGAACAAGTTGATCATTTAAATAACTTGTACTATAAGAAAAATCATTTTGATACCATTCAATAATGATGCCAATAATCGCATTCGCTTGGTAGGAACAATAAAGTGAAGGGTTCACCCCTTCTTTAAATAAAGCTTCTTTATCTTGAAGTAACAAATGTTTTATTTCCTCAAAAAATAAATAATAGTATATTAAAGGAACCTTTTTGGAAAATACAATTCTGTAGAATGATTTATATTTTTCGATATGATGAAAAATCCGAATTGTAGTAGGATCTAATTTACTAGTTTTCAATACTGATACGTAGCGATAAGGTTCTTGATAAGAACGTGTCAAATCTGCTGTAATTTCTTTAAAATACTCCTCAAATAAATCTTCTACTTGTTTATAATGCAAGTAAAATGTACCACGATTTACTTTTGCCTTTCTGCAAATTTCCGAGATGGAGATGACTTCTAAAGTTTTTTCGTTTAATAATTCTAACAATGCGTTATGTAACGCCTCTTTTGTTTTCACAATACGCATATCTGTACGCATCATTTTTTTCACCTCTTAATGAACACATTTCTTTCGATGTGTTAATTATTGAACATTTATCACTTTTTTGCTCATTGTAAGCGCTCTTTTAAATTATTATAATTTTTATTGAACAACTGTGCAATAAAAGACAAAGGGGGCCGTTTCAGATGAGATTAGAAGGTAAAGTAGCAATTGTCACTGGTGCTGCGTCAGGTATGGGGAAAGCAATTGCAGAAGGTTATGCAAAAGAAGGAGCAAAAGTCGTTGTATCAGACTTAAATTTAGAAGGGGCTCAATATGTAGTGCAAGGAATTAAAGCTACAGGTGCAGAGGCCATTGCTGTTCAAACAAACGTTACCTCTGATGAAGATATTCAACGCCTTTTCGATGAAACAAAACAAGCTTACGGGGAATTAGATATTCTTGTTAATAATGCAGGTATCATGGATGGAATGGAACCTGTTGGTGAAGTTTCAGACGAACGCTGGGAAAAGGTTTTCTCTGTGAATACAGTATCTGTAATGAAAACAATGCGTATTGCAGTGAATCTATTCTTGGAACAAGGACACGGTACGATCGTCAATAATATTTCTGCAGGTGGATTATGCGGTGCACGTGCTGGTGCTGTTTACACAGCATCTAAACATGCAGTCGTTGGCCTAACAAAAAATACGGCCTTTATGTATGCAAACAACAACATCCGTTGTAACGGTATCGCCCCTGGAGCAGTCATAACAAACATTGCTTCTACAATGACGAATGTGAGCGAATTTGGTGCGAGCCGTCAAGCATTAGGTATGGCAATTAATCCACGTGCTGGACAACCAGAAGAAGTTGCACAACTGGCTATCTTCTTAGGGTCAGACGAAGCTAGTTTCGTAAACGGACAAGTCATTTCTGTAGACGGCGGCTGGACTTCATATTAATTTTAATTCAAGTTTAAAAAAGAAAATAAGTTTTGAAAAAGCAATGCTCCTGTCAATTTGGCAGGGGCATTGTCCATATAATACATATAAAAATAAGTACTTTTTATTTAAGAAACCGTATTGATTAATTTTTCAAAAGGGTTTCTTTTTTGCTTATAGAATTAAAATTGTAGTAAAAAAGAAAATCCCGCGTAACTTTCCACAATAAAAAATCGTTAAACAAATGAATAGATTTTTTATCACGAATGGGGGAGAACCATGAAAATTCTAATACTAGGCGGTACACGATTTTTAGGAAGAGCTTTTGTAGAAGAGGCTTTGAACAGAGGACATGAAGTTACATTATTTAACCGCGGAACAAACAAAGAAGTTTTTCCTGAAGTGGAGCAGCTTATCGGTGACAGAAATGGTGATGTATCAAGTTTAGAAAATCGAAAATGGGATGTTATCGTAGATACATGTGGATTTTCTCCACATCACATTAGAAATGTTGGAGAAGTACTGAAAGATAATATTGAACACTATATATTCATCTCAAGCCTTTCCGTATATAAAGATTGGATCCCGCATGACATAAAAGAAGACTATATATTACAACCTGAACCAACGGGTGAGCAAATAAAGGCTGTAGAGAATGGTGAAATATCTCCTTATGAGTATTATGGTGCGCTTAAAGTATTATGTGAAAAAGAAGTAGAGAAGTATTGGCCGGGGCGTGTTTTACACGTAAGAGCAGGACTTCTTTCAGGAATGTTTGATTATACAGATCGACTTCCATACTGGATTCAGCGTGTAGCAAAGGGCGGAAAAGTGTTAGTTCCAGGAAGAAAAGATCGTCCAGTACAATTAGTTGATATAAAAGATGTCGCGAGCTTTGGACTCGACATGGCAGAAAATAATAAAGCAGGTACATTCAATATAACAGGTCCGAATGATGAATTAACGATGGAAGAACTATTAAATACATGTAAAAAGGTTACGAATAGCGATGCTGAATTTGTTTGGGTTGATGAATCGTTTATGAATGAACATAAAGTGCAGCCTTGGACAGAGATGCCTTTATGGCTTCCCGAAACTTTTCCGTTAGAAGGGGAAACGAAGCCGTGGAAAGGTGGGTTTTCTATTAGTGTCGAGAGTGCCGTTAAAGAAGGGCTTACTTTTAGAAGTTTAGAAGATACAGTTACAGACGTGTATGGGTGGATGAAGGAAATGGAAAATAGGGAATTAAAAGCAGGTATTTCAAAGGAAAGAGAAAAGGTGCTGTTAGAAAAGTGGCATGAAATAAAGAGAGTTTAAATAAGAGTCCAATGAAAAAGGACTCTGTCTATTTGCTAAACAGAGTCCTAATATTCATCTACCACTCAATCGGTTCTTCCCCATACATCTCCCATAGCTTAGGAAACTTCTTTTTTAAACCTTCTTCATTCCAGTCAAACTCAAAATCTACATCGTCGAATTCTTCATTAGATAAGACATGGTAAAGTGTAAAGTAAGTATCATCTTCGTCACCAGTTTTTTCTGCATATACAGTGAAACCGAAATATAAAGAAAGTTCTTCTATTTCTGGGACGTCATACTCACTCAAATTTTCTAATACAGGAATTAACCGTTCTGGATCTTCAATACAAGCTTCGTATGTCTCTTTTCCTTGATATAATAACCATCCGCGGAAGTAATCAAAACAATCGTCCGAACAACCACCTAAAATAATATAGGCAGCAGCCCATAAACGAGACGTATAGGAAGCTGTCAAAATACGATGCATATGCGTATCAAAGGCTACAATTTCATGTACTGTACGTTTTGCGAGATGAGAAGTAAGCCATTCTATTTGTTCTTCTTGGTCTTCACCTTTCGTTTTTGCACGACTAAGTAGTTCCCAAAATTCTTCTTCTGTTATCGTTTTTTCTTTTATGTAAATTTCCCCAGGGCATGGGTCTGTATATCCTTTTTTACGTTTGGAAGCAACTAGTTTGTTAGCTTCTTTCATACATTCTTCTTCTGTTTCAAATTCTTTCGCTTTCACGCTGCCAGCTGTGCCAATTTTCCCATAAAACACAACGTAGTCTTTTTCTTTCACAACGATTTTCCAAAACTTATTGGATTTCTCAGTTTGCTGGATTAATAACGTTTCCATTCGTACCCCCATACTGTTTTTCTAGTGTGCAATGTGATTGTAACATATGTATATACACTTGTAATGATGAAAAATAAGAGTTCGGAAAATTCGAAAATGATTGAATGAAGTGGGCGAATTTAGTAATCTTATTTGTACAGCACATACATAATAGCTTTGCAATGATTCGATATTATATAGGGGGCATTACAGATGGATCTTACGTTTAAAGTAGAGGAAACATGTTTTAATTACCGTGTCGGAGCAATTTGTAAACATGATAATAAAATCCTTATTTTGCAAGGGGACGGTGAAGATTTTTGGTACGTACCGGGCGGACGAGTGAAAATGCTAGAAAATAGTGAAGACGCGTTAAAACGAGAGCTTGCAGAAGAACTAAATGTTCCTATTGAAGTGAAGAGATTAATATGGTCAGTAGAAAATTTCTTCACACTTTCTGAGCGAAAGTTTCATGAGATTAGTTTTTATTACGAAGTAGAGCTACATGAGTTACCTGCAAATGGAGAAGATCAATATATTTTGGAAGAAGAGGGAAGGAAGTATTTATTTAAGTGGGTGCCGGTAGAAGAGTTAGATGCATATAATTTACAGCCCGCGTTTATAAAAGAGAAAGTAAAGGATATAGCAGTTCATACAGAACATATCGTCTTACAAGATTAAATGTATTCGGAGGGGAGAACGGTGAAGGGGACTAAAAAAGAGATACATATAAATGACAAAGCAATTCATTATACACATATAGAAAAAGGTTCTAGTACGGTTTGCTTTATGTTCTCAGGTTCAGGATACAATTACGATAAGCCGTTATTTTATTATGCGACGATGTTAATGCTTGAACATAAAATGGATGTAGTACATATTCATTATTCTTATGATGGACAATTAATGAATAAACCAATGGAAGAAGTAACGAAAGTAATGATGGATGATATTCATCCTATAATGAATGAAGTATTAAAAGATGAGCAATACAGTCATACAATGTTTTTAGGGAAATCACTTGGAACGATTCCAATTGCGAATGGTGTAATGAAGAGAGAAGAGTTTTTGCAGTCAAAAATGATATTACTTACACCTTTACTGACGTTTGATACGATTTTTGAATCTATCTTACATAGTGATCATGAAGGGCTTTTAGTAATTGGAGACAAAGATCACCAATACAATGCAGATCAAATTAATCAGTTACATAATACAAATTTAAAAATTGATGTTATCAAAAACGCAAATCATTCTGTAAATGTTGGAGAATATGAAACAGAAAATTCAATTGAAGCAATAGCGAAAATAATAGAAAAGCTTAAAGAAATTATTAGGGAAAACTAACTTATCAATACATGCAAAAAGAGGTGCGAATTGCACCTCTTTTACTTTAATAAGCCTTCAGCACATGAAGCAAATAATCCTTCCGATTCAGCGGATTATAATCAACACGTTTTCGAGTAGGGAAGGGAGGCTTCAGCTTTGTGAAACCAGCTGGATTTGTTGTAAAGATACCTTCTCCTTCAGTAAATGAATGAAGCATTCGTTTAAAATGCTCTGTTTTCGCAACAGGTAATGATCCTGTTAATTGGTAAGAATCATTATATAATATAGGCTCTGCAAAAGTTGCTGGAATGGCAGCGAGCTTATACATTGCGGTACTAATTGCACGTTCCAGTACGGTTAATTCAAACTCGTTTATTGGTTCATATACATATGTTTCGGCTTTCTTTAAAGCATCTATTAAAACGAGCGGTGTTAAGTTTCTAAAGTCACTCGCTGTTGTAACAGGACTTGCATAGCCGGTATGTGTTAACGTGACGATAATATCCGTAACTCCCCATCCGTATAAACCTTGTTTTAACGTTTGGAATACTGCATCTTCAATCGCTTTATGAAATGCTAAAGGCAATGAACCAAGCTCAACACCTAATTTATACGTTATGCCAGAGTTAAGTTCACCACGTTCAATTTTAAAACCAATTGTTGCGTAAAATGGATTCGCTTTTTCACCCATTACTTCCACGCTATTACCTACGCCAATTGGTTTCTCAATGCATACAACTCGCGTATTTGAAAAAGTAACCTGCAAATTATATTTCTCATACAGTGTTGTTTCAATGACTTCTTTTTGCACCTCACCGAAAAGGCGAATGTATAGTTCATTATGAATATCGTCTTTCCACACTTTAATGAGTGGATCTTCTTCACATAGTTCCATAAGAGCAGCGTATAAATCATGAATTCGTTCCTTAGGTACCGCATCAATGGCTGCTTCCATTTGTGGTTCGGCAAAGTGAATATCCTTTATATAATCCGTCCGTTCACCAATAATATCACCAATTTTTATATCACTCAGTCCCCACACTTTGCAAAACTCTCCACTAGGAACGGTAGAAGTTTGAACGGCATCTCCATTATGAAATATGCACATTTTTTTAATCTTTTCCTTATGTGGTAGAGACTTATTCCGCTGTATATCCACATATTTTCTAACGTGTAAGCTACCTGAAAAAACTCTTACATAAGCAATCTTTTCTCCGGAAGATTCACGTTCAATTTTAAAAACAACACTGGATAATTCTTCATCTTGAGACGAATTATTAGCTGGAAGTAAGGCTGAAATATTTTCAAGTAGTTCAGGTACGCCCATGCCTGTCATGGCTGATCCGAAAAAGACTGGATACACATTTGCTTGCTGTATTTGTTGTTCTAGCTCTTTTCTTAATAATGCGTCCGGTATTATTTCGTTATTTACATATGATGCAAGCAATGATTCGTTATATGGCGCTAATCGCTCTATACAATCGTCATATGATTTATATTCAATAATATGAGCTGTCTTTGTTCCTTCGTTATGGACAGAATAGAAGGGGAATGCTTCATTTGAAAGAATTTCTTTTATTTGTTTCATAACTTTTTCAGTATTTGCACCACTACGATCAATTTTATTAACAAATAAAATAGTCGGTATGTTTAGTTTCTGTAATGTTCGCATTAAAATCTTTGTTTGTGCTTGCACACCTTCAACGGCAGAGATAACTAAAATCGCACCGTCTAAAACGCGGAACGATCGCTCCACTTCAGCGATAAAATCAGCGTGTCCAGGTGTATCAATGACATTTATTTTTACATCATCAATAAAGAAAGAAACGACAGAAGCTTTAATCGTAATTCCGCGTTGTCTTTCTAATTCCATTGAGTCAGTTTGTGTACTTCCGCTATCAACTCGGCCAACTTCTTTAATTACATTCGTTTCATATAGAATACGCTCAGTCAAACTCGTCTTGCCAGCGTCTACGTGTGCAACAATCCCTATATTTATTGTTGTCATATATAAATATCCTCATTTCATTTCCCATTTTCATTTCCTCATTTCTATTTGTGTATTGCCGCATAACAATCACTCTCCAGTCATTTAAATTATTATTATTATAATGAAATTTACATTTTTTGTAACGCTACAAAGCGCCTTAATTTGGAAAAATAAAAATGAAAACAAAATGCTTGCATTCTAAATCGATATAGATTATATTAATTGACATATCAACTATTGATACATCAAACATTTTTATTTTGATTGTGAAGGAGGGTTAATTTGACAAGTTCGTGCTCAAAAGAAGCGATTATTTTATATAAATTACACTTTCTAAATAAAGAAGTAAGTTCGAAGTTTGAAGGGTGTACGGGTATGAGCCAGTCTCGATTAGAGCTTATACTTCAGTTATATGAAGTAGGTGAAATTAGTCAAAAAGCACTTCAGCAAGAAGTGAATATTGATAATGCTGCGATTACGAGACATTTAAAGCAGCTTGAGGCAAATGAAATGATTGTAAGACGTAAAAATCCAGATGATAACAGAATTACGTTAGTTTCTCTTACTGAAGAGGGACGAAATAAAATTCAAGCGTTTCAAGAGGAAAAAGAGCGTTTTGCAGCATCTGCATTTAAAGGATTAAGTGAAGAAGAACGAGACAATCTTTTAAATATGTTAAACCATATTCAAGAAAATATAAAAGAATTATAAAAAAGGGAGAATACAACTATGACTAACTCAGTAAAAACAAATGATTTTAACGAAATTTTAACAGGACGTCGTTCAATTCGTAAGTACGACCCTTCAGTGAAAATTAGCAAAGAAGAAATGACAGAAATTCTTACAGAAGCAACACTGGCACCATCTTCAGTAAACATGCAACCATGGAGATTCGTAGTGATTGAAAGTGACGAAGCAAAAGCAACACTTGCGCCACTTGCGAAATTCAATCAATCTCAAGTAGAAACATCTTCAGCAATGATCGCTTTATTTGGTGACTTAAACAACTTTGATAACGCAGAAGAAATTTACGGTACAGCAGTAGAGCGTGGTTTAATGCCAGCTGAAGTAAAAGAAGATCAAATGAAAAAACTTTCAGCTTACTTCTCAATGGTTACACCAGAAGTAATGAAAGATACGGTTTTAATTGACGGTGGTCTTGTAGCGATGCAATTTATGCTAGCAGCTCGTGCTCACGGTTATGACACTTGTCCAATTGGCGGATTTGAAAAAGACCAAATCGCAGAAGCTTTCGGATTAGATAAAGAACGTCACGTACCAGTAATGTTAATTTCAATCGGAAAAGCTGCTGACAGTGGTTATCAATCAGTACGTCTTCCAGTTGAAAAAGTTGCTGAGTGGAAGTAATTTTAAAAGAAATAAGTGGAATATGAGAGGGGAAACACCATGATTATTATTCACGCAATATTTCAAGTAGATCCAGCGAAACAACAATCATTTTTAGAAGAAATTCAGCCACTACTTCATGGTTCTAGAGAAGAAAGTGGAAATGTATCTTATGAACTATATAAAGATACAGAAAAAGAAAGTGTTTATACGATGGTAGAAGTATGGAAAGATGAAGCAGCAGTTGCGAGTCATAATACGAGTGAACACTTCACATCTTTCGTTAGTAAAGCACCGCAATTTTTAACAGCTCCGCTAAATATAAAAGCTTATAATGGAGAATTAGTAAAATAATAAGGTAGAAAAAGATGACTTTAGCATATGGCTGAGGTCATCTTTTTTTGTATAAGTAAAATCTACTTTCGATACAGTTATGTTGAAATAGAAGATTTGCTCGTATCCTCAGTAACAGTGCTGAATTGTATGTTAAATTCGAACATTCGGTTTATTAGAATATTTTTCCGTGGTATAATTTTTGTAAATAAAAGGTAGAGGGGAGTAAGTAATGGGAGAATTTCAAAGTAATTTGCATAGGGCAACGCAACTTGCAACGAAAATGAGAAATGCTTCAGATAGAATGCAGAGTGCTACTAGTCGCTCTATAAATAAGGCAACGCGTACTACACTATCTGTGAACTTCAAAGCACAAGAAGCAAATCAGCAAAATTTACACATCACGAAACAATTTTGCGCTGCTTTTCAACAGACGATTGATAATATCCATTCTGTAGCAAATGATTTTGAGAAAATGGATACCGGACTTCAAAAGACTTTTCAATAATGTAACGGCCTACGTAAAGGGGAAAAGGTAGGGAGAAAAGATGAGTCAAGAACTTGAAACGAGAATAAGTCAATGTAATCAAAAATTACGAAGTATATTTGAAGAACAAAATGAAAACCGAATTGCACTGCAAAATCAAGAACAAGCTGAGGCTAGTTTTCATGAATGGAAAAATAGAAGCAATCGTTTATTTAACCGAATACTAGAAACTTGGTATGGTGACAAAGAAGTGTTTCACCTTTTTACGAATATGCGACAAGAAATCGGACAGTATGAAAGAAAACTTACATTCGAATTAGAAAACGAAAAAGAGACGTTGCTTAAAGAAAAACGGCATCTCAGTGAGAAAGAAAACGACCTTTCCTATGAACAGCAGCAACTACAAAGGGAGGTCAATACATGAGTTTAAACATGTATTTGGGAGAAGTACAAAGTCAAACTCAAAGTATGAACGCTATATGTAATGCTACGATTCAAAGTATGGAACAAGCCATTCAATCTATCGATGCGTTTGCGATAGATACAGTATTACAAGGACAAACATACAGTAGTGCAAAAGCCTACCTTGTCCAAACATTTCGGCCATTAGCGCAAGGAATTATATGCTTATGTGAAGAATTAATTCGCCAAAACGAAGCATTCCCAAATGAGTTCCAAGCAAAAGTTGCTTCAACAGATGTGATCGAACATGAAATAAGACAACAAATACAGGAAATCAATCAATCGATTGCAAGTATAGAAGCAATCGAAGTACTTACACCAATGCCCGGAGTAGACGCAATTGTTGCGGTCTTAGTTGCGATGAGGAAAAAACTAGAAGAAAAACTAGAGCGTTTATATGAATTCAATCATTCGTCCAGCAACAACTACAGCACCGCCCTACAATTAGCAGCTAGCATCACAGCCGGACTCGCTGAAGTGCAAAGCGGGAAAGGGTTTAGTCCTGTGAGTGGGACGTTTCATAGTGAAAAGTTAAATATGGAATGGGCAAAGCAAATTCAAATAATTATAGAAGAGAAAATACGGAAATCTGACAATGGTATTGGAAAAAGTGTAGATTTAGAGCACAATGTGTATAACGACATGGAAGGAATAAGCAGCGAAAATCAATCTATCAATAATAGATTTACAAAAGAAGAGATACAAGCGACACAAAAATACCTTGAAGGAATTAAAAATGGTACAATAAAAGGGAATATAGGTGAGGATTTCCAAGTTGAAACCGATGATTATGAAATGGAGCATAACATTTTTGGCCAGCCAGTCGGTGGTAGAAGGCCAGTACTCGATCCTTTTTTAATCGGTGTGGCGAAGTTTGGATTCGATTTTCTCTTTGGTGATCTTTTCACACTCTTTGACCCAGAAGCTACCTATGGTGAAAAACTCCTAGCAGTGGGGATGATGACTCCATATGGGAAAGGTGTAAAAATAGTTGATAAACTTCATGATTTAAAAAAGGTTGGAGATGTGAAGAAAGCAACGTCTGGGAGTGCGGGGATTGCTAAGGGTACGGGTAAAGTTTATCCTACAAGGGAAATTGATATAGCAACTGAAGCTCATATAATTGATAGAGTGAAAGAGCTAAGGGGGAAATTAACTAGTGGATATAAAAAGTCTGGGAACTTTGCTTTAGCAGAAGTAGATGTTAAAGGTATTGATAAATCAGAGTTTTTTGCTCAAAGTAGCATAAATGAACTAAATGGTACGTTAGAGGAAAGGATAGCGGATATTTCATTAAAGCCTAATAACCCAACTTTTAAAGCTTCAAAAGCAGCAGATAAGAATGGAATTGAGTACCCAAGAGATTCTGATACTGAGTATAAAATTCTAAATGATATAGCTAACAGACTTGGAAATAATACTGAGGCAAAAGGTAAAATAAAGTTATTTACAGAATTAGATACTTGCGATAGTTGTAGTAGGGTAATAGCGGAATTTTCTAAAAAATATAAAAATATAGAACTAGAGGTTATCCATAATAACGGAAACAGATTAAAACCATAGTCTTATAGGAGGAATATAAATGGAAGATTGGGAGTATAATGAATTAATTGAGGCTGTTAAAGAAATGTATGATAATATGTTAAATGAAAATAGAGGATATAAATATGCTACTGCAAGAACATTTTATGAGTTCGAAACCGTCTGCAATGAGGGTGAAACAGAAAATTTATTAGTTCACTTAGCCATTGGAGAGATAGTAGTGACACATCCAAAAGTTTTTGTGGGTGTGGTTGATATCATAAAAAAAGAATTAGGAAGCATTGATAGGAATGAATTAGAGAATGAATTGTTATCAGAAGAGGTTGAGGATCTGTTGACCAGAATAAATAATGTCAATCATAAACTTAATAACGTAATATTGGACTATGATCCTAATGCTGATAATTATGATAATACGTCAAGATAATAGACGCAGATTCCTACCGGCTTTCGTTTGGTGGTCTTCATAAAAAAGTTTAAATAAAGAATAATATGTATCCTTTGTAGAGGTCATCTTGAAAAAATTATGCAACATCAAGAAGATGATTTCTGTATTCGGGTATTACCCCCTTATAGTAGACAGCTGAAAGAAGGTTACTGTACTGTTTATTATGGAGGGGATTTTTTATGTCTTTAGATAAAGTTCTATTGCAGGATGTGAAGGAGTAAAAAGATTTAGAGAGAAGGTAGGATTAAAGCCATACTCAATAGATTTAGGTTATACAATTGCAAGTGTTACTGTAGGCAATAAGACTTATTTTGGTGTAAATTCAACTATTACCGAAGAGTCACATAAAGAAACTAGAGAGCTGTGGAAAAGTGGTTAAGAGAAGTAGAGTGGGTGCCACCCAAAAAGGATAATCCAAAACATTTGAGACATGCAGAGTAATATTTTTTAATAAGAGCATTTGAAAAACATGGATTTTTAAATAACTAATATTTATGAATAACTTTAAAGCTTTTTTGCTCTAAGTAATACTCATGTTTAAATTATAGTTTATAAAAGTAAACAAATTAGTTTGCTTATAATGATTTTTAAAATATTACAACCTATGATACTAGATTTATAGCTATGTACAAGAGCAAAAAGGTTTGTAGTACAAAAATTAAAAATATGAACGCATATAAGACAAGTGAACTCAAAAAACAGGCTATAAAAAAGTAAAGACTCATGATGGTTGTACCGTCATGGAGTACTGTGTGCAATTCTAGAATAGAAAACAAAGTACGAGCTTAGGCGAGATGACATTTTACCGGGTGATAAATATAAACACATGGAGTGTATATGAAACTAACAAACTCGTAAGTTTTAACATAGTATTTGTCATGATGTACAAAAGGTGTCATACTGTTACTACAAAACTTACAAATTTATGCTACTTAAAAACATATGAACTTAAAGCACTTGATTGTCAACTAAAGGCAACAAGTGCTTTTTATTTTAAGATTACAACATAGGGTACGGAAAATAGAGAGACTGAAGTTCCACCTGCTTTTAGACAAACTGATTTTGCTAGTTCTTATGAAGCAAGGTATAATCAGACACCTTCACTAGTTAATTCGAATGTTGAATTTGAAGGAATCAGAGGAGAATCTTTAAGTATGCTTAAATCACCACCAGACCCTGTATTGAAACGTATATTAATAGAAGCTTATTATAAGTTTGCGAAATCTAAAGATGGTAGTAAGGGCACGGATAAAACACTATCTAAAAAGAAATCAATACCCGATTTTGTGAAAAAACAATGGGAAGAAATATGTTGTGGATTCTTATATTCCGGGTGAAGAAATTGTCTCGAGGAAATTTACCCAATTGGCTGAAGTAAAAGAAAAGACGGCATTAAGTTATTTAAGTGAGTTTACTAAAAAGTATTCTTCCGGTTCAGAAATTTCTTCAGGTAAATTTAATCCTAATGCTTTAAAAGGTGGTCAACTAGATGGAGAGCTAATTTTGGAAATCCCTGTACAAACAAAGCCAGTTCCACAAAAAATTATTGAAGAGGCGAATGAGAAAGGGATTATTATTCGTGATATTAATGGGAAGGTGTATAATTAATGGAAATTTATTATTGTGATAAGTGGTCTAACATAAAAAAGAAGCCTTGGAATATTATTGATAAGAATGCAGCCAAGACACTTCATGAAAATCGTCATTCTTATACTGCTGTTCTTAGTGATGGAGAGCAGCCAAAGTATTTAGTAAATGTCACTGAGAAATGGGTATCGGTAAGTTTTTTGGATGATTTTCTTCGTAAATATTTACACTACGATTTTATTGTTAAAGAAGATAATAGACTATTCCTAAGGACAATAATGTATTGGGAATATGACGGAGATACACAGTTAAAAAGTATGATTTTGGGGTATCAAGAAAATGGTCATATTGCTATGGAGCAAAAAGATTCTAAAACTGGAGAAGTAGAAGAGCGAGAGACAAAAGATGATGTATCTAGAAATTGGGATACATTCCCTGAGTTTGGCCAATACTTATATTTGTGCAAAGAAGAGAGGTAATTCTTTTGAATATAAGAACAATAACTAGGCGAGATAGCTATTAGTGGGCTAAGAATGTAAATAAATGGAATAAACGTGAAACTAATGAATTCGTAAGTTTTAAAGATATTGTAAAGTTAATTGAAAATCCCCTAAAATAATCCTACTTAATAAACAGATGAACTTAAAGCACTTGATTGCCGATTAAAAGCAACAAGTGCTTTTTATTTCGGAATTACAATATTTGGTACGGTGAATTATATATCCCAAAATACAAAAACAAAAGTTTCAAATGATGAAGTGCTTCCACAATTCTCTTTCATGATATGAAGAAGTTTTCAACGACTGGATTATCGTAGCAGTTTACTCTACGAGACATGCCAATCAATCGATTGCAAGTATAGAAGCAATCGAAGTACTTACACCAATGCCCGGAGTAGACGCAATTGTTGCGGTCTTAGTTGCGATGAGGAAAAAACTAGAAGAAAAACTAGAGCGTTTATATGAATTCAATCATTCGTCCAGCAACAACTACAGCACCGCCCTACAATTAGCAGCTAGCATCACAGCCGGACTCGCTGAAGTGCAAAGCGGGAAAGGGTTTAGTCCTGTGAGTGGGACGTTTCATAGTGAAAAGTTAAATATGGAATGGGCAAAGCAAATTCAAATAATTATAGAAGAGAAAATACGGAAATCTGACAATGGTATTGGAAAAAGTGTAGATTTAGAGCACAATGTGTATAACGACATTGAAGGAATAAGCAGCGAAAATAAATCTATCAATAATAGATTTACAAAAGAAGAGGTACAAGCGACACAAAAATACCTTGAAGGGATTTATGAGATTGAATACAAAATACCTAGAAAAGATATGGCTGGAAATATTGCAGAACCTGTTTCGTATAAAAATATTAAGGAGCCTAAAACAATATACGATCCAGCAATGATTAGTGATGATAAGATATATCAGTGGGGAAAAGAAGCAATGCAAAAGGGAACAATAAATGGTAGGCTTGTTGAAGGTACTGCTTCAAATGGATTGAAGTTCAGAGGTTATTTAAATGATGCTGGTGAGATAACTAACTTTTTCCCAATTCTAGACTGATATTATCAAGATACAATATTTATAGGAGGATAAAGTGAATAGTAATTTTGAATTTATTGAAGATAAAGAGAAAAACGATGAATTGATGTCAATATATTTTAACTTTATAAACGGTAAGTACTTGGAAAGAGCTTTGAGTTTTTTTGTAAAAAAAGAGGGATTTGGACAAGAAATAGTATTCGTTCATTTTCAGTCTGATTTAGATGAATTTGATATGTCACAGCTACCTACACCTTTAGATGATAAGCATGTGTTAGTTGAATTAGATTCTCCAGCTGTTGAGTCTGAACAACAAGTGTATTTGGACTTTGAAACTTTTTATAATTATTTGGAAGAACATGTGAAAAAAGAAGTGGAAAAAAATCCAGAAAGAAATGGATTAATGGATTTATTAGTGCAAGTTAAGCGTAGCTTAAATTTGTAATATCTTATAGCCATTTTACTAGATTCGTAGGGCAGAAAAAGAACTTTTTGAAGAACGCGTTTTTATTAGGATTTTATTATATTTCAATAAGGAAGATTGTCTGATATTGAATAAGTAAAGAGGAAGTTATAGATGAAAAAGACTCAACAAAAGAGACCTCATATTTGAGGTCTCTTTTGTTGAGTCTATTGAAAAAATCTCTAATTAAAAATTAGCGTGAGATAACAACTATAAGGGTACGGGTAAAACTGTAAGCAATTATCTTGATGATATAGTCGAGGCTGGTGGTACCAGAAGAGAAATAAATTCTAAACTTCGAAATCCATTAGATAATCCTAAGATAGCAAAGGAGATTGAGGGAAATACTGAAGCTGTATATGGATATTCACCTAAGAAGGAATCTGCCTTAAATAAGTTTGGGGTAGACTGGACAAATGGTGATGATGTAGCTTATGCAAGAAGCGAAAGAATAAAGTATCATGAAAAAATACAACAAAAAAGAATACAACTAGAACAAGATATTAAAAATCTTCAAAATGATGGGCTATCTATGGAGGAAATTGCTAGATTGAAAGTTGAAGAGCGAAATCAAGGAAGAATGGAAACGTATATAAAATCTAATAATTTAGATGGATTGAATGCAATGAAAGAAATATTCTTGAATATGGCAGAGCAGAAGGATCTACACCTGAACAACTTTATAAAAAGTATGGTTCATGGGAAGATGTGATATATGGCAGTTTAAAAACAAATCCAGCAATGGATGTCTTGACAGGATTATTTCATAGTATGGGAGGAAAATAATTATGAATGTAGAAAAAATACAAGGTAATATAAAGTGGATTGCATACAATAATTTAAGATTTAGAATAGAGAAGGTTAATGATGATTCATCCGTAATTTGGATTTCTGATAATTTTGTGAATTTATGTTTTACCTTAGTAATGAATGACTTTTTAAGTAAATGTGAGGATGAGTTGAATATAAATATCGAAATTGATTTGACTTGGAATAATCATAGAGGTTTGATTATAAAAAATCATGATATAAATCTAATTTTAGGAGAAATAATTAATTTTATTAGCGAATGGGAGTTAGAAGGAAATTCAAATGCTGATAATTTTTCTACGGAAGAGTGGTATTCAGCATAAGCTTGCAGGGTATGCTAGCTTTCCATCATTTTTAGGAATTTAAAAATATGGAGGGAAATTTAAATTTAATGTATGTTTAGGGGATATTGAATGTGAATTGAAACTAAAGAGTTAGATAAATATTTTAAGCAACTAGTGAGGAATGAATTCTGTATAGTAAAGAATTCATTCCTTTTAAGTTTGTTTTAATTTACTTGTAATTATAGTAGTTAATATTTGAAGAGGCAATCACCCTAAGTCATAAAGACACGAAAGCCTATACTCAAAGTAAGATTTCAAAGCTTTAGGAAGAAATTGGTTGAGTTAAAGGGGCTAAGGATGATACTTAGGGTACGGCTAACGGTAAACCTAGCAGTAACAAAAACACAACTGTAGATAATTTTGATGCGAAAACAGCTACAAATAAGCAAAAAGGTAATTATGGTGAAATAAAATCTAGTGACAATTTATTGAATAATCAAAGTTTAAAAGAAGCTGGATTTGATTTAAAGTCAGTCGGAAAAAGTGCACCATCAGGCATAAATGATAAAATAGTAAAAGGGATTGATGGATTATACGAAAATACAAATGCAGAATCATAGATCAAATATGTTATTGATGAAGCTAAATTTGGCAGTTCACAATTAGGGAAAACTAAAGATGGATCACAAATGTCAAATGATTGGTTGAATGGTGCGAAGACGCGAAAAAGTAGGATATTGAAGGCTGTTGATCGAAACTATTTGGAGTTAGAGGAAATATTAAAAGAGGCATTTTTAATGTATGATGATTTTAAAAGTGAAATAAGTAATGTGTATAGTAAAACCCATAAGTGAAAGTAGTAAGTAATAAGATACTGTAAATTATTATACATAAGTGATTAAAATGCTCAAAACATTATTAGTTTGTTTTGAGCATTTTTTTATTTTGATAAAAAAATAATTTGTGTGAATGTAACAATCAAATGAAAATAGAAGGTAATAAAAAGTATGAGTATACAAGATGTTATGAAACAGTTACACCAATCAATAATTAGAGGGAATTTAACAACGTATCGTGAATTATTTGAGAGTACGAATAGTAATGAAGTGACTGATCACTATTGGAAGGATGCAATGAAATTATATACGGGGCTTTCTAATGAAAAAATCGATATTATTTAAAATACTTGAACAAATAGAAGTGGATACTGTATATGCAGTTTTAAGAATAATAGAAGAAGGACTGTGTACTGAAGATGAAGAGTTGGATTTTCAATTAACTATTAATGGTGACTTACAGTATTTATTTTTAGAGCATGATGAAAAAAATAGAAACTAGGAATATTTTTAAGAGGTATAGAAGGTAGGGATTATTAACTATGAATATTTATTATTGTGACGAGTGGTCAGATATTAGAAAGCAACCTTGGAATATAATTGATACATGTAAAGCATACTTGTGTCATCAAAATCACGAACCATATACGGCTGTGTTAACTGAAGGTGAGAGGATTAAGTATGTTATAAATGTTACAAAAGACTGGGTTTCAGTTGGTTTTTATGATGACTTAGTTCGTAAGTATTTAAATTATGATTTTGAAGTTATAAATGATAATAGAATTTTCTTAAGAACAGCTATGTATTGGGAATATAATGATACGAATGAAAAAGAAAACACTCGCTTAATTTTGAATTTCCGCGAAAATGGTTATACAGTAATGGAAAAAATGGATGTAAATAAAGGGTTAGTAGAAGAACGAGAGGTTCATGATCATCTTGAAAATAACTGGGATGTATTTCCTGATTTTGGTCATTATATTCATTTGTGCAGAGAGGAGAGATAGTGAATGTATATAAGGTGTCAAATACCCAATATGAAAATTACGTGAGTTAGGCACTTCATTGTCAACCGACGACAATAGGTGCTTTTTTTACGTGCAGTGAAGAAAAAATATAAGTTTTCTTTTTACTCTATTTCATCTTCGAATTGCATGTTATAATTTGGAAAATATATATTCTTAATTTTTAGATAATTTAAAGGTGGTAGATTACTATATGAGTACATTAAAGAAAATAACTAACAATATTTCGAAAGTTATTATAGGAAAAGATGAATCGATTGAACTTGCAGCAATAGCTCTCATAGCAAGAGGGCACATTTTATTAGAGGATGTACCTGGGACGGGGAAAACAACGTTAGCGAAAAGTTTGGCTAAAAGTGTGGACGCTAAGTTCCAAAGAATTCAATTCACAGCTGACACTTTACCTGGAGATGTTATTGGTCTTGAATATTTTGATGTAAAGGAATCGGAATTTAAAACGAGGTTAGGTCCTATTTTTGCAAATATCGTATTAGTGGATGAAATTAATCGAGCTGTACCGAGAACACAATCTTCGTTATTGGAAGTTATGGAAGAACGTACTGTTACGATTGCGAAACAGACACATTCATTACCAGAACCTTTTTTAGTTATTGCGACGCAAAATCCTCTTGAATCCGCTGGTACATTTCCTTTACCAGATGCTCAATTAGACCGGTTTTTACTTACAATTCGACAAGGTTATCCTACGAGAGAAGCAGAAAAGGAAATGATGAATCGGTTTCAAATGAATGATCCGTTAGAAACGTTACATTCTATTATTTCAAGTGAAGAAATTATTACGATGCAAAAGCGTGCAAGAGAAGTGTTAGTAGGGAATGATGTGCAAGATTATCTTCTTGAAATTATTGAGGCAACGCGTAAGCATGAGTTAATTGAAATTGGTGTAAGTCCGAGGGGGACGTTGGCATTTATGAGGGCGATTCAAGCACGGGCAATATTAAATGAAAGAGATTATTGCACGCCAGATGATATAAAACTACTTGCTGCATCCGTTTGCGCTCATCGTTTAACGTTAACGATTGAGGGAGAGATGAAAACGACGAAAGAACAAATCATGAAAGAAATTCTCCATACAATTAGTGTGCCAGTGGAGAATGTACGATGAATCAACAGCTTGTGTATACACCTTTAGCGGAGCCTTTCGTAATGGGAGTTATGTCAGTTGTAGCCGTTATCTTAAGTGTATTTTCAAGTAATCTACTCTTATTATCTCTCGTATTTTTGTATGTGATTTTAATAGGTGCTACGCATGTATACATGCGTAAAGTATCTCGTGTTGAATGGGAATACAGTCAAGGGAATTCAAATGTTTTCATAGGTGAAACGAATATGTGCAAAATTAAAATTTCAAACAAGTCGATATTTCCTATTCTTAATATCGTATTTCGATTTAAATGTGAAAATAAGCTAACTTGGGATCATGATGAAATAAACAAAAATACTAATACAGGTTCAAATTATTATATGAATTTTAATTTAAAAGGAAGAGAGTCTGTTTCATTTGATTTGCAAGCTGTAGCGTTAAAAAGAGGCATTGCGAAATGGGAAGAAGTTGAAATTGTTATTACTGATCTCTTTGGATTCGTAACGAACCATATAACATATAAACAAGTCGATACGCCCTCCTATTTAGTCTTACCAGCTGTTCCCAAAATACAAGTGCCCGAATTACAAGAATGGTCACGTGGATTTCGAAAAGCGATGTCTTCACCCTTATATGATGAAACGAAAGTAATGGGAGTGAAGTCTTATGAAAATGAAGATTTTCGTTCCATCCACTGGAGTGCAACAGCGAAAACAGGGACGATAACCGCGAAAAAGTACGAGCGAACGCAATCAGATAAATACGCGATTTATCTCAACTTGCAAAACAAAAGTGGTGTTTCTTTGCGAAATGATACAGAGGAACTAATCGAATTAACGGCGGGTATATGTAAACAACTGCTCATGCAAAACTGTTCGTTTGAAGTATGGATCAATAGTGTAAAAGATAACGGTTTGCTACATATAAAAAATGGGGATAATCGGAAACACTTGCAAAATGTATTAAAGGTACTTGCCTCAATATCGGATCAGGATACGCCTGTATCTTCTTCTTATTTTTACACAGCAGGTTTTCGTCGTAAGGAACTGGATGCGGTTCCTTTAATCCTTGGTACTTCACCAAAGAAATATAGTAGAACGAATAAATGGATTGTAATTAAAGAATAAGAAAGGGCTTCTGTCATGTTGAATAAAAAGCAGCATACGAAAGTGAAGTTTTGGAGTGTTAAAGTAATAATTATACTTTTCTTTTCGATTAGTGCGATAGCGTTATCGCAAGGTGTTGTGCATGTACAAGGCATAGTAAAAGAGCGTTTTTTTAGTGAGAAAAAATCTGAAAAAATTTATAAAGAAACAATAAACTACGAAAATATTGAAGAGTATGAGACACCTATTGAAGATAAAAAAGTAGAAGATAAAGGGATAAGAACAACAACAGGTAAAAAAATGAAAGAGTTCGAAAGGGAAAGTTTATGGGGAGCCATATTTTCTGTACTTTCAAATTCATGGATTACTGTAGTTTTTTATGTTGTTATTGCAGTGGTAATTATATATTTTCTTTATAAATCAGTTAGGAAAAAGTTAACGAAATCAGAAATGGAACAAGAGAAACAATCGGTAAAAAAAGAAAATACGGTAAGGACCGAAAAGAACGAGAAAGTGAGGCATCAGTTAGAGCAACCGTTGCCTACAGATACGATAAGAAAAACGTTAGTTGAATGGGAAAGGACTTTACCATTTCATGAACAGAGAAGATCCTATGAAACGATGCAACAATGGTTAAAGAGAATATGTAGAACGAGAGGCATTATTCCGATATATGAGTCTGTTCGATATGGTGAAAAGAATTATACGGAATTAGATGTGGAAAAAACAATGAAGTGGATAGAGGGGGATGGGAAATTGGATTAAGTTAAAAAAATTGAAAGAAAGAGATTTAGGAATTACAAGGTGTAATGTTTCATGTATTATCCAATGTAGGTTACAAAGGATGGTACGATTTTTTAATCGATTTCGTATGAAACTATATATGCTTGATAGCGAATGAAAGTAAAACGGAAATATCCTTTTTGTTGGAATTCATTTAAAAATAATTTGAAGAAAGCATTTTTTATTAAGTTTCAGGTTAACAAAAGAGGATTTGCTACGAATAGCAGGTCCTCTTTTTAAATGACAAAAGGTAACTGTGAATTTTTGTGAGAAAGGGAGAAGGAGAGATGAAATTTTGGACGGGCTTCAAAATCTTAATTTGGTGGGAATGGGGTACCGCCTTATAGCCATTAAGCTAACCAAGTAAATTACTAGATATGAAACGATCCTTGTCTACAATAATCAAATTTTATTTTAAATACAATAAAACACCTTTATTGACCAAATGGTACAAAAAGTGTATTCTACTAATGTTATCTTTAAAATGAGAGGAGAATAAGATTGACTAATCGCGGCAGACCCAGAGAGTTTGATTATTCCTCAATTGTAGATGTTGCAATGAAAACATTTTGGATAAGAGGATATGAGGGGTGTTCTACACAAGATTTATGCAGTGATACAGGACTTGGAAAAGGAAGTTTATACAATACTTTTGGTAGTAAACATGAACTGTATAAACAAGTATTAGAACGCTACCATGAAATTGGGATTAGGGAACAAAAGAAATTGTTAGATACTCCAATTCCAGTTAAAGAACGATTAAGTAATTTTTTTGAATGGGCATTGAAGGAAGACTTTGAAAATATTGATCAAAAAGGATGTTTATTGATTAATGCCAGCGTAGAACGTGCTAAAAACGATTTAATGGTTCAAGAAATTTTCTCAAGGCATGTTGAGCTTCTTAAACAAGCTATTGAAACAGTGATGGAGGAAGGATTGCAAACAGGTGAAATTTCAAAGAAGCAATCAGCTGAGGAATTAGCTAGTCTGCTTTTAAGCAGTTATTACGGATTCCGTGTTCTTAATGTATCGATGCAAAATCGGATATTAGCTGAACAGGTTATCAAAGGAACAATGGATTCTATTTTTGGCGCTTAGTGCGCTCTTTTTTGCACTATTTTTGTACCAATCATTACAATAATGGATAAGGAGTGTTTTTATGCCATCGATTATTTATTTATTAGCTTTAGCAATCTTTTGTATGACTACATCAGAATTTATGGTTGCAGGTATGATGAATGAACTTGCTCTTGCATTCCAGGTTTCTGTATCGTCTATTGGGTATTTAATTTCAGCTTATGCAGGAGCAATGGTAATAGGAGGCCCCATTTTAACTGCAATCCTCTTGCGAATGCGCAGCAAACAAGCATTATTGTTTTTAATGTTCGTATTTTTAATTGGTCAATCGCTCGGAGCTATTGCTTGGAACTATGATATTATGATGATTTCACGTATTATAACTGGTATTGTTTCAGCTTCAGCTTTTGGAGTTACGATTTCCTTCTCTGCAACATTGGTTCACTCTGATTCAAGGGGAAAAGCTGCATCAATTGTACTTGCAGGTTTAATGCTCGCAACTGTATTAGGTTTACCTATAACAACCGTTATTTCGCAATATTTTGGCTGGCGTATTAGTTTTGGAGCTGTTTCTGTTCTTGTGCTAGTATCAGGGATTATGATTCAATGGTTGTTACCATCATCTTCAAATAAAGAGCAATTAAACTGGAAAGACGAAATTCTACGATTTAAAAATATTCATCTTTGGGCAGCGTACGTAACAAGTATGTTTATTATTGGTGGTACGTTTGCAGCATTTAGTTATTTTACGCCCATTTTTACAAATGTTACAGGCTTTTCAAGCACAAGTATTCCATATTTACTTGCTCTCTATGGTAGCGCGACGGTAATTGGCAATATAATAATTGGAAAGTTTGCTGATAAATATACAATGAAAATATTGATGTGCGGATTGATTATATTGATAGTAGCATTGTCTTTATTTGCTTTAGGAGCAGAAAATAAATATATTGCCGTTATTTCTACTGTTTTTATTGGTTTAACTGGTGTAGCAATGAATCCAGCTATGGTTGCGAGAGTCATGAAAACAGCTAGTAATGGAACGATGATAAATACCGTTCATAGTTCTTTTATTACGCTAGGTATTGTTATTGGTTCGTCACTAGGTGGTCTTGGGATCAGTAAAGGATATGGTTTTGTATCTCCGCTATGGATTGGAGCTTGTTTAGCTATCCTTGGGGTAATTTCATTATTCCCATATTTACATAAAGGAAAGGTAGATTAAGATGTTTAAAATTTCTTTATATGGGGCAGTACCCCATAAAGAAAAGACACTCATATATGAGTGTCTTTTCCGATAGTTTTTTTAGCAGAAGCAAGAAGCTCCAACTATGATTAATAGAATAAATAATACAACTAATAAAGCAAAGCCGCCGCCACAACTACTACAACTACCACCAAAGCCCATTTTAATCTCTCCTTTGAGTAGGAGGGGAAAATTAAGGTCACTCATGTAATTTAATGGATTCAATTTACTTTATGTTTTTACGCATTAATTGAGCAGGTCCTCTTGAAATAAAGAAAAGACACCCTAAGGTGCCTTTTCTTTATTTTTATAGCAATAGAGGATTTTTTTAGTAGGGGTCCCGCAAACTAATTGACATAAAACCCTCTTATCAGTAGTTAGTCTGCCTAAGTTCAAATGAGAATAAGCTCTTTTATTTTCTTTAAGCATAACATGTAAAAGAATATGAAATATTTATAAAAAGTAGGTGCAAACATGACATTAGATTCTCACCGTATTATAGGTTTCCCAGGAATGGGTATGGGCGGTTTCCCTAGAATAGATATACCAGTTATCCATAACCTTAATTTCTAATAATTTATATTCGAATATAGATGATAATAGATAAGATTAACCCTTGAATTACCTGTTAAAGTCATCTTATCTATTGCCATCTATTAACTTGTACCAACTTTCTTATATAACATCATTTATTCATAAAAACTTATTAAATTCTCTACAGCAATTTAATTAATTTATACAAACTATATTTTTACGTTTTTTAAAGATTAAAGAGCCGCGTTACTCTTAATAGGGTAACGCGGCTCTTTTCTTATCCAAATTTACTTAGCGTGGTTTTTTTCCGAAATGCTGGCGGGACCCCAATAGGAAAAGGGAAAAGAATTAAGTTTACTCGTTCTTAAGAGTTTTCCCTTTGAAATCTACTTTTTGTTCGTTGTTCTATATACGTCTGAAATTGGTAAGTCCACGCCATGTAAATCTTGAGTAGTGCCTTTCTTTTTAACATTGGTGTTGTCTGGATTATGTGCCTCTTGAGATGTTTCTTCCATCTGTTCTTGAGCCTTACTTGGAGTATTTAGAGCATCTGATGACACGTGGTCAAGTTGTTGACTTAATAGATTTTTTTCATCCATGTTATGTAGCTCCTTTGTGAATTTAGATATAAAACAATATAATTATAAATAGTTACTTAGATATTTTGTATCTTTGAATGGAATCATATGCAGAAATCATATTGAGAAATTAAATAATTATAAAAATTATTAGTTCTTAATAAAATTGTAATCTTGTGAGAAATGGAGATGGAATTTTGAACGGACTTCAAAATCTTAATTTGGTGGGCATGGGGTACTATTTTTCAAAAAATATATGGCGCAATGACTGGAATCATGACGGGAGTGCTTGTTGTATTGTATGCTACGATTTTCAATATAAAAATTGCAAACTTTTTTCTAACAGTCCCACACGCTATTAATGACATTAGTACAGGAGCAATAGCATTATTTATTCATATCGTAATAAATTTTATTGTAAGCTTAGCTTCAAAAAACATATCGATTCAAAAGGGGTCTACCACATCAACATCAAGCTAAAATAATCTTATATCTATTAGCTTAGTAAAAAATAAACAGGATGTCTGTTGCATGACATCCTGTTTATTTTGGAGCAAAGAGGTACGTTTTGAATTCTGAAAATTGTTATTTTTACAACTATTACATATAATAAAGGTTATAGGGAGTTATAAATAGGGAATACTTTAGTTGATTAACTATTTCTCGTTTCAACCAATATAACAGTTAATAGATTTGGAGTTGAATACAATGGAAAAAAATCAGTATAAATGGAGTAATAAACAATTACGAGAGGATGTTGAAGTATTAGATGGTAAGAGGAGTCCGCACATTTTATTAAAGAATGCAACGTATTTAAATTCTTACTTACGTAATTGGACAGTAGCAAATATTTGGATTTATGATGACAGGATTGTATACGTAGGAGAGAAGTTACCGGAGCAATTAACAGATTGTGAAGTGATTGATTGCGAAGGAAAGTGTGTCGTACCCGGTTACATAGAACCTCATGCACACCCATATCAATTATATAACCCAGAGACGTTAGCAAATCATGCGATGCAGTTTGGGACAACAACTTTTATTAATGATAATTTAACTTTATTTTTCACATTAAAGCGTGAAGAAGCATTTCGTTTATTAGATGAATTTAAAAAGATTCCAGCAAGTATGTATTGGTGGTGTCGTTTTGATGGACAGACTGAATTGCAAAACGGAGAATCGTTGTTTAATAGTGAAGAAATAATGGAGTGGCTACAGCATGAAGCAGTTCTTCAAGGCGGAGAGTTAACAGCATGGCCAAAACTATTACATGGCGATGATGAAATGTTAAATTGGGTTCAGGAAACGAAGCGATTACAGAAAAAAGTAGAAGGACATTTCCCAGGTGCATCTGAAACAACGTTAGCAAAGTTAAAGTTGTTAGGTACAGATTGCGATCATGAAGCGATGACAGGGCAGGAAGCGTTAACTCGCCTAATGCAAGGTTACACTGTATCTCTTAGAAATTCTTCGATTAGACCGGATTTGGAGGTTTTATTAAAAGAATTGTTGGAATTAGGTGTGAAGCAGTTTGATAGATTCTTTTTTACAACAGACGGTTCGCATCCGTCATTTTATGAAAACGGCATGACGAATCGCTTGATAGAAATAGCGATAGAGCAAGGGGTACCAGTAATAGATGCGTATCAAATGGCAAGTTATAATATTGCCCGTTATTATAATATGGAACATGTGCATGGTTCAATTGCGACAGGTAGAGTGGCCAATATGAATATTTTAGAAAGTAAAGAAAACCCAGTACCAGTCAGTGTCATTGCAAAGGGACAGTGGGTAAAGCGTGACGGAGTAAACAAAAATGGATCGTTACTTATAGAATGGAGTAACTTCAAAGTAAATCCACTAACATTAGACTGGACCATAGAGAAAGAGGATATGATTTTCCCTAATAAAACGGGTATGCACTTATTAAATAACGTTATAACAAAACCATATGTAAGTGAAATTGATTTAAACCATGATGAACTTTCTATTGATCATGATGAATGTTTCTTAATGATGATTGCTCGTGATGGTACTTGGCGAGTAAATACAGTTGTAAAAGGTTTTGCAAAAGAATTAGGTGGTCTTGCTAGTTCTTATTCTGGTACAGGTGATATGATTCTGATTGGAAAAAGTAAAGAGGATATGCTTACAGCTTTTCATAGAGTAAAAGAGCTCGGCGGGGGAATGGTAATAGCTGAAAGGAATGAAGTATTACATGAAATTGCATTACCGCTACTTGGGATTATGTCGGATGTAAATATGAGTGATTTAATACAGGAAGAGAAAAAGATGGTGAACTTACTGCAAGAAAGAGGATATGCTTATAACGATCCAGCATTTACAATTTTATTCTTTTCTGCGACGCACTTGCCATTTATACGAGTAACGCCTATAGGGTTATATGATGTGAAAAGTAGTAAGGTAGTTGCCGAGCCGGTGAATTTGATAAAGCAATATTAAAAGAAAAGGTCCTATAAAAAGTCTATTTTATAGGACCTTTCACATTCCTAGCATAAGAAAATCTTAAGCCTCAAATAATATAGTATCTAAATCATTTGAGGTGATATGTAAATATGAAAAAAATATTTTACATTTTAAGCGTATTTATTTTGTGTGTATCGATACAACACGTTGTACATTCCCAATCAGATGCACCAAGGTTATCTTCGGATTGTCTTGAAGAAAGAAAAATTCGAGATGAAAAGTATGTGAAGAGTATAATGCAGGACATTAAATCTACATTTAATTTAAATATTGATGAACATAGTTTTTGGGAAGTAAGTAAAAGAGATCTGGAGGCTGCCCATTTGATGTATGGTGGAAAGAAAAATGATTCTTATTATAATTCGCTAACTAAAATTTATGATAGTGGTGGATTTAGCGAGCAGCCTAGCTTATTTGTGAGTGCACAAGAAGCATTTTTACTTTATAAAGAAAAAGATAATATCAATGTAATGAAACGCCTAAACCTAGACGTTGAAAAAGGGGAATGGATCGTTATAAAAACGAAAAAGAAGAAAGGGAAAAAAGTGAAATTCAAGCCGTTGCAATGTGAAAAAGAGAAATGAACATAATATGAACTGATGTAACAAAATGCTAATTAATATTGTTTTTATCAAACGATAGCTTGTTATCTATATAAAATAGGAAAAGGTAAGTAAACATATTATCCTTTTGTAATATGTTTACTTACCTTTTTGAATGGGTTTAAAATTCGGAATGGTGTTAGTTGAAAATTATTTGTTGGCTAATGCAAAAATAATCTTCAACGAGTCCTTTCGTCATAAAAAGAGGAATTTGTGTCGAAATATTTATACACTGCGGAGACAAATATGTATATTTTATTCTACAGTATTAATGAAAGAATGCTAGCTATGCATAAGAAATGTAATTGGCACAGTTTTTGCTTGTATTAAATGTAAGGAAGGGGATTGTATGTAAGGAATCTGTATTCGTAATAGTATAAAACGAGCTACTATTGCATTAGTGATTTTACATGTATTTATAGCGGAACTGTAAATACATACAAATAAGTATGTTCTGATATTAAAATTCAGAATTTTCTTTAAATAATTAAAGGGGGCAATGGCATGGTTAAATATTCAAAAATTTCTAAGTTGATTCTTGGTGTTGGACTAGTGACAATATCATGTAATGGTTTGCAAATTCAAGCAGAGACAAAAGAGAAAAATGTGAAGAACGTATTACAAATGGAGCCGGTAGGAATACAGAAATCCGTTGATGAGTTGGCGCACTCTTCAACAGTACAAGAAAATGCATCTTTTACAAAACGGTTAAAGTTAGCGGATTTATCGCAGCGTCCACTAGCACCAACCGATAATATTAAACCGTTAGCTGAAGAAAAAAAGTATTCGATGGCCGAACTAAATCAATTGAGCAACAAACAATTAACTGATCTTCTTGTGACGATTAAATGGTATCAAATTCCAGAATTATTTCAGTTTAATAGTGATAGTCTCAAGTTCTATCAAGATGATAGTCGAATGCAAGCAATCATTGATAAACTAGCAGAACAAGGTCAAACTTATACGAAAGATGATTCAAAAGGGATTGAAACATTAGTAGAAGCTCTACGTGCAGCATTTTATTTAGGTTTTTATCATGATGAATTAAGCAAACTAAATGAGCGTAGCTACCATGATAAATGTTTACCGGCTTTAAAAACAATTGCAAAAAATCCAAATTTCAAACTTGGTACATCAGAACAAAATAAAGTTATTTCATCATATGGAAAATTAATTGGAAATGCATCAGCAGATGTTGAAACGGTTTTATATGCAGGTGGAATTTTCAAACAATATAACGATAATCTTGCAACTTTCATTGAAGACCGAACAAAAGGAGACGCTATATATGAGTTAATGAGGGGAATAGACTTTGATATTCAGACGGATATGTACACGACTGGAAAAGAGCCAAAAGATACGATGTGGTATCGAAATATTGATAACTTTATTAATGAAGTAAATCGTTTTGCACTACTTGGGACAGTAACAAATAAAAACGGCTGGTTAATTAATAATGGAATTTATTATGCTGGTCGATTGGGCAAGCTTCATAGTACACCAACAAAAGGTCAACAAGTTGTTACAGATGCAATGCGAATTTATCCATATTTAGGAGAGCAATATTTTGTTGCAGCAGAACAAATTACTACAAATTACGGTGGAGTAGATGCGAACGGAAAAACTGTAAATTTAGATCAAATTCGAGAAGATGGTAAAAAGAAATATTTACCGAAAACGTATACGTTTGATGATGGAGCAATTGTCTTTAAAGCTGGGGATAAAGTTAGCGAAGAGAAAATTAAACGTCTATACTGGGCGGCAAAAGAAGTTCGTTCTCAATTTTATCGTACAGTTGGTAGTGATAAACCACTTGAAAGTGGACATGCTGATGATGTGTTAACGATGGTTATTTATAATAGTCCAGATGAGTATCAATTTAATCGTCAACTGTACGGATATGAAACGAATAATGGTGGAATTTATATTGAAGGGACAGGAACGTTCTTTACATATGAACGTACACCAGAGCAAAGTATTTATAGTTTGGAAGAATTGTTCCGCCATGAATTTACACACTATTTACAAGGAAGATACGAGGTTCAGGGATTATGGGGCCAAGGGGAAATGTATCAAGATGAACGTTTAACATGGTTTGAAGAAGGAAATGCAGAGTTCTTTGCAGGTGCAACGCGATTAGATAGTGTAGTACCGCGAAAAAGTATAATTGGTGGATTATCTTATGATCCTGCAAAACGTTATACAGCATCACAAACATTAAATGCGAGATATGGAACGTGGGATTTTTATAACTATTCGTTTGCATTGCAATCATATATGTATAATAACCGTCCTGAAATGTTCGATAAATTGCATGATTTAATTCGTGCAAATGATGTTTCAAGTTACGATGCATACCGTTCTACATTAAGCAAAGATAATAAATTAAATGAAGAATATCAATCTTATATGCAAATGCTTATTGATAATCGTGATAAGTATACAATTCCACAAGTATCAGATGATTACTTAGCGCAGCATGATCCAAAATCGCTTGCGGATGTTACGTCAGAGATCACAAATGAAGCAAAGTTAAAAGATGTGAAAGTAACAAAGAATAAATCACAATTCTTTAATACATTTACACTACAGGGGATATATACAGGAAGTGCGGCTAAAGGAGAAGTTGAGGACTGGAAAGTGATGAATCAAGCAACGAATGATATGTTGAAACGTCTTTCAGGAAAAGAGTGGACGGGATATAAAACATTGACTGCTTATTTTGTAAATTACCGTGTAAATAATGCTGGACAATTTGAATATGATGTTGTATTTAGCGGACTGAATACAGAAGAAGGTACGGCTGTAGAAAAAGAACCGAATAATTCATTTGATACAGCGAATCCACTATCTTTAAATACGTTACTAAGAGGAAACTTAAGCGATCAAGATCAGGTTGACCGATTTGTTATTGATGTAAAGGACCCAAATGATTTACAAATTACTATTACGAACGAACAAAACATTGGATTGAACTGGGTACTATATTCTGAATCAGACTTAAATAATTATGTAACTTATGCAACAAAACGTGATGGAAACAAATTGCTTGGCAATTATAATGCAAAGCCAGGGAAATATTACTTAAGTGTATATAAGTATGGCGGTGGAACAGGAAATTATACGGTGCAAGTAAAATAATTTACTATAGTTTGTTTTGAAAGGCTACTTCAATATATCCCTGTTCTAATTATAGAACAGGGATATATTGGCTTTATATTTTAAAATTAAATAACCTCATTGGATTTTGACAAGAAAATAATTAATATAGATTTGAATTCTCATTCGTAAAGCATGTTTTAATCTTCTTAATGCTCTTTCATTTTTGTCTCAATGCTTGTTTTCAAATTAGTTGATACTTGATTGAAATACCCCAAAACTATCTTCCTAATATCATCGGATATAACTTTCAAATCACTAGCTAAGTTTTCAGCAAGGTGCTCTTTTTCTATCGATTGTAACTTGTCATAAAACTCACCAGCCTGCTGAAAGTCATCCTGTTTCGTTATAGGAGTTCTTTCAATTTTACCCTCAACATATCTTCCGTCACCGCTTGTTATTTGATTAGTAGGTGTCCAATTTTGTTGTTGGTTAATAGGTAATTTGCGGAATTCGGGACCAATTCTTCTTCTTTGTGAATCACTATAAATGTTAGCACGACCTTGCAGCATTTTATCATCTGATAGTTCTGCACCGTCTAGTAAATTAGAAGGGGAGAAGGCTACTTTTTCTACTTGTTCCATATAATTTTCAGGATTTTTATTTAATACCATTTTACCGACTGGTATAAGAGGGTACGCCTTTTCATCCCATACTTTTGTATCATCTAAAGGATCATAAGAAAGATGTGCTTCATCTTTCGGATCCATGAGCTGGACATATAATCCATATTCCACTGGTTTACCATTTGCAATTGCATCATATAAATCTTTCCCGCTATAATCAGGATTTTCGGCAGCTAGCTTGTTTGCTTCCACACTATTAATGTATTGTACACCTTCAAATGGATACCAATGATACTTTACGTACTTTCGATTACCTTCAGCATTTCTCCAAACGTACGTATTTACACTATGCCCTGGGATGTGGCGAAAGCTTTTTGCCGTACCAGCATCAGAGTATAAATGGATAACAAAATGAATGGATTCGGGTGCTCTAGCGACAAAACTCCAAAATCTATCAGGGTCTATTAAGTTATTTTTAGGTGAAGGTAAGAGTGCTTTAATCGTTTCAGGGAAACGCATCGGATCACGAACAGAAAAGACAGGAATGTGATTACATAAAAGATCAAAAACACCATCATTTGTATAAAATTTTGTCGCAAAACCGCGTACATTTCTAGAAGTATCAGGAGTTCCTTTCGTACTAACGGCGAATGAAAACCGTACCATAACAGGAACTTTCTCATTAGGATTTTGTAGGAAGTTTAGTTTAGTATATTCGGACATCGGATAAATCGTTTGAAAATAACCGAATGCACCAAATCCTTTTGCATGAACAGTTCGTTCTAAAATTTTTTCGTGAATAAATTCTTGTAACGTTTCGTGCAGTACACTATCTTGTTTTAGAACAGGTCCACGTGAACCAACTGTTTGAGAGTGAAGTTTAGCTGGTTCAGTAAGTTCTCGATGTTTATTAAAGTCTTCTTCTAATAAATCTTTCCTATGTTTATCATATTTTTCATTCATCGATATAGCCTCCAAATTTTTTCGTCGATTGTTACTAAATATGATTTTTTAGCTTTGATTATGTATGACATGCAAAGTTCAAAATAGTAACAGACCGCTAGATGAAAAAAACGCGCATGTAGTGGACCTGTTGAAATAGAAGAAATTATGGAAAAATGAATATCGGGAAGAAAATTACTATGAAAATTTCAATCTTAAAAATGAATGTATACATGACTTTATAGAAAATGAACATAAATAAACAGGGAAAATAACTAGGAGGAATTTAAAATGTCGGATTGGTTTCAATTAGATAAAGAATATATGATGCCTACGTATTGTCGTACGAAGGTTGCAATAGAAAGAGGAGAAGGGTGTAAACTATATGATGTGGATGGTAAAGAGTATGTAGATTTGTTTTCTGGTGTGGGAGTGAATGTATTAGGCTACAACCACCCAAAAATTGTGCAAACGACAATGGAGCAAGTTACGAAATCGTTGCATCTACCGTTTCATTTTTTAAACCCAGTTGCGATTGAGTATGCAAAGAAATTAGTTGATAATTCTTTAGGAAATGGTAAGGTCTTCTATACAAATTCAGGTACGGAAGCGACAGAAACGACTTTGAAATTAATTGACAAATATAGAGCTATTACGAATGAAGAGCGCGATGGAGTTGTTGTGTTGAAAAATAGTTTCCACGGGCGTACGTTAGGGGCACTTCATTTTACAAGACAAGAAAATGTATATCAAAATTTTCCTAAAACATCTATTCCTGTATATGAAGTAGAGCGCGAAAATATAGAGCAATTAGAAGAAACAATCATAAATGAAAAGCCGATTGCAATTATGCTAGAGCCTGTTTTAGGAAGCGGCGGAATCTATCCTTTATCAAGTGAATATTTGCATAGTGTTCAACATCTTTGTGATACATATAATGTGATTCTTATCGTTGATGAAGTACAGAGTGGTATGGGGAGAACTGGAAAACTATTTGCTTATCAAAATTTCAATATTACACCGGATATTATTCAAATTGGTAAAGGAGCAGGGGGCGGGATACCGCTTGGAGGAATCATTGTAGGTGAAAAGCTATGTGATGTATTTTCACCAGGAGATCACGGAACAACGTTTGCTCATTCATCAATGGGAGCAGCTTTAGGTTTAACGGTATTAAATACATTGATTGATGATGGTTTAATGCAAGAAGCGTATGAAATGTCACATTATTTCAATGAAAAACTGCAAGGAATTCAAAAAGAAAACTCTTATTATGTTCAGGAAGTACGTCATGCTGGCATGATGTTTGGAATTAGTTTGAATGATACGAATGAAAATGTGAAGAAATTACAATCCATATTAATGGCTAAAGGGATGTTAGTCGATGTTACACAAGGGAATATCATCCGTTTACTTCCTCCTTATATAATTACAGAAAAGGAAATTGATGCATTTATTAATGAATTTATTTCCGTTATTCATAGTGTGGCAGCGATAGCAAGTGTTTAAAAATTTGGATGAAACTACAAATGTAAAAAGTACCGTATTTTTAATTCATACAGGAAGAAAATGGGGTGAAAAAAATAAATTTTTGTATTTAAATAAAAAGCTGAAAAAAGCACTCATACAGCGCTTCTTTCAGCTTTTTAAACTATTAAATTACTTAATAAAGGAAGCATCTCATTGGACAAATAATTAATTATGTGAAACAATAATAACAGATAAGGAGACGTTGTTTTTCCTTAAGTGCTTCGAATTAATTTTATTCAATAAGAGAAGGTGTGCTTAAAGAAGTTAAATTAAAAAGGAGCTGTTTTATTTTATGCAACAAAATAATGATTTAAATTTTGAACCTCAAGACGTTAATATTGTCAATCCTAAACAAGCCAGGAAAGCAGTTATTGCTACTGGTATTGGGAATGCAATGGAGTGGTTTGACTTTGGATTATACGCGTATTTAGCGGTTATTTTAAGTCAAATATTCTTCTCAGGTGTGGATAATAGTGGTTTGCAACTTGTACTTACATTTGGTACATTTGCAGCGGCCTTTCTCGTTCGACCAATCGGAGGTATTTTCTTTGGTAGAATAGGAGATAAGTATGGCCGAAAAATTGTTTTAAGTACAACTATTATTTTAATGGCACTTTCTACATTATTCATCGCATTACTACCAACCTATGAACAAATTGGTGTATGGGCACCAATACTACTTTTAGTTGCTCGAATGATTCAAGGCTTCTCTACAGGCGGCGAATATTCAGGAGCAATGGTTTATATCGCAGAATCTTCTCCAGATAAAAAGCGTGGTATACTCGGTAGTGGTCTTGAAATTGGAACACTCTCAGGTTACATTGCTGCTTCGGTAATTGTTACCATTTTGACGTTATTGTTAACAGATGAGCAAATGCTCAGCTGGGGATGGCGTATTCCTTTCTTAATAGCTGCACCAATTGGTTTGGTCGGTTTATATTTACGCCGTCATTTAGATGAATCTCCCATCTTTGAAGAGATGGAAAAAGCACAAGAGGAATCTGAAGACAATGAACAATTTTCATTTATGGATATATTAAAATATCACAAAAAAGACTTCTTATTAAGCACAATAATTGTCGCCTTCTTTAATATTACGAACTATATGATTCTTTCGTATATTCCTTCTTATCTAACTCAAGTACTAAAAGTCAAAGAAACAACTGGCTTATTAATTATTTCGATTACGATGGCACTTATGATTCCACTAGCGCTTTATTTCGGTAAGTTAAGTGATAAAATTGGTAATAAACGCGTCGTACAAATTGGTTTACTTGGTTTAACGGTATTTGCAATTCCGGCATTTTTACTAATAGGTAACGGACATATTGCAGCTATATTTGCAGGTGTTTTCGTATTAGGTTTCTTCCTAAGTGTGTATGAAGGAACATTACCTTCATTATTGCCATCGCTCTTTTTCACCGATGTACGTTATCGAGCACTTTCGATCTCCTTTAACATTTCTGTATCAATATTCGGTGGAACAACGCCGCTCGTATGTTCATACTTAGTTCATGCGACTGGTAACCCACTCGCACCGGCATTTTATTTAACTGGTGTAAGTATTATAGGATTAGTTGCATTTAGTGTACTTTTCGTTACAACATCAGGACGTGCGCTAAAAGGTTCATATCCTACAGTAGAAACAAAGAAAGAAGCACACTTAATTGCTAAAGAAGACCCTGAAGAAACACTTTGGTGGCATGAAGAGTCATTAGAAATTGAAGCAGGGAAGCATGCTTAAGTTATAAAAGTGACGTAGAAGTATATAAAAAAACTCCTATTTTTTAATAGGAGTTTTTTTATTACATTATTTCTTTCGTTTCTTCAAATTCTTCTGATATTCATAAAGCTTATGAACTTCTTCCTTAAATTCATGCAGAAGTACAGTGTTTTCTTCGTTTGAATAACGCACTGTATTATAAGCATCTATAATAATATGCTTCTCTATATTTACATCCTCTTCACTATTTATTCTCTCTAGCCAAGCCTCAACAGTTTCTCCTCGCTCCCGGTTTAAAGGAGTTGATAACTTACTTTCTAGTTTGAAAATTTCTTTTCGTATTTCGTTATGTGGCGGTTTGTTTCGTTTAAAACGTTTTTGATTCAGTCCTTCTCTATCAGTAATAATAGTAGATTCGAAGATAGGCATATTTGGTAAACTTAAATGTTTTCGTTTTTTTACTATTTTCCATACGACATAAATTGCAATGACTGTACAGACTATTATTGTAGCGCTATTTATGAGTATTGGATCAAAATCAGGAATTTTTTTCCCGTCTTCAATTTTTGGTTTTAAGAGATGTCCTTTATTTGCCCAAACATCTTCAGTATCTTTTAATTCCGCTGCTTTAATTAATGGCATTAAAGCATAGCCGACGCCTAATGCGACTACTTCCGTTATAAAACCAAAAATAAGTCGAATGAAAGGAAATACTTGAACAATTAATATACTCATTAAGCCAATCGTAATGATAGAAGTAAAACGTAATAGTTGTTGTTTGCGATTTGCCCCGGTTAACCAAAATGTAATCATAAGATGCAAGGCTAATATTAATAGTTTCCACAACGGTGGAAAGGGTGCATAAAATATAGCTGAAACGACAAACCATACAATACCACCTAAAGATTTTTGAACTGGATATCCAGGTCCGACCGCATGTACGATAAAGAAAAATAGTGGTAATATGATTGTGCCAAAAACAGAAAAAGGTAAAAATATTGAGAAAGCAACTATTTGAAGACCTAATAGTATTATAAATCCTGTCATTTTTTTATTCATAAATTTATGAATAAGAAATACTCCTACATAGCCTGTTGTTAAAAATATTGCAATACCAATTAGTTCATTTCTTTCTGTTAGTAATGAAAGCAGGAGGAGCAGAATGAAATCATGAATGTGATATAGCCAAGTTTTCAACTGGTTCCACCATCCCTTCATCATGAATGACAAATGTCGGTTGTGTTAAAAGAGGAAGTTCTTTTTTGTGCAAACCGAGAAAAATGATAGTTGATGATCGCTCTCTTTTTTTCATTACATAATGAAGAAATCCTTGTTTCGGAAGTAACGTACTATCATCTGAAATACGGGCTAATTCTTCTAAAGCTTTTGCATATTGCGTTTGTCCTTCATTTAACGGTATATGTAATGCACCACCTTCTGCTAATACACTAATAAATAATTCAAACGGTATTTGATGCTTCGTTGCATACTGGCAAATGTATGTTGCATATGAAATAAGTTCTTCTACATTATCTCTCCAACCAAAACCGCGATCAGCAGCTAAAGAAAGACAAATCGTCCAACTATAATTTTTTACAGGCTCATATTGCTTCGCTTGTAATGCTTGCATTTTAGCGGATGCTTTCCAATGAATAGAACGGAAAGACTCACGCTCGTAGCGCTTTACACCGATAATAGATGTTTCATCAGTGTAAAAAGAAAAATTCGTTCGATAAGAACCATGTAATAGTTGCTGAAGTTCTTGCAAACCTGCTACTTCTTTAGGAGAAGGATACACAATAATTTCAGTCCTTAATTTATCAAAAATAGGTAAATGTACAGTTAATAGATGAAATGGATCTTTTAAGACACATTCGAACTGTTCAATTTGAAACACACCACGTTTCGTTGCGGTTAATGTTAAATCCCATTTTTGCGCCGAATGTGCAGGTTGTGAAAATGGGAAAGAGAATAACGTTTTTGATATTTGTTCAATCCCTTGCTCTTTGTGCGGTATAAGGGATGGATTTAAATGAAAATAACAAACACCATTAACGAGTGGTATATTTGCTCCATTTTTTAAATGAATAAAAAACTGCCCAGATTCATCAGGAAAAAGCCGTGTTGTCTGTTTCTCATTTATAACTTGAAATTTTTTCTCTATGTAAGCGACATATTTGTAAATAAAAATCGCGAATAAATAATAGAAGAAAAAGAGAAACATAAGCATTCGTTGCGGGAAAAAGAATGTGAAAAGTAACGCGACTGGAACGGTTAGTTGAATAATATGAAGTTGAAAAAATAAAGGTACAGTTACAACGCGTTGCCCATTCATGCTTGTTCAATCTCCACGGGTACATCCACTTCTTTTAAAATCCTTTGCATAATTTCATTTTTTGTTGTGCGCAGGGCGCCTTCCATTGATAAGACGATACGGTGATTCCAAACGGAAGGAATTAAAAATTGTATATCTTCAGGCGTGCAATATTCTCTGCCGCGTAAAAAGGCTAATGCTTGAACTGCGCGCACTAAAGCTAAAGTGGCACGTGGGCTTACACCGTTAGCGATGTAATCGTGATGTCTTGTAGCGTGGGCAAGTTTAATTATGTAATGTTCTAACGGTTCGGATACGAATATTTCCTTTACTCGTTTCTGTGCTTCTAAAATATCTTCTAATGAAATGACAGATGTGACACTTTCTAACGGTGTATCATTACGAAAACGTCGCATCATTTGTAGCTCATCTTCTGGAGACGGATAGCCAATTGAAATTGTCATTAAAAAGCGATCAAGCTGTGCATCTGGAAGAGGGAACGTTCCTTGTGATTCAATTGGATTTTGCGTCGCAATAACAAAGAACGGTTTCGGAAGAGGCGTAGATTGTTTTTCAAGCGTCACTTGTCGTTCTTCCATTGCTTCTAACAAACTAGACTGTGTTCTCGGCATTGCGCGGTTAATTTCATCTGCCAGTAAAATGTTTGTCACGACTGGTCCAAGCCTTAACTCGAATTCGCTCGTTTTCGGATTAAAATATTCAATACCTGTTACATCACTCGGAAGTACATCAGGGGTAAACTGAACGCGCGAAAAATGACCACCAATACTTTTTGAAATTGTTTTCGCCAGTAACGTTTTCCCAGTGCCAGGCACGTCTTCAAGTAGTACATGTCCATCAGCAAGTAGTGAAACGAGTAGTAGATCAATAACATTTTCCTTACCAACAAAAACAGACCCTATATTTTCTTTTAATTTATGAATCATATGTAACATTCCTTTCATCATAAAAGAGTTAATATTTCTATATTTTAACAAATTATTCTGAAAATTGGAATGATTTTTCAATTTAAAGAAATGGATATTTAATTATTAAAATGCACTTGCTAAAGCAGATTTTAGATTAGAGTATAAAGATTCGAAAGAAAAACAAAAAGAATATATTGAAATATATGAAATGTGTGGCTGGAAACATGTAACGAGTTTTGCGAAATGGAATTATTTTTGTAAAGAAGTAGAAGAGGAAAATGAGTTGCCAGATATATATTCAGAAAAGGAAACGAGGATACAAAAACTTACTGAGTTGTTACAGTTTTTTGTAATTATGTTTGTAACGATAATGCCAGCGCTTTACTTATGTTTTCTTGGACCATCAGAATCTAGAATTCCTTATATATTTAAAGGTATGATAGGATTTGTAGGTTGTATGTATTTATATATATTTATTAATGTATCTTGGAAGATTAAAAAGTTAAAAAATGAAATATTGTAACAAAGAGTGGATTTATTAAAGAAGATGGTTGTATATTGAATGGAAATCACCTTCTTTAATTTCTATATACCCTTGTTTTGTTAGATATTTTTTATATAATAAAACATTATATATTTAAGGCATAGAACTAACAGTTACAAAGATAATCCCAGTAATAATACCTAAAAAAATCATAAATGAAGAAGAAACAATTAATAATGAACTACCAATTAATATTATTTTATTAGATTTTTGATTTTTAAAATGGAAATAAAGTAAAAGGCCACAAACAGTAGACAGTATCCATAGAGCTAAACCATAAGGAGTCGAGATTTTCTTCCATTCGAAAATCCAAAAGTAAAAGATGACTATGTGACAAGTTAATAGTAGAAATGTAGATGGAATCACTAACTTTTTATTTAAAATCATTGTTTTCACCTCCCTTATGTAAATATTACCAGGAAAGTGTGAGGTTTAATATATAATAAGGAAGAAATATGTTTTATATTACCATATTAAAAGGAAAAAACCCCTTATAGAAAAATCTATTTCTATAAGGGGTAGTAATAATTTTAAGAGAAAGACTGATTTTGAGCAGGTTTAATAAATTGTTCTGGATTTTCAACAAGCCCGCATACAGCGCATTGGACGCGGTATGTAGGTCCTTGATAAGCCATATGAAAAACATTCATCGTTTCGTTTGTGTATTCTTCTTCTACTTGACCAGTTTGTGGATTTAACTTGACTGGTTTTACTTGTTGCTCAAGAATATTAAAGCGAGTACGGTTCGTTTTACAACTTGGACATAGCATTGGTTCCATATGTATACACCTCCATTTGTATCATTTCTAAAGTGCTTTGATTTTATGCAAGTAAAAAAACTTTCTCAATATAAATAGGTATTTAATGTATTTAAAATTCAGAAAAAATAAAATATAATAAAAATAAGAACTGGTTATGTCCAAACCAAATCTCCTGTTTTATGCCAATAAGCTGGGGGCCGAGAAATCGGCCTCATTTTTTTGTGCGTATGGAACAAGGTTATTTGAAAGATTTGTCGAATTTTTAGGGGATAGATAAAGGGGGGTATAACATGAATTTAAAAATGAAATACATCATATTATATGTAGAAAAGTTTGAGGAATGTTTAAGATTCTATAAAGATACTTTACAGTTACCTATAAAAGCAGAGCACGGTACATATATTGAATTTCATACTGGATCAACAATTTTAGCGATGAATACGAGAGAAGATGTAAAGAAATTAACCGGATTACCGCTTACAGAAGGTGAATTACAGTCTTCTCATTTCGAATTAGGATTCGTTGTTGATAATGTACAAGAAACGATTGAGCAATTTAGAGAACAAGGTATCAAGATTTTAGTTGAACCAATTGTAAAGCCATGGGGGCAAACAATTGCATACATTGCTGATCCAGACGGTAATTATATTGAAATTTGCAGTTCATTAGAATAGAAGGAGAAAAAGAGATGGGGTTTCCGAAACTAGAAACAGAACGTTTACTATTAAGAGAACTTACACTACTAGATGCAGAAACGATGTTCCGTTATTTTTCGAAAGAATCTGTTATACGTTATTTCGGAATGGATTCTTTCGAAAATATTGAGCAAGCGAAAATGACGATTCAAACGTTTAAAAATCGTTATGAAGAAGGAAGTGTGTTTCGCTGGGGAATCGAGAAAAAGGGGACGGGCCAACTAATCGGAACGTGCGGTTTTCATTTAATTAACAATCATCATAAAAGAGCTGAAATTGGTTATGAATTAGACGATACATATTGGGGAAAGGGATATGCATCAGAAGCACTTCAGGCCATTTTAACTTATGGATTTGAATCGTTACAGCTCATAAGAATTGCCGCTGTTGTATATGTAGAAAATAAAGCTTCGCAAAAATTGTTAAAAAAAGCAGGGTTTCAAGAAGAAGGATTACTTCGAAAACATATGATTCAAAATGGAGTTGCCCATGATACAATTTTATATTCTTTATTAAAAGAAGAGTGGCAGAAGTAATGAGTACGAACGAACTTATAACTATTATGAAGAAGCATAGGGAAAATAGATTCATTTTAGGAATAGATGGTTTAAGCCGTTCGGGCAAAACAACATTCGTAGCAAATTTAAAGGGAAATATGAAACAAGAAGGTATTCCGTTTCATATTTTTCATATGGATGATCATATAGTGGAGCGTAATAAACGTTATCATACAGGAGAGGAAGAATGGTTTGAGTATTACCATTTACAATGGGATATTAAATGGCTTCAGCAGAAATTTTTTCAGAAGTTACAGCATGAAACAAATTTGAAATTGCCTTTCTATCACGATGAAACAGACTTGTGTGAAATGAAAAAAGTACAGATCCCTATCGTAGGCGCAATTGTAGTGGAAGGAGTTTTTCTGCAGCGAAAAGAATGGAGAGATTTCTTTCACTATATGGTGTATTTGGATTGCCCAAGAGAGACAAGGTTTCTTCGCGAGAGTGAGGAAACGCAGAAGAAGCTTTCAAAGTTTCAAAATAGGTATTGGAAAGCAGAGGATTATTATTTGGAAATGGAATTGCCGAAGAATAGGGCGGATTTAGTCATATGTAACGATATTAAATAGAGGGTGCCAAAAATAAGTTTTTCAAGTAGTTATTCGTAAAGAGCTATCAATTTTATTAAAGACTGTATCTTTCAATTTAAAGGTACAGTTTTTATTTTTTTGAGCTATTCCATACTTGATAGCTATTTCTATTATCGATATTGTTAAAAATGGAATGGTTAGAAAATTCTTCTTTAGACATAAGTAAAGTATTAGAAGTGAAATGTTTTACTACTGTTCCATGTTTGGTAGGGAAAAAGAATAAATCATATTCAGGTAGAAATTGTTAAATCTATGTATTTAGTATATTCGTTTCTATATGTATACTATTCATTAAAAATCACCTCTAGTTTGTATTCTATAATAGTAGTTTAAATGCCTTTTTAATATGCAGAAAAAACAATAATAGCTGTTATTACGTTTGAAAATATAGGGAATATTATTCAGTATTTGTAAGTAATCGTGTTATTCTAAAGATAGATTTCTATAAAGCGAGTGATCATATGAGTATTTTCATTTTAGAAGATGATGTCATACAAGCGCGGCAAATGAAGCGGCTAGTTGAGGAGATTTGTGAAAAGTATATGTTGCCTTACGATTTTATTGAGGTAACTAGTAAAAGTGAAAACATTATTCATAACATTTCAAGGACGAAGTATGTCCCAATCTATTTTTTAGATATAGAGATAAAAAGAGAAGAACGGAAGGGTTTGCAAGTAGCACAAGAAATACGAAAGTATGATACGCAAGGGATTATTGTGTTTGTAACGACGCATTCTGAATTTGCACCCATATCTTATCGATACATGGTATCTGCTTTAACTTTTATTGATAAAGGTTTGCCATACGAAGAGCGATATAAGGTGTTTGAAGAATGTTTACTTCAATATGAAGCGCGTAATAAGCATATCATTCCACCTGATGACTTTATTGTTGAAAATAATAATGCGACTGTGAAAGTTCCATTTCATGAAGTTGAATATATTATGACCGATGAACCACACCGTTTAGCATTAGTGACGCTAGATCGTAACGTTTATTTTTACGGGACATTAAAGGAGATTGAAATAATAGATGAACGCTTATTTCGTTGCCATCAATCCTACGTCGTGAATACGAAGCAAATGTCTTCTTATGATGCAAAGCAAAAAATGATGATTTTAAAAAGTGGAAAACGTATCCCAGTATCACGTCGTTTAGTGAGTAAAGTACGTAACATGTTAAAGGGTGAGATGTAATGTATATTTATGATTTATTTGCACTACTGCTTACAAGTATGAGTCATACATTTTTATACATTCAATTAATTCGGTACAACAGATTGTCATATAGAATGTTAGTGACTTTAAGTGCTGTATTTATTGTTTTACTTGCAGTTGTTGTAACAGTGACTAGATATCCAGAGTTAAATAGCACAATTGTGTTATTTCTTATAAGCTTAGGATTAATGCAAAATGAATTGAAATTTATGCGAAATTTATATTTTGCACTAGTGAGTATGGTTATTATAACTTTAGTGAAAATGCTGCTTCTTGATTTAGGAATGAAACTATTTATGTTAACGCCACTCAATTTATATCTATGGACAGGTAGCATTATTCATCTTATCGTATCCAGTATTACTTTTATCGGTATTATTTTAGCTCGTAAAAGAATTCAAAAAATTGCTCAATATATAGTAGGAAGTCCACTATATTATGTAACGTATATATTACTAATTATTGGATTCATAATTGAACTAATTTTAACAAGGCCATCTACTCATTTTTTAGCAAAGTTAAATCAACAATATGGTGAATTAAGTTATATAGCAGCGATAATTTTATTTTTATTATTAGTAATCATTGTATTAATAAGCTCACATTTATCGAAAGAAAAGTTACTAGAAGAACATGAAAAGCGTTTGGACAAAGAGTTATTAGATTATGTGGAGAAATTAGAGGATATGCATGATGAACTTGCTAGTTTCCGCCATGATTATATGAATGTGTTATTGGCGTTAGAAGAGGGGATACGCACAAAGAATGTGAAAGAAATCGAACGAGTGTACGGCGAAGTTATTACTCCCACATTAAACTTAATAAATAATCATGAATTAGATATCGCGAAATTATCGCGAATTCAAATTTCTGAAGTGAAAAGTGTATTAAGAGCGAAAGTTGGTACGGCACAGCAACAACAAATAAAAGTAATGCTTGATATTCCAGATAAAATCGAAACAGTGTCGATGCCAATTATTCCATTTATTCGTATCATTTCTGTTTTATTAGATAACGCAATTGAAGAAGCAATACATAGCGAGGAAAAGGTACTGCAAATTGCTTTATTTGAAATGGATACAAAACAATATTTTGTTGTGCGTAATAGTTCTCATTATAAAGAACTGGATCTACAAAAAATATATGAGAAGAACTATTCGAGTAAAGAAGGGGAAAGAGGATACGGATTATTCTCATTAAAACGTATTATAAATAAAACAAACAATGCAACGTTAGAAACGACTTATACAAACCCTTATTTCACCCAAACTTTCATCTTAAAAGACATGAGATGACCATTTATGATGAAAATGAAACCGAATAGGAAATAACTACATACTTTCTTCACTTGTTTTTATACACTTCAAGTAAGAGGTGAAGCGAGATGAATGGTCTTATTTTTACAGCGTTTATCAGCATAGGATTACCGCTTGTTGCACTTATATATGCCTTTTGGAAGAAACGCTATATCCCGTATATATTGGGTACATTGGCTTTTGTTGTATCACAAGTGTTAATTCGCATACCGATACTAAATTATTTAAATGGAAATAGCACAGCTTTTTCTATGTTTAGTATGATGCAGCCTGTATTATTTGCGATTTTGCTTAGTTTATCAGCTGGAGTTTTTGAAGAGGTAGCTCGTTTTATCGCAATGCGTTATTTTATGAAACAGCGTGATTGGCAATCTGGCTTTCTATTCGGAGCAGGACACGGTGGTATTGAAGCGATATTAATAGTTGGTATTCCAGTATTATCTCTATTATTATCGCAAACAGTTAGTGGAAATATGGATAGTTATTTTGTCGGCGGAATTGAACGTTTCTTTGCGATGTTACTCCATATTGGACTTTCCTTCATTGTATTGCAAGCTGTCGTTCAGAAGAAATTTCGATATGTTATTATTGCCATTCTCATCCATGGAGTTGTAAATACATTAGCTAGCACGATCTCGCTATATGTACCAGGTGAAAGTGGGATAATTGCTGTTGAGGTTTCAATAGCAATAAGCGCTTTACTTGTATTTAGTTATAGTTTTATTTTAAAAAGAAAGGGTGTATTAAAATGAAAAGAATGTTACTCATTATTATAAGTGCTATCGCGGCGTTTGCACTTGCAGCATGTACGGGAAATAAAGTAGATGAAAGTACGTCAAAAAAATTTATTCCGAAGGCGGAAGAAATTGTATTACTATTAAACGAAGCGAAGTATAAAGAAGTGCATGACAACTTTGATAGTAAAATGAAAACAGGGTTATCAGAAGAAAAAATGAAAGAGCTTACACCAGTAATTGAGAAAGCTGGTACGTTCGAAAAAATTGAGAAAAAGTCGATTGAAGAAAAAGATGGTTTATATACTGTTATTCTTGTAGCAAAGTATAGTAAAGAACAACGTACCTTTATCATAACTTATAATGATAAAGAAGAAATAGCAGGGCTGTATATTAAATAGAAATATAATGGCAGATAAAGTGGTAGTGTCCACTTTATCTGTTTTTTATACCATCCAATTTTTGGTTATTTGTACTAAAATAATCTCATAATTATATAGAAGGGGGATGATGGGATGAACACTGAAATAGTTCCCCAAAAGAAGTACAGTATAATAAGCTATATATCTTTACTCATCGGCATTTTGTGCTTTTTATTCGTTTTTATTACACCGACAAGGATAGCGAATGCAGGTAATATAGTGGGAGACTATATTACAGTTGCCCTGACAGTTGCAGGTATCATACTTTCTGTCATTACAATGACGAAAAAAACAGAGAAGAAAGCAATTGCAATTGTCTCATTAATACTTTCCTCATCTTTCTTTATTTTTTGGATTATTACGATTATCTTATTGTTTACTGGTCAAATTAGTTTTGCGCCGTAATGTGCAATAAAAAGAGTCCTTCTTGTATGAAGGACTCTTTTTATTCGCTCTCTTCTGGTCGATATTCTAAAATATCCCCAGGTTGGCACTCTAATGCTTTACAAATTGCTTCTAAAGTGGAAAATCGAATTGCTTTTGCTTTTCCATTTTTCAAAATAGAAAGGTTAGCCATTGTAATACCAACTTTATCAGTCAGCTCTGTTACGCTCATTTTCCGTTTAGCAAGCATTACATCAATATTAATTATTATTGCCATATGTATCACCTCAGACTGTTAAATCGTTTTCTGATTTTATATCTATCGCATCTTGTAAAAGCCTTTGGAGAACGGCAGCAAAGACCGCGATAACCATTGATGCAAGAATCATGATCATGCCAATAATGATAAAGCCTGGAGCATCATCTCTCTCCGCAATGAGATAAAAGAGTGGCATGCCTAATACGTACAAGACGCTGATTGTTAAAGCACAGTTTTTTATGTTTTTTAAAGCGCTAACAGACAATTCCGAGAAAGCATTATTTTTATCAATATAGCTTAAAAGTTTAAAAGCTTGATACAGGGCGTAGTAAAAAGGGATAGCCGTTGCATATAAATTGATAAAGACAAGATATTTTATAAATGCAATATCGGGATACAACTCAGCTGCGAAATTCCCAATTTTAGGAACCAAAAATATACACATAGCTAGAACAGGGATTCCAATTAGAATCACAACGGTTTTTAAAAAGAGTGTGGACCCTTGTTTCATAAAAAGCACCTCATTTATTTAATATCTTTTAAATTTAACATAAAATTTATCGTTTAACAATAAATTTTTATTTATTATAATCATGTTTTTATTGTTAAATAATTTTTAGATTTAAATGAATATAATCGTTTCTTATTTCTGTAAATGATGTTATGTTAAAAGTAATGATTAATCCTTTTGTATATTAAGAGTTTTTAGAAAATCAATATTTTGCGTAATTTGATGAGGTGTTAATAAAATGAAATCTTACACACAATTTGAACGAAGAAAACACATACTAGATGAGTTAGAAAAGTATAATCGAGTGATGGTAAATGATTTAGCGAAGGTATTAAATGTTACAACAGAAACGATACGAAGAGATTTAGATATGTTGCACAAGGAAGGGCAGCTTACGAAAATACATGGTGGGGCAATTAAGAAAAAAGATCAATCACTAGAATTTCATTTTGATAAACGTCGATCTGAAAATATTGAAGAAAAACGAAAAATTGCAATGGAAGCGAGTAAAATCGTAGAAGATAATGATATTATCGCAATTGAAATTGGGACAACTACAATGCAAATTTTAGATTACATATACGATAAAAAGAATTTGACGATTTTAACAAACTCGATACCAGCTGTAAATAAAATTATTGAGCTGAAAGAACAGTATGATTCCTTTGATTGCAGGTTAATAGTCATAGGGGGAATATTGAATACAAATTCATTAGCATTGTCTGGAGAAATGACGTTAAACTATCTTGATCATTTCACTGTTAATAAGTTATTTGCTTCTTGTGATGGCATTTCATTAGAAAAAGAACTAACATGTTCGTATATTGAAGATGCACAAATATTTAAGCAGCTAAAGAATAATGCAAAACAAGTTGTAATGATGGCTGATGAGTCAAAGTTTAATTTAACAAAGTTTTATAAAAGCGGGAGTTTTAGTGATATAGATGCATTATATACGAATGCAAAGCTTGATGAAGCGTGGGAAAGTGTGTTAACAAGTAATGGGGTTGAAGTAATAACAATATAGAAAAATGAAAAGAAGGCGAATTAGTGGGCTTGGATATAGTATTACATCAGGAACCAATTAATACTGAAATCATAATTCAAGAAGAACAAGTAGAACCTTAGAATAATTTCCGCTAACGAATTTTAAAACAACTAGTATCTTTTATGAGGAGCTAGTTGTTTTTTTTGTTTGTTTTTTGTTAAAGCTATTTCTTAATCCGTTGAGAAATAGCTTTATTTTTGTTTATATGTTGTTTTATTTTGTTAATTTGTTGTTTTTACAATTAGTTAACAAATTAACAACATTGTGTTAATAATATACCCGTACAATATGAATTAGGAGGTGGCAAGAATGCAAATAAAACTATCAAAAGCTGTGTTCTTTTTACTACCAGTTGGAATACCTCTAATTTTGTTTTGGATTATTCCGAATTTCATTAGTTTAGGTATTAGTTTTACTGATTGGGATTTTATGACGAATGATTTTAACTTTGTTGGTTTAGAAAACTATTTTAATTTATTTACACAAGATTCTTTTATGCAAGCATTGCTCAATACGTTTTATTTCGGAATTGGAACAGTCATTCCAACAATTGCATTGGGCTTAGGTTTCGCATTATTCTTCCGAAAAAAATTTAAAGGTTCTGCATTGTACCAATTAATGATCTTTTCACCTTGGGTAACGCCAACAATAGCTGTATCCATTGTGTGGTCACTCCTATATGAACCTCAATTTGGAGTTATTAATAAAGTGCTAAACTTTTTCGGAATACCAGGTTTGGACTGGCTTCAAAGTAGTCAAACAGCGATGTTAGCAGTCATTATAATGACAGTTTGGAAATTAGTTGGTTGGACGATGATCTTCTATATCGGCGCACTAGAAAAAGTTCCAGATAGTTTATATGAAGCAGCTAGTATTGATGGAGCAAATGCATGGCAGAAATTTCGATATGTAACACTGCCAATGGTTTCATCAACAACTTTCTTCTTAGTTGTCGTCAATACAATTTCTTCGGTGCAGGCTTACGATCAAATAAAAATCTTAACACAAGGTGGACCTAGTGGTTCTACGCGTACGTTACTTTATTTATTCTTCCAACAAGGGTTTGAACAGTTTGATATGGGATCTGCAACAGCAATCGCATTTATCATACTAATTATTACAATTCTACTATCTGTTGTAAACAAAATAATAGGTGACAAGTGGGTGAACTATTAAGGTGAATAATATGAAAAAAGGTCCATTAATTGTAAAGCATCTCTTTCTAGCGTTATCAAGTATACTATTTGTTTTTCCATTCATATGGATGGTACTTGGCTCGTTTAAAACATCTAGTGAAGTATTACAAGGAGGCTTTTGGCCTAAGGAATTTCACTGGGAAAATTATCGACAAGTATTAGACATACTACCATTTAACACATATTTATTTAATAGTTTTTATACATCTTTCCTTATTACAATATATGTGCTTGTTTCATCTGCACTGTTTGCTTATATGTTGGCATTTTACAAATTTAAAGGTAAAAATATTACATTTAGTGTTGTAATGGCAACGTATATGATTCCTGGAGCTGTTTCGTATGTTCCTGTATATGTAATGTTAGGGAAATTCGGTCTCCTTGATTCGCATTTTGGATACATGATTTCTATGGCTGTTAGTGTATTCGGTATTTTCTATTTAAAACAATCGTTCCACAAAGTTGGTTTTGAAATAGTAGAAGCAGCCAAAATTGATGGGGCAAGTGATTGGCGTATTCTTTGGAAGATTATTTTCCCAATGACACGATCATCATTTGTAACACTAGGATTGGTCACATTTATTGGTAATTATAATAATTACATGTGGCCAGCTCTTATATTGAAAGATAATACGCAAAAGTTAATTACGAATGGAATTGCTGATTATTTCATTAATAGTTCCTTAGGGCGAGATTGGTCACACATTATGGTTGCAAGCACAATCGCAACAGTGCCGCTCTTAATCGTATTTTTAATTCTACAAAAATGGTTCTTATCTGGTGTTACTGATTCAGGAATAAAGGGGTAAATAAATATTAAAGGAGATTTGTGGGATGAAAAAACTATTCATGCTTCTAACAGTTATAACATTGTTTGTTAGTGCACTTGCGGGTTGTTCAGGCGGAAAAGGAAGTACGGTTAAAGCGAGTAAAGAAGGGGAGAAGGTTGTTGTTCCATTCATTAATGGAGTAGGGGGCTCTCTTGCAGATAGTGTAGATAAGATTGTGGAAGAATACAATAAAAGTCAGGACAAATATGTAGTGAAAACGACAAAAGCAGGTAGCTACGATGAGTCATATCAAAAGCTACAAAGTGGATTTGCAGCGAATAACCAAGAAGCAATTGCATTACTAGGTTCAGATGTCATTCAAGAATATGCTAAAAAACAGTTAATCGTACCTATAGATGAATATGTTAAAAATGATACTAATTTCAAAAAAGAAGATTATGGGAAAGGTTTTATGGAGCAAGCAACAATTAACGATAAGTTATATGGAATTCCGTTTTACGGTACAACGCAAATTTTCTATTACAATAAAAAAGCATTAGCAGAGAATGGTTTTACAAAAGATGATTTAAAGACGTGGGAAGGTGTAGAAAAGGTAGCAAAAACTGTCGCAAAACGTGGTGAAAACGGTGATGTTACGTATGCTGGCTGGATGCCAATGTGGGGGACATCAAACTTAATTGATGCGGTTCGCAGTGCTGGCGGAAATGTATTAAGTGAAGATGGTACAAAAGTATTAATTAACGATGACACTTGGGTTACGGTATGGGAGAAATTCCGTACATGGCTACATGAAGATAAAATTATGAAAATACATTCAGGTGGTACTGGATGGGAATATTGGGACAAAACTGTAATTGATTTAGTTGAAGGTAGAACGCTAGGATTTACAGGATCATCTGGTGACCAAGGATTTGTTTTTAAATCATTAGGTAAAGGAATGACAGAGGAAGAACGCCTTAACACATTTGAAGCATTACCTCAGCCAGCTTGGGGGAATAATAAACCAGCTCCAAAATTAGAAACTTATTTGTTCACATTAACGAGAAATATTGATCCAGAAGTAGCAAAAGGTGCATATGACTTTATGAAATTTGCGACAAGTACGGAAAAAACAGCTGAATGGTCCATGGCTACAGGATATATCCCTGTTCGTAACAATGTAACAGATTACGGTCCATATGCTGAATTTGTCAAAAAACAACCACAAGCATTAGTTCCATTAGAACAAGCTAACAATAATGGAGTGGGACCATTTGTAGATCCAACAGGCGGGAAAATCAATGATGCTTTAAATGTAGCGAAAGATAAAGTAGAAATTGAAGGGATTCCAGCAAAGAAAGCATTGGATGAAGCAGCTAAAATTGCACAAAAAGAGTTAGATAAAGTGTTGAAAAAGAAGAAGTAAACATAGATGGTATTACGAATAAGAGGTGCTTTTTGAGAAAAAGAAGTGCCTCTAACATTCCTTCATTAAAACGTAAAAAGGTGTGAAAACAATGATCGAAATAACAAGTACGATAACACTTTCTCCATTCATAAAAAACAAACATTGTTTCCAAATGGATGAAACTGATATGACAAATTTCACATTAACGATTGATCAAGGGGATAGCCGGAAAATCCCGCTTTTATTAATCGTAAGAGATCCTAACGGTTATGTACGTATACAATATCAAACACCAATTGCAAATGAAAAACTAATCGTTTCGAAAGATTTAGAGTTTTGTTCCGCAGGTTGTAGTGGAGGAGAAATCCAACCTGGTAATTGGGAATTAGAAGTCGTATATATCCCTCATTGTGCAAAGAAAGTAGTGAGATTTACTGGGACAAAAGTTGAATACACAGTAAATATAGTAGTGAACGATCAGTTGGAACGAAAGTATAATAGAGAACACTTTTGTAAGGGAAATGTTTTTATCGATGATGACCGTTTTAATAAGGTAATAAATGAAGAACATCGCTGGTACAAAGGAGAATTTCATGAGCACACAGATTTAACTGATGGCGAGATAGATGATGAACTTGGAATGAAAGTATGCGAAAAACAAGAATTAGATTTTTTATATGCAACGGAGCACAATATCGTAATGCCATCTTATGAAAAAGGAAACACATTAATTATTCCATCTATGGAGCTTACAACTCCTTTCGGTCATTACAACATTTTTGGTATGAGGGAATACGTGGATTTTACAGAGTATGTAGATGAATCATTTAGCGCTGACAAAATGAATGCACTATTTGCACTAATGAAAGAAAAAGGTTATTTATTGAGTGTGAATCATCCATTTATGAAGCCTTGGGCGAACCAAGTGAATATTAATTTAGAACATGTTCATACGATGGAAATTATGTGTGATCCAACTTATAAAAAAAGTAAAACATCCACTTTAGAAGCTTTGCGTTGTTTCGATCAAATGTGGGCAAATGGTCTTAAAATTTGGGGGATAGGTGGAAGTGATTCGCATTTACATCCATCTAAAACATTCCCAGGATCAAAAGATCCATCCATTTACGGTGATCCAGGAACATATGTATTATGTAACGGTTTATCAATTAAAAACTTAAAATCTGCAATCAAAAAGGGAAGAATTTATTTCTCTCGATTTAGAAAATTAGCGATAGACATTCAAAACGAGGGCGAAACGAAATATGTCGGTGATGAGGCTACAGGAAATATTATTTACAGCATTTCTACTGACAAACCGTGTGAGTGGAGACTCATAATAAATGGGCAAATAATGGAACAAAAATCTGGCGGCGACGTAACTTTTGAATTCTCATTACATGAAGGGGCGTACGCTAGAGTTGAGGGATGGGAAGATGACGAATTAGTAGCGTTTATTAATCCTATTCATAATAAAGTTCAAAATAAAAATATAAAAACATGGAATGAAGTTACAGGGGGAATAAAAAGTGAATAAAGCAATTATTTTTGATAAAGATGGAACATTAATACAGTTAGATTCAGTTTGGTATAAAATTGTGCATCGTGTGTTAGATGATATATTTCAAACGTATCCAAGTGAAAAAAGTAAACGAGATGATTACTTATCGATTATTGGCATGAATGATAACGATTTTGAGAGTACGAGTTTACTAGCTTGTCACACAAATTACTTTATTGCGGCTGCATGGTATTCGTTGTTAGAAAATCAACATGTGGATAAAGAAGATTTCATTCATGATGTATGTCTTTTATTCAAAAAGTACTCTACAGCAGATGATCTTGTATTTACAGAAGTGGAAGGTGCAAAGGAAACGTTACAATATTTAAAAGACAATGAATATATTATTGGGGTTGTTACGGCAGACGATGTAGATGCAGCGATTCATTCTCTAAAAATGACTGAGTTATATGATTATGTAGATTTTTTAGGTGCAGATGACGGTGTGAATAGAACAAAACCTGAAAGTGATTTTTATCATATGTTTAAAGAAAAATTTTCTCTAACTGAAGAAGATGTGCTTATGGTAGGCGATACATTAACAGACGTAAAATTTGCAAGAAATAGTAACATTAAAGTAGTGGGTGTCTTATCCGGTGCGAGCAGGAAAGAAGATTTAGAAGGAAAAGCTGATTATATTTTAGAAAGTATGAAGGATATTTCGAAAATTTTATAAAATAACTGAACACCGAATTTTTTCAATAAAAATATATACAAAAACAGCTCGAATTCTAGGAGGATATTATGGCTCAACTATCATTCAAAAACATTTACAAAAAATATGATCATGATGTGACAATCGTAAAAGATTTTAACCTAGAAGTAAATGATGGAGAATTTATCGTTTTGGTTGGCCCTTCAGGGTGTGGGAAATCTACAACATTACGTATGATTGCAGGACTTGAGGAGATTTCGGAGGGCGACTTTTATATTGACGGAAAACGTGTAAATGATATTTCGCCGAAAGATAGAGATATTGCAATGGTATTTCAAAACTACGCGCTTTATCCACATATGAGTGTTTATGAAAACATGGCATTTGGATTAAAACTACGAAAATATAGTAAAGAAGAAATTGACAAACGTGTCCAACATGCAGCGAAGATTCTTGGTCTTGATCAGTATTTAAGTCGAAAACCAAAAGCTCTTTCAGGTGGACAGCGTCAGCGTGTTGCCTTAGGACGAGCGATTGTTCGAAATGCAAAGGTATTTTTAATGGACGAGCCTCTATCAAACTTAGATGCGAAGTTGCGTGTTCAAATGCGCGCTGAGATTACAAAATTACACAAACAGCTACAAACAACAACTGTGTATGTTACGCACGATCAAATAGAAGCGATGACGATGGCAACTCGCCTTGTTGTGTTAAAAGATGGGATTGTACAACAAGTGGGGACACCGAAAGAAGTGTATGACAATCCGGAGAATGTATTTGTCGGAGGATTCATCGGCTCTCCTGGAATGAATTTTTTCAAAGGAGTATTAACAGATACCGCAGTTATAATTGATAAGTGGAAAATTGAAGTGCCAGAAGAGAAGATGAAAGGCTTACGAAATAACGGATATGCGAATAAAGAAATTATAATAGGAATACGTCCAGAAGACTTTTATTATGGAAAAGAAACCGAGGGTTTACCATATAACGCAAAAGTAACGGTATCTATTGATGTAGCAGAACTAATGGGGGCAGAAACATATCTATATTCCAACTTAAATGGACAATCTTTCGTTGCACGTGTGGATACTTCTTTAGATGCGCAAAGTCAATCAAATATAGAGTTAGTTTTGAACATGGACAAAGTTCATTATTTCGATTCAGCAACTGAGAAACGAATTGTTTTATAGAAAATAATTATGGGATTATATTTTGAAAATTCCTCCAATTGAATGAAAAATAAAAAACCGATTATCCTTTACATTACAGGATAATCGGTTTTTTACTTTTTTAAGAAACTAGTTGTTGTTAGCTACATGAAAATGGGGGATTACTATTATAAACTTACATAAATACATCGGGAGATTTCCGTCTTGTATGCATATAAAGATTCGATAGTGGATGTCGAAATAGTCTATGGAGGGACAGCGATGACGAATTGTAGTAAAAAGATAATAGGACTCATGATAACCTTAAGTATGTTAGGGACAGAAATTACAATGAAAGATAGTGAGGTTAGAGCTGAGACGAAAAAAGTAGAACATCAGCCTAGAAATGTAATTATGATGGTTATGGACGGAACAAGTTCTTCAGCGACAACATTGGCTCGCTTGTATAAAGGAGCGCCGCTTGCGTTAGATGAAATTGTAACAGGGGGCGTTCGCACATATTCGGCGGAATCAGCTATTACAGACTCAGCACCGGCAGCAACAGCATTAGCAACTGGAAATAAATCGAATGCAGGCTATGTAGGTGTATTACCTTCTATTGTGAATTCACCTAGTGTAAAGTTAATTAAAGAAGAGGACAGGATGAGACCAGTTGCCAATGTTTTAGAAGGTGCAAGACGTACTGGACGTGCTACTGGCATTGTTGCTACATCTGAAATTCAGCATGCTACTCCGGCCGGGTTTTCGGCACATCATGCGAATCGTAAGCATTTTGAAGTACTTGCAAAGCAGCAAGTGTACCAAAATATAGATGTCGTATTAGGTGGTGGGAAGGCAGCACTTTTACCTGTAAAAAGCGATGGAATCCGAAAAGACGGTGAAGATTTAATAAAAGTAATTCGAGAAAAAGGATACGACGTTGTGGAAACGAAAGATGCATTATTGCACGCTAAATCAAATAAAATTTGGGGCTCTTTTTCCCATACTGCACTTGCGTTCGATATGGATCGTGAAGCAACAAACCCAGAGCAACCAACACTTTCTCAAATGACGGAAAAAGCAATACAAGTGTTATCAAAAGATAAAGATGGTTTCTTTTTGTTTGTAGAGGGAAGTAAGCCAGACTGGGCAGCTCATGTGAATGATCCAGTTGGGATTATTAGTGATGTGTTAGCATTTGATAATGCAGTAGCAAAAGCGTTACAATTTGCAAAAAAAGACGGGAATACGTTGCTCATCGCTGTAGCTGACCATGGTAACAGCGGGATTTCTATTGGGAATATGAATACGACAAAAGAATATAAGACGACTCCGGTAACAGCTTACATAGATCCACTGAAAAAGGCAAAATTGACACTTGAAGGTGCTACAAATAAATTAAAAGGTGATTTATCTAATGTAGAATACGTAGCTGCACTATACGGTTTGGACAATTTAAATCAAGAGGAAAAAGAAAAATTTAAAGCAGTTCAAAAGAAAAGTGATGTAGGCCCAATACTTACTACATTATTGGCTAACCGTGCAAACATTGGTTTTACGACAGGCGGTCATACAGGTGAAGACGTATTTTTATACTCTTATGGACCTCAAAACCCAAAAGGATTAGTCCAAAATACGGACATTGCGAAAACGATGGCGAAAGCGATGGGCTTTAACTTAGAAGGATTAACAAATAAATTATTTGTAGAGAGTAAATCAGCCTTTAAGAAAATTGGTGCAACTGTAACGATTGACAAAACGGATGTAGCAAATAAGGTACTCGTCGTAAAGCGCAATAAAGTTGAAGCTCAATTATTTGCTAATACAAATATCATTCGTATCGATGGTAAAGAGTATGAATTAGGAAGCGTTATTGTAGAAAGCAATGGAAGATTCTATGTTCCAGAAGAGGCAATTCATTTATTTATAAAGCATTCTCTTTAAAAAATCGCCAACCACTTATCCTGGATAGGTTAAGTAGTTGGCGATTTTTTGTATTATACCGAAATAGTCTGCCATCTTTTTATTTATTTCACCTTGCGCAAAAAAATATTTCTCAACAATTGTACGATCGAAAAATATTGAATATTCGCATTATAACGAATATTATGTTGTTATCGACAAAAAAACGATAATTCGCAAACACTGGGGAGGAAATGCATTGAAAAAGAATAAGAAGTTAAAACCTTTATCGGTACTAGCAACAGCGGCAGTGCTAAGTAGTACTTTTGCTTTTGGAAGTCATGCAGCGTATGCTGAGACGCCAACATCATCTCTACCAATAGATGAGCATTTAATACCGGAGGAGCGTTTGGCAGAAGCACTAAAAGAACGGGGAGTAATTGATCAATCTGCATCGCAAGCTGAGACATCAAAGGCTGTCGAAAAATATGTTGAGAAAAAGAAAGGGGAAAACCCTGGAAAAGAAATCATCAAAGAAGATAGTCTTACGCAAGAAGCTTCTGATTTTATGAAAAAAGTAAAAGATGCAAAAATGAAGGAAAATGAACAGGCGCAGCAGCCGGCGGTAGGACCAGTAGCTGGACAAGATGCTGGATTGAATGCTAGAAAATTAAATGGAAAAGTACCTACGACACCAGCGCAGCAAGCTGAGTACAATGGATCTGTTCGAAAAGATAAAGTACTTGTTTTACTTGTAGAATTTAGCGATTTTAAGCATAACAATATTGATCAAGAGCCAGGATATATGTATTCTAAGGACTTTAATCGTGAACATTATCAAAAAATGTTATTTGGTGATGAGCCATTTACGTTATTTGATGGATCGAAGATTAACACATTTAAACAATATTATGAAGAACAATCTGGTGGTAGCTACACAGTAGATGGAACTGTAACAGAATGGCTTACTGTTCCAGGGAAAGCTTCAGATTATGGTGCGGATGCGGGAACTGGACATGATAATAAAGGACCTTTAGGACCACGTGATTTTGTTAAGGAAGCTTTAAAAGCGGCGGTAGCAAAAGGAATTAACTTAGCTGATTATGACCAATTTGATCAATACGATCAAGATGGTGATGGAAATAAAAATGAGCCAGATGGCATTATTGATCATTTAATGGTTGTACATGCTGGTGTTGGTCAAGAAGCCGGCGGGGGGAAATTGAAAGATGATGCAATTTGGTCTCATCGTTCAAAACTTGGATCAAAACCATATGCAATTGATGGCACAAAATCTTCTGTTTCGAATTGGGGCGGAAAGATGGCTGCATACGATTATACAATCGAGCCTGAAGACGGAGCGGTTGGTGTGTTCGCGCATGAGTATGGTCATGATTTAGGCTTACCAGATGAATACGATACAAAGTACTCAGGACAAGGTGAACCTGTTGAATCATGGTCTATTATGAGTGGCGGTAGCTGGGCTGGAAAAATTGCAGGAACAGAGCCAACAAGTTTCTCACCACAAAATAAAGAATTTTTCCAAAAGAATATGAAGGGTAACTGGGCGAATATCGTTGAGGTAGATTATGATAAACTTCGCACTGGAATCGGTGTTGCAACATATTTAGATCAAAGTGTTACAAAATCAAACCGACCAGGAATCATTCGTGTTAACTTGCCGGACAAGGATATCAAAAATATCGAATCGGCATTTGGTAAGAAGTTCTATTACAGTACAAAAGGAAACGACATTCATACAACACTTGAGACACCAGTATTTGATTTAACAAATGCAACGGATGCTAAGTTTGATTATAAGGCATTCTACGAACTTGAAGCGAAGTATGATTTCTTGGATGTAAATGCGATTGCGGAAGATGGAACGAAAACACGCATTGATAGAATGGGTGAAAAAGATGTAAAAGGCGGTGCGGATACAACTGATGGTAAGTGGGTTGATAAAACTTACGATTTAAGTCAATTTAAAGGTAAAAAGGTAAAACTGCAATTTGAGTATGTAACAGATATTGCAGTAGCTTATAAAGGATTTGCGTTAGATAATGCAGCATTAACTGTAGATGGAAAAGTTGTTTTCTCTGATGATGCAGAAGGCGCTCCAGCCATGACGTTAAAAGGATTTACTGTGTCTAATGGATTTGAACAGAAAAAAAATAACTACTATGTAGAGTGGAGAAATTATGCTGGTTCTGACACGGCGTTACAACATGCGCGTGGTCCAGTATTCAATACAGGAATGGTCGTATGGTATGCGGATCAAAGCTTTACAGATAACTGGGTAGGCGTTCATCCAGGAGAAGGCTTCCTAGGAGTAGTAGATTCTCATCCAGAGGCAATCGTAGGGACATTAAACGGAAAACCGACTGTGAAGAGCAGTACACGTTATCAAATTGCCGATGCGGCATTCTCGTTTGATCAAACGCCAGCATGGAGAGTAGATTCACCAACTCGCGGTATTTTTGACTACAAAGGATTACCAGGAGTTGCAAAATTTGATGATTCTAAGCAATACATTAACAGTGTCATTCCAGATGCAGGACGTAAGTTGCCGAAACTAGGACTTAAGTTTGAAGTAGTAGGCCAAGCGGAAGACAAGTCTGCAGGTGCAGTTTGGATTCATCGATAAAATAAGGTGAAACGAAGAGGAGCTGCCATAAGTCGTTGAAACTGACTTATGGCAGCTCTATTCTTATTGTGAAAAAGCTCTATGTTTTTTATGTATTTATTGGAAAAAAACTCGCGTTTTCTGGGACAAATACTCCTTCCGTCCTATTGTAGTAGCCATTTTGTACGTAAGTAATTTGTAAGAAAAAAAGAGATTTTCATAATATATAATATTTATTATATCTACACTTAACACCTACTACTAATAGTATGCTATAATATGAACTAGCAACATAAAGGAAAGGAATTAAAAAAATGACCTTACAAAATACTAAAAATTTAAAAAAACAAGTTGCTCCTTTTGAAAAATCAACGATTAAAAAAAGTGTGTGGCAACTTATCAACACAATCGTGCCATTTATTATTTTATGGTACCTTGCTTATAAAAGTCTGTCTGTTTCTTATTGGTTATCATTAGTTCCATCTCTGTTAGCCGCTGGATTTATGACAAGGATTTTCATTATTTTTCATGATTGTACCCATTATTCATTTTTTAAAAGTCGACGTGCAAATAGAATAGTTGGGACATGTATGGGGGTTTTAACTTTATTCCCGTTTGATCAATGGGGGCATGAGCATTCCATTCATCATGCTACAAGTGGTAATTTGGATAAACGAGGTACAGGAGATATTTGGACGCTTACAGTGGATGAATATTTGGCGGCATCATTTAGACTCCGTTTAGCATATCGTTTATATCGCAACCCATTCGTTATGTTTGGATTAGGTCCAATTTATGTTTTTCTGCTTAAAAATAGATTTAACCGAAAAGGTGCTAGAAAGAAAGAGCGTATGAACACCTATTTGACGAATGTTTTAATCGTTGCTTTAGTAGGATTACTTTGCTGGGCAATCGGATGGCAATCGTTTCTTCTAGTGCATGGTTCCATATTCTTAATAGCAGGTTCAATAGGTATTTGGCTGTTTTACGTACAGCACACATTCGAGGATTCTTATTTTGAAGAAGATAAAGAGTGGGAATATGTGAAAGCAGCAGTGGAAGGAAGTTCGTTTTATAAACTTCCAAAATTCCTGCAATTTCTAACTGGTAATATCGGATATCATCATGTTCACCATTTAAGCCCAAGAGTACCTAACTATAAACTAGAGGAGGCACACAATAATACGCTTCCTTTAAAAAATGTACCAACGATTACTCTTGCTACAAGTTTGCGATCACTCCGTTTCCGTCTTTGGGATGAGAAAAGTAACAATTTTGTTAGCTTTAAAGACGTCAAAAATATAATTAAAAATAATGTTTCTGTTCGGGTGAAATCGGAACTATAATTTCATCGTATATAAGACTCCCCTTAATCATTTTGATTTAAGGGGAGTTTTTCTTTAAATGTATATGACTGATATTAAGGAGAAGTTGAAATGATTGTATGTATAAAAGAGACGATAAATATGTTATGTAAACAACATAAATCGTCATAATTTTTTATTATTTGGATTGGTATAATAGCTATATAATGGAAAGCAGCAAATGGATGATAACGGTTATATGTTAAAGAGTAATGATAAGAACACATAAAATGTAATACAATAATTTTTTCAAAAGGAAGGGGAAATAAAGGGTGTTGAAATTACAAGGGAAATTCAATGAAGCGAAAGTATTTACTAAAAACGTTGATGAGACTGCAGTTGGGCAAATTCTTGATCTTTGTAATCAAGAATTCGTAAAAGATAGTAAAATTCGTATTATGCCAGACACACACGCAGGAGCAGGTTGTACGATTGGGACGACAATGACAATTCAAGATAAAATCGTTCCTAATCTTGTAGGGGTAGACATTGGTTGTGGTATGGAAGTTGTAGTAATTGATAAGAAAAAAGAAGAGATTAATTTCGATCATTTAGATGAGACAATTCGTAAATTTGTCCCAAGTGGATTTAGTATACGAAATAAGGAACATCATTTTTCAAAAATGATTGATTTTGACGGTGTGAGGGCTCCTTTCACATTACAACGCGCTCAAAAAAGTATAGGTACTCTTGGGGGAGGAAATCATTTCATTGAACTAAATGAAGATGATAAAGGGAATGTATATATTGTCATTCATAGTGGTTCTCGTAATTTAGGTAAACAAATAGCAGAGTATTACCAGAAATATGCATATGAACAATTGATTCATGTTACATCAATGAAAGATGAGATTATTAAGAGATTAATTAAAGAGGGGAGAGAAAAAGAAATACAAGAAACTTTACGTGGAATTAAGAAGCCTCAGATTCGTAAAGAACTAGCTTATTTAGAAGGACAGGGATTCAAAGATTATATGAATGACATGAATATTGCACAAAAGTATGCTGAGTTAAATCGAAAAGCAATGATTGATGAAATCGTCACTAAAATGGACTGGAAAGTAACGGATCAATTTACTACAATACATAACTATATCGACATGGAAAATATGATTCTACGAAAAGGCGCTATTTCAGCTCAAAAAGATGAACGAGTAATTATTCCAATTAATATGAGAGATGGTTCAATTATTGCGTTTGGTAAAGGGAATGCAGACTGGAACTTTTCTGGTCCACATGGAGCTGGACGTATCATGAGTCGTAAAAAGGCTAAAGAATCATTGAGCCTAGAGGATTTCCAAAATACGATGACAGAAGTTTGGACTACATCAGTAGTAGAGAGCACAATTGATGAGGCACCAATGGTATACAAGCCAATGGATGAAATTATAGAAAATACAAAAGAAACGATAGATATTAAGCACATTATTAAGCCATTATATAATTTTAAAGCTAATTAGAAGGAAGTAATGATCAGCTAGTAAAAGTTATCAATCCGTTTCTTTTGTTCGGAGACAAAATCTAATCAAGGAAAGTGGAATAATAATTACATGGAACTACTTCTATTAGGGAAGATGTTCGATTGATGGCGATGAGGTAAAATCAGAGTTTACAACGAAGCTAAGAAGTTTGAATACAAAAGCCGATTCCTGTGGAGTTACGGAATTGGCTTTTGTATTTACTTTGTTGTTGCACGAAAACACGAGTCAACTTACTAGCAAATAATGATAACTCTCTATTTCTCCCAAAGCTCGATTAGTCGACCTTCAGGATCTTTAATCCAAATAAACTTTCCAAATTCACTAACCACTTCTTTCTTCTCAAGAGGTACACCAATATGTTCAAGATGCTGAATAGTCTCGTTTAAATTATGTACCTGGAAATTTAACATCACTTGTTGTTCTGTTGGAAAATAATTATCATTTTCGGTAAAGAAAGAAAAAATAGTTTCAGTTCCTAATTGGGATTTAATCACAGTCCCATTCCAATTTTCTATGTCGATCTTCAACACATTGCTGTACCATTTTTTTACAACATCAATATTATTAGTTCGCCAAAATATTCCTCCGAAGCCTTTTATCATCATAAATAACTCCTGTCTATTTTAAAATTTTTAAGCAACATATATTCAATATATCAAAACAGTAATCGTAAGGAAAATCATTCACTTATAAAAAGTGAAAAATTATAATTACTAGCATTGTAGTGTTTTCTATACTATGGAAAATGACATTATCCTTTGCAAAACTTGCCATCCAAGCCAAGAAGTATAACAATAAAAGACCGCACATGGCTTTTAGTTCATGTGCGGTCTTTTATGTATATGTATTACATTACATAGTTTTGCTAAATTTAGTTTCTGTTTGAGTGTTAGCAGCAATCCTTTTCTTAACCTTAAAGTGATAGTAGGTGTAACAAAAGATAATAAATGGTACAGTGCAATAGATTCCTAGTCTTTGATCTGGGATAAAGATAAGACTTATTAAGATAATGCCGTATAATCCAAAACCAAGAATTGGTACAAGAGGATAAAGTGGAGTTCGGAATTTTAAATCTTCTAATTTTCCACCTTCAGCCAAATAACGTTTACGGAAAAAGAATTGAGAAACACAAATTGACATCCAAACAATAATTGTAATGACTCCAGAAATTGAAATGAGCCATAAGTAAACCGTTTCAGCAGCTACAACGCTTGTCAAAAGAGAAAAAGCAGAAATAGCGATTGTCATGATTAAAGCGTTTAAAGGTATTCCTCGTGATGATAATTTCTTTAAAAAGGCTGGAGCCATTTCATGTTGTGATAACGACCAAAGCATTCGAGTTGCGGCGTATAGTCCTGAGTTTGCGACAGAAAGAACAGCAGTAAGAATAACAAAGTTCATAATATCAGCTGCATATGGAATACCCATATTATCAAAAACAGCAACAAATGGGCTCTTTGTTAATCCCGCTTCTTCCCATGGAATTAAAGCCACGAGAACAAAGATTGCTAAGACGAAGAAAAACATCGTGCGCCATATAATATTTCTAATAGAACGAGGTAAAGTCTTCGCTGGATCTTCACTTTCACCTGCTGCGATCCCTACAAGTTCTGTACCTTGGAAGGAATAATTGACAGTAACCATTGTTAAAAGAATAGCGGCAAGTCCATTTGGGAATAAACCACCATGATTTACGAAATTTGAAAATAGCGGTGCTGGTTCGTCTCCTTTTAAATCAATAAAACCGAACATAGCGGCGCCGCCAAGGATAATAAAAGCAATAATGGCAGATACTTTAATACTTGAAAACCAAAATTCTGTTTCTGCATAACTACGTGCAGATAATGCGTTAATCGTGAATATCGTAACACCAAATATTAAACACCAAACCCAGACGGGAATATCAGGAAACCAGCGCTGCATTGTAATGCCAGCAGTTGTAAATTCAAGCCCGGTCGTGTTCGCCCAGCTTAACCAATATAACCATCCGATTGTAAACCCAGTTGCAGGGTTAATAAACTTAGTTGCATATTCCTGGAAAGAACCTGAAACAGGCATGGCCACAGCAAGCTCACCAAGACATAGCATAACGAGATACATTAATAATCCACCGGCCATAAAGGCAAGTACGGATCCACCAGGTCCAGCTTGACTTATAATATAACCAGATCCGTTAAATAACCCCGTTCCAATCACACCACCGAGTGCAATCATGAATAAATGTCTACTTTTCATCGTACGTTTTAATTCATTTTTTGTATTGTTTACTTGCGTCATCGTTTTCCTCACTTTCGTAGTTGGTAGTATGAAAATTGATGTTTTTCCGTATTATGGAATGTATTCCGTGATGTGAAATCTTGTTATAATTTTCAGATAATTAAGAAGAAAAGTCAATATTTTTTTGTTTACGCTTTCAAATTATTATTAGTGATATATTTTTATTTTTAGAAAATTGAATAAATAGATTGATTTCACTTTAAATTTTTGTTAAATTGATAGTGAATTGAGCGTACTAACATATTACAAGTAAAGTTGAGGCGAGTTATGGTACAGTCCATTGATCGAGCGATAAGTATTATTAAGCTATTGAATTCTACAAATGAAAAAGAGTATTGGGCTATTTCTGATATAGCGGATGGAACACATCTTCCGGTTAGTACAGTACATAGGTTACTGAACTCTCTAATGGAGCATGGGTTAGTTACACAAATTTCAGAAACAAAACAGTACAAAATTGGACCAATGTGGATGGAAATAGGATTACGTCAATTGGAGAAGGTAGATTACAGATCTGTTGCAAGAGAAGTGATGAAGCGTTTGGCCTCTGAAGTGGAAGAAAGTGTTTATTTGAACATTCCAAACGGAACACATTCTATTATCATTGAAAGAATTGATAGTCCTTTAAAAATTCGAGTTATCGATAACTTAGGGGAACAAATTCCTCTTTCGGTTGGTGCCGCAAATAAAACGATGCTTGCCAATTTGAAACAGAATGAAATGGAATACATTGTAGAACAGCTACTTTCTTCTTTACCAGAACAAAAGCAAATTCTTGTTGATCAAATAGAGCAAATAAGAAGTGAAGGATATGCTGTGAGTTATGGTGAAAAAACAGAAGGGACAGCTTCAGTAGCTGCACCTATTATAGGTTTTAATCATAAAGTAGTAGGAGCATTAAGTATTGGGTTAATTAGTCATCGCATCAATGATGATCGATTATCTTTTCTTATTCGTAAGGTGAAGCAAGCTGCTTATGAAATATCAATAAAAATCGGCAGTACATCAGAACTATAATTTTGATAGCTGTCGTCATTTTTTATTCATATACTGGAATTCATTTTCATAATGTGGAAAAATAGGGGGATTTATATGTCAAAGTGGCAATCAAAAGAACAATTAGTGCAATTATTAAGTAATCTTGTTGAAATTCCTAGTATTACAGGTTCAGAAGCTGAAGTTATATTGCCGGACTTTGTTGTAGAACAATTATCTGATTTACATTACTTCAAAGAAAATCCGCATCATTTGCAGAAAAATCCGACGGGTGATGGACGATATTTTGTTACAGCTCTAGTAAAGAAAAGTGATAGTACGAAAAATACCGTAATTCTTGTTAGTCATTTTGACGTTGTAGATGTACAAGATTACGGTGTGTGGAAAGAAGATGCATTTAACCCTAAAAAGTTAACGTCTATGTTCTATGCTCATAAAGATGAGCTACCAGATCATGTACGTGAAGATATAGAACAAGGAGATTGGTTATTTGGTAGAGGAACAATGGATATGAAATGCGGCCTAGCATTACAAATGGCGATGGTTGAGCAAGCTTGTGAAGGAAGATTTGATGGGAATGTTCTTTTATTAGCTGTTCCAGATGAAGAAGTGAACTCTGTAGGAATGAGGGCTGCTGTTCCAAGATTATTAGATTTAGCAAGAGAACATGACTTAGATTATAAAACAGTCCTAAATTCAGAGCCTATGTTTTCACGACATCCTGGTGACCAAAATAAGTATATTTATACTGGTTCTATTGGTAAAGTGTTACCTGGTTTTCTTTGCTACGGAAAAGAGACACATGTAGGCGAACCATTTGCAGGATTAAATGGGAGTTATATGGCTGCATTATTAACCGCAGAATTAGAATTAAACACAGATCTTTGTGATATTGTAGAAGGAGAAGCGAGTCCTCCGCCAACTAACTTGCTTCAAAGGGATTTAAAGGAGGATTATTCTGTACAAATTCCGCATCGTGCAGTCACATTATTTAACTTGTTTTTACTAGAACAATCGATGACGGACGTAGTTTCGTTATTACGTCAAAAAGTAAAGAAAGTAGCAGAGAAAATCGAAGAGTCGTATGAGAAGCATGCATATCGCTTTTCTAAATATAATCCATTCATACCACCTAACCTTAAAGTAAATGTATTAACGTATGAAGAGCTTATCACATACGCAATTGAACAACATGGGAAAGAGAAAATAGATGAAATTCAATCTAGTATTATAAAAAATAGAGAAGATAAAGATGACCGTGCGGTAACGATTGATTTAGTAGATAAATTAGCTATTTTATGTAAAGAAAAGGCACCGATGATCGTGCAATTCTTTGCACCGCCGTACTACCCAGCTGTAAGTTCGCGTAACAATCCTTTAATTAAAGAAGTAGTTGAAGAAATGGAAAAGTATGCTCACTATAATCATAGCATTACATTTGAAAATCAAAATTATTTTGGCGGAATTTCAGATTTAAGCTATGTCGGTCTGCAGTACCCACTAGATTCAATGAGTTCTCTTGTAGACAATATGCCATTATGGGATAAAGGCTATTCGATTCCACTAAAGGAACTAGAAGAGTTTGACGTTCCAGTATTAAATATGGGACCAGTAGGAAAAGATGCACACCAATGGACAGAGCGTCTCGACGTGAATTACGCATTTGAAACACTATTAGATATGTTGCCGATATGTATTGAAAAATTGCTTGTTCCTAATAAAATTACACAGTCATAGTAAGGCCTGTATAGGAAGAGAAGAATCGAAACTGTAAGATTCGGTTGTGTAGTTTCTTAACTCAGAATAAGATTTAAATAGAAACGAATAGAGTTATTTTAATATAATAAAAAACAAAACGGACAAACGTAGTTACTTATGAGTTTGTCCGTTTACCTTTTAGTAACAACGGGGAGTATGTAAACTACATGTGTATTTAGTCAAAAAAGATTTGAGATTCGTTTTTATTTTTTAGTTTGATTAGATAGTTCAACAGACTTTTGTGTACAACGCTGCATAGCTGAAATGATGGCTGTTCGTAAACCTTTTTCCTCTAATACTGCTACAGCTTCTATCGTTGTTCCGCCTGGAGAACAAACCATATCTTTCAATTCACCTGGATGTATACCTGTTTCCAGTACCATTTTTGCAGAGCCTAACACAGCTTGAGCAGCGAATTTATATGCTTGATTTCTTGGCATACCATCTAGCACAGCAGCATCTGCCATCGCTTCGATAATCATATATACATATGCTGGTGAAGAACCACTTACAGATGTTACAACATCCATTAATTTTTCGCTTACGATTTCTGTTTGACCAAAACTATTAAAAATGTTTAGTACATCTTCTAAATCTTTTTCTGCCACCATTTCATTAGGACATAACGCAGACATTCCTTCACCAACAAGAGCAGGTGTATTAGGCATGACTCGTATAACCTTTACCTTTTTACCAAAGGCATCCTCCGTACTTTTTATGCTTTTTCCGGCAGCAATCGTTACGACTATAGCATCGTCTTTTATTTGCTCTTTCACTTCGTTAATTACTAATGAATACAGGTCAGGTTTGATTGATAAAATTAAAATATCGGCTTTTTTAGCTACTTCATTGTTGTCAGTAGTTATAGTTATCCCATATTGTTCACTAGTAGTTTTTAAATTCGTAGTGTTTAAATCTGAACAAATAATGTTACTTGAAGACACTATATTTTTGTTTAGCATCCCGCCGATGATAGCCATCCCCATATTTCCGCATCCGATGAATCCAATTTGTTTATCCATAATAATTCAATTTTTCTCCTTTTATAATAAATTATATCATTTTGAAATTGTTATTTTAGAATAATAATAACATCTCTGTGCAATATAAAGAAACATTCTAAGAGAATATATTCCTTTTTGCAACACCAAAAAATAAAAAACAATTATATTCGATATTATGCAAATATATACACTATAATTTCAGGTATTATATTTATGAATCTGAGTTAAACTTATATCAATTTGTATTTTCATTCAGTAGGGCAATAATTTCATACAAGTAACTTGTCGCTCTAGTTATTTTTAAAATACCTCTTGACACCAAATCGAACTATATCGCATAATATAAAAAAATTAAACCGAAAATCGTTGAAGGGAAATAGTACATATGTCTTCTTGCGAAAGAGAGTGGAATTCACCGGCTGAAAGATTCCTCGTATAGAATGTATCGAACCTATCCCTGAGTCTTAAATGAAAGTTTAGGCGTTCGCCTGCGTTATAGGCGCCAAGTGGATATCTATGTATATCAATTAAGGTGGTACCGCGGAACAATGACCGTTTCGTCCTTTTTATTTTATTAAGGGCGAAGCGGTCATTTTTATTTTGCCCTTTCATACGATAGGTGCAGCATGGAAGAGGATAGACATAGCTGCAAACTGTATAAATAAAAGTGTAATGTATAAAAAACTTTGATTTTAGACTTGGGGGATACAAAAATGAAAAAACAACGAATTGTTGTAAAGATTGGGAGCAGTTCCTTGGCAGATAGTCATGGAGGAATTTCTAAAGAACAGCTTTCAGATCACGTTGCCGCATTGGCTCGATTGAAAGAAGAAGGGCATGAAGTTTTGTTAATTACATCTGGGGCCGTCGCTGCAGGTTTTTCTGCTCTAGGCTATCCTAGTAGACCTGTAACAATTAAAGGGAAACAGGCTGCAGCAGCTGTCGGACAAAGTTTATTAATGCAGGCGTACACGGAGGAATTCCGTAAATATGGTATCGTTACTGCTCAACTATTGCTGACGAGAAGTGATTTTTCTAGAAAAGAACAATATAGTAACGCTTACGCTACTTTAGGAGAGTTACTAAACCGTTCTGCGCTTCCTATCATCAATGAAAATGATTCTATTTCTTTAGAGGAGCTAACGTTCGGGGATAATGATATGCTGTCAGCTTTAGTAAGCGGACTTGTGTCAGCGGATATGCTTATGATTTTTACGGATGTGAACGGTTTATATGACAAAAATCCTCAGAAACATGAAGATGCGAAGAAATATTATTTCCTTCCAGAAGTTACGGAAGAAATCGCTTCTCTTGCAGGAGATGCCGGATCAAAACTTGGGACTGGCGGTATGAAATCAAAAATTGATGCGGCAAAAACGGCACTATCTCTTGGTGTGAGTGTATTTATCGGAACTGGACGTGGACAAGAGAAGTTTGTAGATGTTTTGAAGGGCAAAGGTGATGGAACGTATGTCGGAAATGCTCCTCAAAAAGAAATGAAGATGAATAAGCAATGGATTGCTTTGCATTCGGTTGTGAGCGGACAAATTGAAATAGACGCCGGAGCAGCTACAGCTATCATTCAGCACGGAAAGAGTTTACTTCCAGCTGGTGTAACAAATGTCTCAGGATTTTTCCAAGTGGGAGAAGTCGTAGAAGTAATGACGCAACAAGGGCGCGTGATTGGAAAAGGACAATGCACATATAGCGTAGAGGAACTAAGAGATGTAAAAGGTATGCAAAGCCAAGATATTCAAGCGAGAGGCGAAAGGCATAGTTATGAAGTCATCCATAGGGACCATTGGGTTTCATTTTAAGATTAGAGATTAATTTGAACTTAAAGAGGAGGAAACAAAAATGAATGAAGTGTTGGCAAAAGGGAAGAGAGCGAAAGAAATTGCTAGAGAACTTGTGCTTAAATCTACAGATCAAAAAAATGAAGCACTCGCTATGGTTGCTGATCAGTTAATTGCAGAAACAGCTTATATTTTAGAGGAAAACAAACGGGATATTGAAGAAGGGAAGGCAAAAGGATTTTCTGACTCTCTCCTTGATCGCCTTATGCTAAATGAACAGCGTATTGTTGATACGACAGAGGGAATTAAGCAGCTAATTGAATTACGTGATCCTGTAGGAGAATGTGTAAGTGCATGGGAAAGGCCAAATGGATTATCTATTCAGGAGATGCGCGTACCACTTGGTGTTGTCGGGATGATTTACGAGGCAAGACCGAATGTAACTGTGGATGCTGCTACAATTTGTTTGAAAACAGGAAACGCAGTAATACTACGTGGTAGTTCTTCTGCTATTCATTCTAACAAAGCCATCGTTGCTGTTATTCACCGAGCACTCAAACAAACGAGCTTGCCTCAAGAAAGCGTACAGCTTATAGAAGATACAATGCGAGATAGCGCGAAGCAGTTATTTACATTAAATGAGTATTTGGATGTTCTTATCCCAAGAGGTGGCAAGCAGTTAATAGATACTGTTGTGAGAGAAGCGTCTGTTCCAGTACTTGAAACAGGTGCGGGAAATTGTCATATTTTCATTGATGAAACAGCGGATAAACAAATGGCATTTGATATAATAGTAAACGCAAAAACGCAGCGTCCATCTGTATGTAATGCAATTGAAACGATTATACTTCATGAGAAGTGGGCGCAGCAATTTGGAAGCGAGCTGTTTTCTTCATTAAAAGAAAGATGCGTGGAGCTACGAGGGGATAACAAAGCATTAGCAATTGATTCTTCTATCATACTTGCTACAGAAGAAGACTGGGAAACAGAGTTTTTATCTCTCACACTAGCGGTGAAAGTTGTTTCCTCTGTTGAAGAGGCGATTCATCACATCAATACGTATGGATCGATGCATTCTGAAGCGATTATTACAGAGAACGAGGAAAATATCAGCAAATTTTTCACATCTGTAGATGCGGCGGCACTGTATCATAATGCATCAACTCGTTTTACAGATGGGTCTGAATTCGGATTCGGAGCAGAAATTGGCATTAGTACACAAAAGCTACACGTAAGGGGACCGATGGGGCTTCCTGCATTAACTTCTACAAAATATGTGATTCGTGGAAATGGGCAAATTCGAAAATAATAATAAAAGACACTCAATTGGCTTGGGTGTCTTTTATTTTAAAAATTATTTACCATATAAATAGCCCAACGAGCATAGCGCTTAATAGGGAAACTGCCATTCCGCTCACAAGAAGCTTCCAAACATTTTTCCCGATGACTGATGATTTTTCGCCGCCAAATAATGAATTGTAAGTTCCATAAATCATTCCTACTGTACTAAAGTTAGCAAAAGAGGCTAGAAATGTTGTTGCAACCGCAACTGTATGTGGTTGTAAAGACTTTAAGTTTGATTTTAAATCCATCATTGCAACAAATTCATTTGTTGTTATTTTGATCCCCATTAATTCAGCTACATACATCGCATCACTACCTGATAAACCGAGTAAAAAAGCGAAAGGACTAAAGATAATCGAGAAGATTTTTTGAATTGTTAAACCTGTTACAAAAAATCCTAAAATTCCATTTAAACATGCTGTTAAAGCTACATATCCAATTACCATGGCTAAAATAACGATAACCATATTCATCCCAACTAACATACTGTTTGAAATAGTAGAAAAGAAATCTTTTTTTTCACTTTTTGAAGGTTTATAAACAACATCTTCTTCTTTCGTAACTTCTACAGGATTTAAAACATTAGCTAAAATTAATGCGTTAATACAGTTTAAAGGAATGGCGCTAAAAATATATGTTGCGGGAACCATTGATAAATAAGCGCCAAGAATGGATCCGCTAACGCTGCTCATACTCATAATTCCGAAAGTCAACAAACGATTTTCTTTTAACACAGATAGTTGATCACGAACAACGGCAAGTGCTTCTGTATTTCCTAAAAACATCATTTGAATCGAAAAGAAGCTTTCTAACTTTGGTAAACGAGAAATCTTTGAAATAACTGCACCTACTTTATCAATAATCCAAGTCAAGATTCCGAAATACGAAAGAATATCGAAAAAAGTAATAACGAAAATGATAGGAAGTAATGCGCTAAAGAAGAAATCAATGTGTGGACTGTCCATAGCTGAAGGAAACGCAAAACGAATACCTTCATTCGCACATGCTAGTAGCCAACTGAAAAATGAAGCGATTTTATTAATGATAATACTGCCGAGCTTCGTGCCTAACATAAACCACGTAATAAAAAGCTCCAATATGATTAGAATAACGATTGGTCTCCATTTTATTTGCTTTTTATTAGGCGAACATAGGAAAACGATTAATATGACAACGAAAATCCCTAACATATTTAATATAAAATGCATGTCAACAACTCCTTGAGGCTTATTATTTGTATATAAAAAAGCCTCTATTCTTCCAAATTTGGATTGTTATCAGAAGTTATGAAGAATGTAAATTATGCTTGGGATCAATTTATTTCAATTAATGTACTAAAAATTAATGTTTATTCGCTCTATAAAGTATATTTAGTTAGTAATGTAGAGCAACAAAATAAATCTATTGGCGGAATGAAGGACAACTAATACCTGAATCCAGTTTTAAATTGTTTAGGTGAAATACCAGTATGTTTTTTAAAGACCTTTGTAAAATGACTTTGGTCGTGAAAATTTAGTAATGTAGAAATTTCGGATATAGAATGTCTCGTATAAGTCATTAACTTTTTTGACTCATCCACTTTAGCGCGCTGAATATAGTCATTTAAAGAAATTCCAACTTCTTTTTTGAAAAGGGAAGATAGATAACTGGGGTTTAATGTGACTATTTCTGCAAGGATATTTAGTGTAATATCACCATAAAGATGAGTGAATATATAATTTTGACATACGTTTATAGGTTTTGAATGTTGCTGCATTGTACCATTTTTGACACGTTCTGCAAACTCGAGTAAAGCATTCTCCAAAAAAGGGGGAATAGCTTCATTTTTATGTATTTCTTCAAGTTTTTGTATAAATAAATCACTAAGAGTATATGCGATTTCAGGGAAAAGTCCTCCTTCTATAGCAGATCTAGTTGCAAGTGTAATGGCTGCAATGGCAGAATTTTTTTGGCTTCGCAGGTGACTTGTCTTTGATAACACGCCAAGCTCTCCTGATTCAGGTAATCTCCTTAGATTATTAATTAAATCCTCCTTTTTCCCTTGCTTTATACACTCAAATATTTTCCTCTCAGCTAGTGGATCGATATGAGTTAATGTACTTTGTCGTTGTTCCGAAATATGTATATCAGGCTGTTCAATTTCAAAATCATTCTTTTTTAACAGTATATTTTTTTGCAAAATATCAGCAACATCTAATTTTTGTTGATACAGCATGTAATAAAGTACTAAACTTATATTTAAAAAACTCAAATTATTTAATACAGGTAGAGAACGATAATATCGAATCATTTCTTCTTTATCTATTTTTAGTTGAAGATCATTAACAATTCCTTTAATAGATGTTTCTGTTAGCCTGGAATAAAGGACTGGTCCAGCAATGATATTCCCACTAATTTGGTCGTTCAAACGCAGATTAATTGCGAAAAAATTTTCGAGAAAGGCAGTCTCTTCTAGTGATGGAAAAGTATAGGGAGGCTGGTCCTTAAATAGTTCATTAAGTATCGCCTCTTTTGAAGAATACATAGGGTTATGCTGAATATTGGACGAGATTTCAAATACTAAATCTCCTTTGTTATTAAGAAAATAGATAGGTGTTTTATGTATGTCAAAGACTAGTTTACAAATATAATATAAATCCTCTAGTTTGGAGCAATTCATTATTTTAACCTCTATCCTTTAAAAATTAACTAAATTTTTTACAAGTATTCTAAAAAATATACCATAATATATAAAAAATAATAACTATAATAACTTTAAGAAAGCGTTTACTTCATTATTTTTAGGAGGGCTACCATGAAAAGGGATATTAAGAAAATCATTTCACAAATGACATTAGAAGAAAAGGCAAGCCTATGTTCTGGATTAGACTTTTGGAATACAAAGGGGATTGAGCGATTAGGAATTCCTTCTATTATGGTAACTGATGGGCCACATGGGCTTAGAAAACAGGCAGAAGGAGCAGATCACTTAGGGATTTATAATAGTATTCCATCGACTTGTTTCCCATCAGCAGTAGGATTAGCGAGTACATGGAATAAAGACTTAATAAATGAAGTAGGAGTTGCGCTAGGAGAAGAATGTCAGGCGGAAAATGTAGGTGTTCTCCTTGGACCAGGTGCAAATATTAAACGTTCGCCGCTATGCGGAAGAAACTTTGAATATTTTTCAGAGGATCCGTATTTATCATCACAAATGGCTGTAAATCATGTTAAAGGCGTACAAAGCCAAGGAATTGGAACATCATTAAAACATTTCGCTGCTAATAATCAAGAGCATCGCAGAATGTCTGTAGATGCAATTGTTGATGAAAGAACATTGCGTGAAATCTATCTTGCTAGTTTTGAAGATGTTATTAAGGAAGCACAGCCTTGGACAGTAATGTGTGCTTACAACAAAGTAAATGGTGAATATGCTTCGGAAAATAACTATCTGTTAAATGATATTTTAAAAGATGAATGGGGATTTGAGGGCTTTGTCGTATCTGATTGGGGCGCAGTAAATGAGCGTGTCGCAAGTTTAGCGAACGGTTTGGAGTTAGAAATGCCTTCAAGCTTTGGAATTGGTGAGAAGAAAATTATTGAAGCAATTAATTGTGGTGAGCTATGTGTAGAAAAGCTTGATCAAGCAGTTGAGCGCCTTCTTTACATTATTTTTAAAGCCGCTGATAACCAATTAGAAAACGCTATGTATAGTAAGGACGAGCATCATCAGCTTGCAAGAGAAGTTGCAAGTGAAAGTATGGTTATGTTAAAAAATGAAGATTCCATCCTTCCATTGAAAAAAGAGGGAGCGGTAGCGATAATTGGAGGATTTGCAAAACAACCACGTTATCAAGGAGGTGGAAGCTCTCATATTAATCCAACAAAGCTTGAAAGTATTCTCGAAGAAATTGAAACGGTATCAGGTGAAAAAACGAACATATTGTTTGCACAAGGTTATGATATTGCCAGTGATGATGTAAATGAAATCATGGTTAATGAAGCGAAAAAAATAGCAGAGCGAGCAGATACAGCGGTCCTTTTCGTTGGACTTCCAGATCGTTATGAATCTGAAGGTTTTGATCGAAAACATTTACAGATGCCAGAAAATCACGTGCAATTAATTGAGGCTATTGCTGAAGTTCAAAGTAATATCGTTGTAGTTTTAAGTAACGGTGCACCAATTGAAATGCCTTGGATAGGTAAAGTAAAAGGAATACTTGAAGGCTATTTAGGTGGTCAAGCATTAGGCGGAGCGATTGCTGATTTATTATTTGGTGATGCGAATCCAAGCGGAAAATTAGCGGAAACATTCCCGAAAGTTTTAAGCGATAACCCTTCTTACTTAAACTTCCCTGGTGAAGGTGACAAAGTGGAATACAAAGAAGGCGTGTTCGTAGGATACCGTTATTACGATACGAAAAATATTGAACCATTGTTCCCATTTGGTTTTGGGTTAAGCTATACAAACTTTGAGTATAGTAATCTTTCAATTAATAAGAAAGAAATAAAGGATATAGAGACTGTTTCTGTAAGTGTAAACGTGAAAAATATTGGTAGTACAGCAGGTAAAGAAATTGTTCAGCTTTATATAAAAGATGTTGAAAGCACAATGATTCGTCCTGAAAAAGAACTAAAAGGATTTGAAAAAGTGGAATTGCAGCCGGGAGAAGAAAAAACGGTTAACTTTACCTTAAATAAAAGATCATTTGCTTATTATAATGTTGAATTGAAAGATTGGCATGTTGAAACAGGTGAATTCGAAATTTTAGTAGGAAAGTCTTCAAGAGAGATAATTTTACATGATAGCATATATGTTCAATCAACGACTATAATTCGAAAATCAGTACATCGTAATACTTTACTAGGGGACATATTTGCGGACCAAGTTTTAGCACCAATTGCAAAAGAGCTTATAGAAAAGGCATTAAAAGACAGCCCGTTTGGTAGTATGGCTGAAGGGGATAGTGATACTTCTGAAATGATGGGTGCTATGCTAAACTACATGCCGTTACGAGCGTTAGTGAACTTTAGCGCAGGTGCTTTTACAGAAGAAATGTTAAGTGGAATAATTGTGCTATTAAATGATGCGCAGATGAATCGATAAGCGGTGAATGAATTTTAATTACGATCAAAAAATTTATAATCAATAAAAAACGTAGTTTACAACTAAACTGCGTTTTTTTTACGTTCAATGAATTATTAAATTTAAAGGATTGTAAATATAAAAAAATTTAAATTCTAAAAAAATAGAAGGTATAGTTCGAAAAAAATAGAATTCAATACATAGCAAACAAGGAGGGGATAAAATGGAAGTCTTTCACGTAACGAGTAGAAAAAGGGAAACATACAACATTCAAATGAAGTATTCGATACTTTTCGAATGTGCACTTGGCATTGCGGCAATTACTCATAAGAGGTTAATAGACACGCTCGAAAAATCTCAAAGCGAATGGGAAGAAATTAGGGAATCATTAACAAAAGAGATGAGAGAACATTTACAGTTTGTCGAAGAGCATAATACGTGGAAAGCGTTGCTACAGTTATTGTATGAAGGGGATTTTCAAGACTTATCGCAGTTTAATGCTAAAATTGATTCGCTTTCAGAAAAAGGGTTGAAGTATATATGTTTACCGTTTTTAGGAGAGAAGTATCAAGAGAAAAGAACTTTAGCGGCAAGTGGAAACGTAGCTGCAATACAGGAACTAATGGAACTAACACATGACCATCAGTTTTTCGCTACGTATATTGGCTTTATATGTGATGTAGATGTACAAGAACTAAAAAATCACTTAATCGCTGTAATGACAGGATGGTATGAGATTGTTATTAAAAAAGAGGAGGAAGAAATTCTTTCTATATTAGAGCGAGACTATGAGGCAAAGAATGAAATGAATAAAAAAATGAAACCAGAAGAGTTTGTCGAGTGGGCCACTGGTGGAGTGAACTATATGCCAGAACCAAGTGTTCATCACGTACTTCTTATTCCGCAAATGACGTATAGACCGTGGAATATTGAAGCGGATATTGAAGATACGAAAGTGCTTCATTATCCAGTTGCGAATGAAAGCATCCATCCTGAAGATCCATATGAACCGAATTATTTTTTAGTTCAAAAGCATAAAGCACTTGGGGATGAAGCAAGGTTACGCATTGTAAAAATGTTGTTTGAAAAAGAACGTACATTGCAGGAAATGACAGAAAGATTGCAACTTGGTAAATCGACAGTACATCATCATTTGAAACTGTTACGTGCAGCTAAGCTAGTTGATATACACGATGGAAAATATGTATTGAGGAAGAAAGCAGTGCAGTCGTTAGCGAAAGAGTTAGAAGCGTTTTTGAATAGATAATATACAACGAGAATGTACATAAAGGGAGGAATTTAAGAGGAAAGTTGGCGAGCTATAGTGAAGAGTGTATTGAAAAACCGCTCCTTCTTTTATATGGGGATTGGTAGTGCAATTTCAGAATTAGGCGGGGCTTTCGGCACGTTATGTAATTCAATTTTAGTATATGAGTTAACAGGGTCGAAAACAGCATTAAGTAGTATGTGGCTATTATATTTTATTCCGTCTCTCATACTGCAGCTAATATGCGGACCATTTATTGATAAATGGAGCCGGAAGTGGATAATGATTTTTTCTCAATGGGCGCGGGCAACAGTTTTCTTACTTCCTTTAATCATGCTAGTTACAAGCAGTATAGAAGTTTGGCACGTGTATGTCGTTCAAATCGTAATCGGGCTCATTACTCCGCTTTATACACCTGCAAGTCAAGCAATTACACCGAGCATTGTAAGTAAAGAGCACCTTCAAGATGCAAATGGCTATATTGATGGAATGAATCGTCTTATGATGTTTCTTGCGCCAGTACTAGGTGGAATCGTTATTAAATTTATTGGGCTCAAATTAACGATATTTTTTGTTTGCACTTGTTTATTTATAAGTGGAGGTTTGTTATTTTTTATAAAAGAAACAAGAGTAAAACAAGAACTAAGAAAAACTTGGCTGGAACAGTTTCTTCACGGTTTTACATATTTTTTCACAAAACCAATTATCGTTTGGCTCGGTGTCTTTCTTACTTTCGTGCAATTTGGAGTAGGAGTAACGATGGTTACAAACCTTCCTTATATAAAAGATGAACTGTCAGCGGGATATGCGGAGTTTGGGTATTTTATGGCCGGTTTCCCGCTTGGCTATGTAGTTGGATCGATACTAGTCGGAAAAGTAACATATAAAAGCAGGCGTATACTTATGCTTGGAGGATTGTTTGTAGGAGGGCTCACATACATTTCACTAGGGATTAATCAAAGCATTATCATTGCGATATTAATCGAAGTCATAGCAGGTATTTGCATTGCATTTTTCAATATTCATAACACGACAATATGTCAACAATCAGTCCCAAACAATATGATAGGAAAAGTATTTTCAGTACGATTATTTTTCATACGATCCGCTATGCCGTTAGGTGTGTTATTAGGGGGCATACTGAGTGAAATGTGGGGAGTGAGAGTACTATACTTTATTATAGGATCGATTATATGTGTCACTTCTTTCATAGGAATATTACTTCCATATTTTAAATTTCTGGATGAGTCGATCGAAGAGAAATCTGCATAATTCTAAAAATTTAAAACTTTATAATTGAAAATAATTATCATAATCAACTATAATGGGAGAATAGTAGTATTCGTATTATAAAGAGGGAGTGGGATTATATGTTTATTGAAACGAAAACATTTACAGTAAAAGAAGGTACTTCAAATATAGTTGTAGAACATTTCACTGGAGAAGGAATCATTGAAAAATTTGAAGGCTTCATCGATTTAAGTGTTCTCGTGAAAAAAGTAAGACGCGGTGATGAAGAAGTAGTCGTTATGATTCGCTGGGAATCTGAAGAAGCATGGAAAAACTGGGAAACGAGTGAAGAACATTTAGCTGGACATAGAGCGAGCCGTGGTAAACCAAAACCTGATCATATTATTAACGTTGAACATGGTGTTTATTATGTGAAATCATCTAAAGCGGCTTATCAGCAGTCGTAAAATACAAGTAGAGGATACAGCAAACATGTATCCTCTTTTTTAGTACTGAGGAGATGGAAATGATAGAAAACCTTGCATTCATTACATATAAAAAACATAAAAAATTAGTGCAAACAATAGTAGCTGAAATCGTATCTAAAGATAAGGTAAATGGATTCATGCTAATTGGATCTGTCGCAAGAGGCGATGCATATCCTGAATCTGATTTAGACTTCTATATTCTTTTAGAAGACGGACAAAAGAAGAAATTTCATTCTGAAACGAGAGAAGATATTTTAGTTGAATATAAGAGTGCAGATGTTAATCAAATACAAGTAAACTTTAAAAACAATCCGATGGAACTATACTCATTTTTAGAAGGGGGAATTTTGTTTGATAAAAGCGGCGAGTTAAAAAAGTTAAAGGAAATAGCTACATATGAATTTGAAAACTATCGTGTTTCTAACGACAAAGTGAAAAGCATTTCTCATTGGTTACATAGTTCGCTCATTAAAATTCAGTCTGCTCTGAAAGCAAATGATGAGTTAAAAGCTTCATACATAGTTCATACGTCAACTTGGACATTGTTAGAAGGGATATGGGTTATTAATAATAAGCCAGTACCTCCAGCTGGATCTGTTTTGAAGTATATACAAACGCTACCTAATAGACCGAATCGTTTTGATGAGTTGATAAGTAAAGTGTTTTTAGGGGATACACGAGAGCGTATCTCTTCAGCAATTTTCTTGATGGAGTGGGTGTTAATGAATTTGGAGAGTAAATAATAAAACGAACATGATTGCCAATTTTAATCGGTAAATACATACTCCGTTTCAAGACGTTCACATAATTTCATTCACTGTATTTTAAATGTTTCATTGAAAAAATGTTCTAGACGATAAAAAAAGGTATTAGACTATTACAAAATGAACACTTGAATACAACCCCTTTACTATTGGGGTGCTATTAATATGGGGCAATATACTATCGTATAACCCTTGTTTAAAAGGAGATGAGTGAATGAAGTTGAATCATTTAAATTTATGCGTTGATGATTTATCAAAAGCGAGACATTTCTTTGAAACATTTTTTGATTTTCAATTTTTGGAACAAAAGGGAAAAGCGCTTGTAGTGATGAGTGATGAGAGTGGATTTATACTTGTGTTAAGTGATCCGAAAGCATTTAAGGGGAGTAAGGAAGTTACGTATCCGGAAGCTTTTCATATCGGTTTTTTAGTGGAAACTACAAGTGAAGTTGATCAAGCATATAATCGTTTAGTAGCTGGGGGCATTGAAATAGACAAGGAGCCGTATGCAATGAGAGGTAGTAGTTATGGTTTTTATTTTTCAGTATTCAATGGCTTATTAATTGAAGTTTCTTGTCTTGATTATAGAGAAGGTAAGAAAGTTTCAAAAATTAATAGCGATCAACAAGAGTAATCATTTGAAGGTGTATATATAGCCCCTTATCCAGTTTGGAAAGGGGCTTGCTTATTTTATTACCTTATTTATCTTACTATTTGTGGATTGATTAAAGTCTCACCTTATTTGTCTATCTGAATTTTAAATTCAAGCACAGCTTGATCTTTCCTAAACGGCATACTGAGTTCTTTAAATCGTAAGCTTATTCCAGACAAATTATCAGGAAGGACAGGAGATACAACGAATTGATGATTCATATGTCCATCGGTGCCGCCACCACCTTCTGACCAGCAATCGTATGTATCATCTATTGATAATTGGAAGAAACTATGAGGCTTATTTTCAATAAAAGCTTCATCCGTGGAATCCCAATCGCTATATAAATAAACTACACTAGCATTTGCATATTGCCGAATAAAAGTTACAGTATACATGACGCCATTATGTTCATAAGTTTTAAAAACAGGTACATGTTTTTTAAACTCAGTTGGTTCAACGCGAGGTTTAAATTCTTCTTCATCCATTATGGAAGAGAATAATGAGTTTAGATAGTCTGGATAAAATTCGTATTGCTTTGCCCATTTATAAATCGCTTCATCATGTGGAAAACCTGGGTCACCACCTGAAAGTTCTTTTCGTTCTTTTAATAGGGCGCAAATTTTTTCATCAATAGAGTATAAGCGTTCATCGTAATGATCGGTAGGACGTTCGAACGTCATTCTTCGCATAATCATTCCTCCTTTACTTTATTTTAACAAAAAAGACAGACTAATAAATAGTCTGTCTTTTTACATTAATTCTTCACATCATCATAAAGTTCAAGCGCCTCTTTCACATTCAATCTATTCTTCACAATACCATGTATTGCTTGAATCATCGCAGCTGGGTGCTCGGATTGCCATATGTTTCGGCCCATGTCTACTCCGATCGCGCCTTCCTGTAGTGCATTGTACGTAATGTTTAATGCGTCTTCAATTGAATCTAGTTTTGGGCCACCCGCGATGACAACTGGGGCAGGGCATGTGCTCGTTATTTTTTCGAATCCTTCGCAGTAGTACGTTTTAATAATGTCAGCACCCATTTCAACGCATACGCGGGAAGCGAGTGCGAGAAAGCGAGCTTCACGTTTTTGTAGTTCTTTTGCGACTGCGGTAATGCCGAGAACTGGTAGGCCGTAATCGTGAGCTTCTGAAACTACGTTTGCGAGATTCGTAACCGTTTGTGTTTCATAGTCTGATCCGACGAAAACAGAAACACCAACACCAATTGCGTTTTGTTTCACTGCTTCTTTTACAGGTGTAACGATTGTTTCATTCGCTAAGTCTTTCCCAATGATAGTAGCTCCGCCAGATACACGCATAACCATCGGTGTGCTGCAGTTTTCAGGAATACAAGAGCTAAGTACCCCTCGCGTTAAAAAGAGGGAATCTGTGTAAGGAAGCAAGTTTTTCACTGCCTCAAGTGGTTGTTCTAGTCCGTGAATCGGTCCTAAGAAATAGCCATGATCTATCGCAAGCATAACCGCTCTGCCATCAGGTAAAATTGTATTTAATCGATTTTTAAATCCCCAAGTCATTAGGAATCACTCCTTTGTTAATGTTGGATTTTCCGTTTGCACAGTATCTTTATTTGGTAAATGTGGTGACTTTATGAAAACAGCTTTAAAAGGTTTGTCAGAATGGTTAATTAGATAGTGAGATTCGTGAGGACGAACTTGCAGGACATCACCTTGTTTAATTGGGACTCTTTCGTTATTTACATAGAAGTCTATTTCGCCTTCTAATGCATAGAAGACTTCTTCGCACGTTGTATGATAATGGTTTTGAAACTCTTGCCCAGGCTGAATGACAACAAGGCCTAAATCAATATTCGGACCTTGTATTAAATATTTCGGCCCGTTATCACCGAAGCGATAGGAGAAATCATTTTCATTCGCTTTTAACATACATTCCACTCCTTTATGTAATGTGTTACAGAGCGCCGGGTGCAATCCACATATGTGAGGTGAGCCCTTTATCGGCTAAAGCGAGCTGACTGTCATACACAGTTTTCCATGTTTCATAGAACTCCTTATAAAGTTCGTGATTTTCAGTGATTGGTTCAAATGTGTGTTCCCATTGTACAAACTGTTCGGCAGTCTCTTCCATAGATTTATATATTCCAGCGCCAACTCCAGCAGCAATTGCAGTTCCTAACGCCGCTGCTTCTTTTACAACTGGTACTTTTACAGAGATGCCGAGTACGTCTGAAAGAATTTGTGGCCATAGTTTTCCTTTAGCAGCTCCGCCAGCAAAAACAACTTCAGAAGGGAATGTACCAGTGAGATTTTCTATTAATTTTAAGTTTCCGAGTGTAACGAAAGCAGCATTTTCTTCAATAGCGCGGAACATTTCTTTCTTACCGCATTTATCTGCGTCTAAACTTAAATTTAAAAAAGAAGGTGCGGCATGACGCCAAGAAATGTAGTTCATAACGTTTGAAAAAGTAGGGATAATGCCATGTGACCCGGTCGGCACGTCTTTTGCTTGTTCTTCTAATAATTCATAAGCATCTATACCGAGTTTTTCAGCGAGCTTCTTTTCTTCTTGGCAAAAAGCATCTCGAAACCAGCGCATAACAAGACCAGGGAAAAAGGCAATCGTTTCATATTGCCATAAGTTCGGAACGACATGACAATTTACGCGAATCGCAGCTTGTGGATCCGTTATTGGCTCAGTAATATTCACTTCTTGTTGCCAAAAACTGCCTCCGCATATTAGTGTTTGATTTGGCTTAACAACTCCAGTTCCGAGTGAGGCCATTTGCGCATCACCGCCGCCAGCGACGACAGGAATTCCTTCGCGTAAACCAGTTAATGCTGCACACTCTTTTGTAACAGTACCAATCACTGTACCAGCTTCATTTACTTTTGGTGAAAATGGCAAAGCTAGACCGCATTCTTTAGCGACGCTGTTATCCCAACCTCTATTTTGTAAGTCGAAAATACCAGACGTACATCCGTTGGAAGGATCAATTTGTAGTACGCCACTTAATTTATATAAAATCCAATCATTTAACATCGTAAAAGAATGAATATCGCTATAGACGTTTGGCTCATGTTTTTTTATCCAAAGTAGGCGAGGTAAAGCACCTAATGAAAAAGTTTGTCCAGACGTTGTATATAGATCTTCTTCGAGATGTGCCCGGATTTCTTTTAGTTCACTAACTTCAGCAGATGCACGCCCATCAACATTTGCGCAGGCCCATATTTCTTGCCCACTTTTATCGTATAATACGAAACCTTCACGCATACTTGTAGCGCTTATAGCTTGAATAGAAGAGGGAGATATATTACTTTTTTGCATAACTTCTTTCGTGCACTCTTGTACAAGCTGCCAATTTTCTTTCACATCAAAATTCATAGAGCCTGGGTAACGAGGATCAGATTTATGAATCCATTCTTTTTGACTTACTGCAATTTGATTGCCATGTAAATCAAAAAGAACTGCTCGAATGCTTCCTGTACCAGCATCGAAAGCTAATAAAGTAGACATTAAGAATCACCGTCCTTTCGTAATAAAGAGAGCGCTGTTTCTTCATCAGTAATTAATGTATGAATAAACTTTCCTTTTAAAGCCCCATAAATGGCATCTATCTTTTGAATGCCTCCAGCAACACCAACGACATGATTCATGTTGCGCAAAATAGAGAGAGGCGTGCCAATTAGGCGATTGTGATGCGGAAGCTCTAATAAATTGCCATTCGTATTATAAAACTGTCCTAAAATATCGCCAACGCCGTTTTGGCTACGAATATATGTCATTTCACGTAGCGTTAATTTTTCTTCTTTCACAATAGTGGCATCTTGCGATAAACCGCCAATACCGACAACTGCTGTTTGAGCAAGTGAAGCGACATGCAGCATATCTTTTACACTCGGTTCTGATAGAATACTTTGTGCCATTTCGGTTGTAGATGCTAGAAACGGCGTAGGGATAATGTGAAGATCGCCTTGCATGTAATGTAAAAAGTTTTGTTTTCTTGGGAGATAGTGGTTTACTCCGCCTGTTAACGTTACGATTGAAAGGTTAATAGAACTTTCAAAATGAATGTTTTCTAGCATTTTACTTATCGTTTCGCCCCAGCCAATGCCGAGTAAATCGCCTTGTTGGAGCTGGGTTTCTAAATATTGTGCAGCAGCTTTGCCGAGAGAAGTAACATAATCGTCTATTGGAGTAGGGATAATGAAAGCATCTTTTAAGTGGAACTTTTTTATTAGGTCACGTTCAATACTTAAACAGTGTAAACCAGTTCCTTTTATATGAAATGTTACGATTCCTTCACTGCGTGCCTTATCTAATAACCGAACCACTTTATTTCTTGAAATGTGGAGAAGTGAAGCGATCTCCTGTTGGGTTAATTGATCTTTATAATAGTACCAAGCTACTTTAGTTAATAAATTTTCTTCAAAGTTCAGCTGTGACATACTCTTCATCCCTTTCAACAATTGACCAATGCTTAAACATATGTGCCGTATATTTTGTTTATTCCAGTTGAAACGATAAATAGTCTGGTGAAAAAAGTGTTCTAGATATGAAAAAAGGAATATACAATGCTACAAAACAAGTAGAACAAATAATCATTTTCTCAAAAAATGTTCTGGATAAAGGCAGGTGACATCATGTGGAAAGCGTACCCTTATTACAAATAAAGAAAATGAGTAAGGCGTTTTCAAATCAACTTGTACTTAAAGAAGTGAATTTACAAGTAGAGCGTGGTGATATATACGCTTTAGTTGGGGGAAATGGTGCTGGAAAATCAACATTAATGAAAATATTAACGGGGTTATATTCGTATGATAGTGGAGAAATGTATGTAAAAGGCATGAGGCAACAGTTTGTAAATCCAAAAGAAGCACATCGAGAAGGGATTTATTTAATACCACAAGAACCTCTCATTTTTTCGCATATGACCATTGAAGAAAATATATGTATCGGACTAAAGGGGCATAGAAAGAAACTAAAGGTAAAAGTTCAGCAATTAATTGACAGTTTAGGTTGGGATATTGATCTTAATGAGCTAGGAGGATCGTTATCCATTGCGCAGCAACAATTAGTAGAAATCGTTAGAGGATTAATACGAGAAGCCGAGATTCTTATTTTAGATGAGCCAACATCGACATTAACAACTCACGAAATGAAGAGTCTTTTTGTGTTGCTGAAAAGTTTACAAGAAAAAGGAATTGGAATGATATACATTACGCATCGCTTTCCAGAAATCTTTGAAATTGCCAATAAAGTAGCGATATTACGTGATGGCATGATTACAAACCAAGGGGATGTATGTAATTATACCTATGACATATTGATGGAGGGACTATTACCAAAAGGGTATAAGCAGAAAGAGAAAAAAGAAGTAGTTCAAGAGACAGAAAGGATGAAAAAGATATTAGAAGTGATTGATGTGAATGGTCACGCATTCGAAAATATATCACTAACTGTACATGCTGGAGAAATTGTAGGTATTGCTGGCATTGTTGGATCAGGTAGAACAGAACTAGCAGAAGCGATATTCGGATTGAAATCTATACAATCAGGTTCCATTTTATTAGAAGGAAAATCAATTGATACATGCTCTTTACATAAAAGGCTAAGCGAAGGACTCGTTTACGTTCCAGAGGATCGGGCGAGAAATGGAATTTTTTCAATTGCATCTGTGACAGAAAATATGACAGCAGCCAGTTTACAGCAAAATAATCGCTATTTTATTAATCGAGAAAAAGAAAGCGCTTTAGTAAAATCGTTTATAGAACAGTTTCGAATTGTTGTACCGAATATGAATGTAGAACTTGCATCTTTATCAGGAGGTAATCAGCAAAAAGTCGTGCTTGCGAAATATCTCGCATGTAATCCGAAAATCATTATTCTAGATGAACCAACGCGTGGAATTGATGCGAAAGCAAGGCTTGAAGTGTATGAGACGATAGAAGAAATGAAGAGGGAAGGACTTGCCATATTATTAATCTCTTCAGATGTAGAGGAAATTGTCCAATTAGCAAACCGTGTATATGTAATGCGAAATGGGCAATTTGTTTCTAGTTTGGAGAAAGAACAAATAAGTGCGGATGAAGTTACACGCCTTGCATACGGAGGTGTAACAGAATGAAGCGTTTGTTTAAAATGCATGAGACGTCTATCGTATTGTTACTATTCATTTATATAGTTATTGTTGGAATAATAAATCCTAGTTTTGTTCAATTTAACTCGTTATCTTTAGTAATGAAATCAAGTGTTATTTTAGTCGTTCTAGCAATTGGCCAATCTTTCGTCTTATTTACGAAAAATATAGACGTATCAGTTGGCTCGATTATGGGAATAAGCGCAGCGGTTTGCGGAATGATGTTAACGAATGGTTATAGTGCATTTTTGTCTATACTTACTGCTATTTTGCTAGGAGCTGTTATCGGTTTCGTAAACGGGATTGGCGTTGCGAAGTTTCGGGTACCAGCCATCATTATGACATTAGGCATGCTAGGCATCATTAGAGGTTCGATGCTAATTTTCACAGGCGGAAAGTGGATTGAAGATATTCCAAATGATTTCAAACAACTGTCATCAATCGTTATACTTGGCTTACCAATCACAGTATGGAGTGTTTTTATTATTTTATTATTACTGTATTTCTTTTTAATGAAAGTACCATACGGAAGGTACTTCTATGCGGTTGGTGATAATGAAGACGGTGCGAGACTTGTTGGAATATGTGTCAATAATGTAAAGACATACGCTTTTATGATTTCAGGCACAAGTGCTGGGCTTGCTGGTTGCATATTTGTTATGAATATCGGGTTCGTTCCAAATCAAACAGGTACAGGATTAGAATTGCAAGTAATCGCCGCCGCTGTACTAGGAGGAATTCATTTAAAAGGAGGAACAGGATCTATATATGGAGCGGCATTAGGAGCATTATTTTTAGAAGCAATAAGTAGCTCACTCGTATTTTTAAAAATCCCAGCATTTTGGAATAATGCTATTTCAGGTTTTTTATTATTACTTATCATCATATTGGATAGTGTTATGAAAAAGTGGAAAGCAGAAAGGAGGATGAATCTATGAAATATTTTTACAGATGGGAAGGTGTTTTAATCGTATTGCTTCTTATAGAATTCGTCCTCTTTAGTTTTCTAAATAGTGATTTCTTAAATGTTAGTAATCTCCTTTTTAGTACAAATGATTTCCTATTCATCGCAATCGCGGCGATACCAATGACTTTCGTTATTGTAACAGGAGGAATTGACGTATCGGTTGGCTCAATAATGGGGCTCACTTCGATCTTGATCGGTGTACTTTGGATGAAGGGTATCCCTATTTTACTAGCAGTCATAATCGCCTTAATAATTAGTTGCTTAGCAGGTGCTTTAAACGGACTCATTATAAAAATGACAGATGTAGAACCACTCGTCGTTACACTAGGAACGATGTTTTTATACGGAGGGATTGCGCTCGTTATTTCAGGAGGAGCGGGTGCTTCTGGATACGAAGGAATCAGTGGTTTACCTGACGCATTTGTACAACTGGCAAATATGAGTTTTATAGGAATACCTAACTTATTATGGTTACTTATCGTATTAACAATCATATGTACTACATTGTTTCACAGAACGATATATGGGCGTCACGTTAAACTAACAGGGGCGAATGAAAATGCAGCGAAATACACGGGGATCAAAACGAAAAAAGTAGTTATCATTGCTTACATACTTTCTGGGTTAGGAGGTGGATTAGGGGGAACTTTCTTAACTGCATATTTCGGTTCCGCCCGTGCTGATATTGGAAGTGAAACGATTTTACCAATTATTACGGCAGTCGTATTAGGCGGAACACTTATTACAGGTGGAAAAGGTAGCATTTTTGGTACGGTACTTGCTAGTATTTTCATTGGACTTATGCAGTATGGTCTACAAATGACAGGTTTAACAAATGAACAATCCAATGTAGTAATAGGTATTATCCTTATTCTTTCAGTTATTATGAGACATTTCAAATTACATCAATTCTTAGCGGAAAAAAGAAGGAATTTGCATAAGGGGGAAATGTCATGAAGAGAAAACTGGGGATTGTATTGATTGTATGTATTTGTTTAATCGGTTTAATTGCGTGTTCTAGCCAAACGGCAGATAAGAAAAAGGCTGATGATGTGAAATTTGCATTTATTCCGAAATTAACAGGAGTTGGTTTCTTCACATCGGGTGGTGAAGGGGCAAAAGAGATGGGAGATAAGTTAGGCGTGCAAGTGAAGTATGATGGACCGTCTGAAGCGAGTGTTTCAGGGCAAGTTAAATATATAAACAATTTCATTAATCAAAACTATGATGCGATTATGGTTTCATCTACGTCAGTGGATGGGCTATCGCAATCACTGCAACGTGCTAAGAAAAAAGGGATGACGGTGTTAACATGGGATTCTGATGTGAATCCGAAAGATCGTTCTTTTTATATAAGCCAAGGAACACCAGATCAACTTGCTAATTTATTAATAGAAATGACTTCAAAGCAAATTGGAGATAAAGGAAAAGTAGCATTCTTTTATTCTAGCCCGACAGTAACAGATCAAAACCAATGGGTAACGAAAGCGAAAGAAATTATTAAAAAGAAATATCCGAATTGGGAAATTGTAACAACGCAATATGGTGAAAATAATGCTCAAAAATCATTATCAGTAGGAGAGAACATATTAAAAACGTATCCCGATATTAATGCAGTCATTTGTCCAGATGCAACGGCGCTTCCGGCAATGGCGCAAGCAGCTGAAAATTTGAAAATGGATAAAAAAGTAGCCGTAACCGGATTCTCTACACCAAACGTCATGCGTGATTATGTAAAAAGAGGTACAGTACAGCAATTTGGACTATGGGATGTAAAACAACAAGGTGCCCTCGCTACGTATGTCGCAAATGAAATTGTTGTAAAAGGGAAGAAGTTAAAAGTAGGCGATAGCTTCGAAGTAAAAGGAATTGGCAGAGTGAAAGTAGAGCCAAACTCGATTCAAGGATATGACTATGAGGCAGAAGGAAATGGAATTATCGTATTACCAGAGCGAGTTGTATTCACGAAGGATAATATTGATAAGTATAATTTCTAGTAATGAAAAAACGTCCGAATATATCGGACGTTTTTTGATCTCATCATTAATTATGAACAGTTTCTTTTTCGTTTAATCCAAGTGTGCGTCCTGTGGAAGCGTGTAAATCTTGGAATAGCTTTGGATTTTCAGTTAGTGAAATGCCGTAAGAAGGAATCATTTCTTTAATTTTTGGTTCCCATTCAAGGATACGACCTGGGAAGCATTTTTCTAATACTTCAAGCATGACGTGAACGGCAGTAGAAGCACCTGGAGAAGCGCCAAGTAACGCAGCAATTGATCCGTCAGCCGCACTAACAACTTCTGTACCGAATTGAAGTGTTCCTTTACCGCCAGCATCAGTGTCTTTAATTACTTGCACACGTTGTCCAGCAACTACAATGTCCCAATCTTCACTTTTCGCATTCGGAATGAATTCACGTAATTCTTCCATACGTTTTTCGTGTGACAACATAACTTGTTGGATTAAGTATTTTGTTAATCCCATTTCTTTTACACCAGCTGCTAACATCGTTAAGACGTTATTTGGTTTTACAGAGCCGATTAAATCAAGATTTGAACCAGTTTTTAAGAATTTAGGTGAGAACCCTGCAAATGGTCCAAACAGTAAAGCTTTTTTATTGTCTATATATCTTGTATCCAGATGAGGAACAGACATTGGCGGAGCGCCAACTTTAGCTTTACCGTATACTTTTGCATGATGTTGCTCAACAACCTTTTGATTTTTACATACCATAAATAGTCCACTTACTGGGAATCCACCGATATGTTTTGATTCAGGAATACCAGTCTTTTGTAGTAGAGGTAGACTACCGCCACCACCGCCAATAAAGACGAATTTTGCAGTGTGATGCTCGATTTTTCCACTGTTCATATCATGTACTTTCACATCCCACAAACCGTTCTTTGTGCGTTTAATATTTTCAACACTATGTTTGTAGTTTAGTTCGACATTTTTAGTTTTTAAGTAATCAAACAACATGCGCGTTAACGCACCGAAGTTAACATCTGTTCCAGAATCAATTTTCGTTGCAGCCATTGCTTCATTAGATGCACGGCCATCCATAATGAGTGGAAGCCATTTTTTTAATGTTTCAGGAGCATCAGAAAATTCCATCCCTTGAAATAGAGGATTTTTTGTAAGCGCTTCAAAACGATTTTTTAGAAACTCTACATTTTTTTCCCCTTGTACTAAACTCATGTGGGGTAGTGGCATAATAAAATCTTGTGGATTACGAATTAAATTTCGTTTTACAAGATACGCCCAAAATTGTCTTGAAAGCTGAAATTGCTCATTCACTTTTACAGCCTTACTAATATCTATAGATCCGTCAGATTTTTCGGAAGTATAGTTAAGCTCGCATAGCGCAGAATGCCCAGTACCTGCATTATTCCATTCGTTAGAGCTTTCTTCCCCGGCACTTGCGAGTTTTTCAAAAACTTTAATTTCCCATTCTGGTGCTAATTCTTTTAGCAATGAGCCTAACGTTGCACTCATAATTCCTGCACCGATTAAGATAACGTCTGTTTTTTGCTGCATGTTGCTCATGATAATCTCTCCATCCCCTATATTGGCAAAAAAGTGTAGGTGTTTACTATATCTAAGCCGTAAAATTGAAAACACCGCCTAGGCCCCACCTAGGTGTATACCTTTTTTGTCTCAATTATATAACCATCTCATACTCTATTATAATAATTAATAGACTAAAATATCTAGTGTTATCTGATAATTTTAAACTAATTCCTGCTATATTTGCTAAAATTCTTATTTAACAAGCACTTTTCAGTGAATGAATAGAAAAAAATCACGGTTTGAAATTATCCCGAAAAAGCTTACATACCCCTAAGTGGTTAGGGAGGATACCTTTTTATAGAAATTTATCCCTATAAATGGTAAGATTATTCAGAAAAATGAAAAGGAGGGATACCAATGCGTACACAAGAACAAATCGCAAATTTATTTCGAAACTTTTCAATAAAGGAATGTAAAGGATCAAGTGATTTATACGAATATTTATCAATAAACATTGCTGAAGATGAGGAAGTACTTACACTATCTTCTTATGCTCAAACAGGCCAACCAATCCCGAATTTATTATTAGGCGCAGTACATTATTTATTGTTAGTCGGTAAAGAGCATGATTTAAAAATGTATTATAGTAGCTTAGTTGAGAATGTCACTACAAATTTAGATAAAGCTTTTGAACACTTTAAAGATTTTTGTAAGGAGTACCGAGAAGAAATCATTACTTTATTACAAACGAAACTCGTTCAAACGAATGAAGTAAGACGATGTGCGTACTTATACCCAAGTTTCTGCTACATATTTAACAAAGTGAAGAAACCGTTAGCGTTAATTGAAATTGGGACAAGCTCTGGATTACAACTGTTCTGGGACAAATATAGCTATTCGTACGGTACAGATGAAACATACGGAAATATAAATTCGAATGTACATGTAACTTCTGAAATAAGAGGGGAGAACGTACCTCATTTATTAAAAGAAAGTCCACCTGTCGTAGAAAGAGTTGGGCTTGATTTACATGTGAATGATTTACATAATGAGGAAGATTATTTATGGTTACGTGCACTAATTTGGCCGGAACATAAAGAAAGGCTTGAAATGTTTGATCAAGCAGCATCTTTAGTAAAAAAGGAATCTGTCCAATTAATAGAAGGAGATGGTGTGGAGCTATTGCCATCTATCATTAATCAAATAAGCGAAGATGCTGTTATTTGCATTTTTCATACACACGTTGCAAATCAAATACCTGAACAAGTAAAACGTAAGCTAGAAAATCAAATTCAAGAAATCGGTGCAAAACGTGATGTATGCCACCTTTATAACAACATGTGGGACCGGGAACTTCATATGGATTATTATATTAACGGAAACGAATATCGTGAAACGGTTGGAGAAACAGAAGGGCATGGTAGATGGTTTAGCTGGAAGCTTTCGGATAAGACTTTACGCTAAAGGAAACCTACTAATTATGGGTTTCATCACCAATATTCGTAATAAAAAACAGCTGATGGAAGATACTCCATCAACTGTTTTTTACTTTTTACTAAACGCATTAGATATTAAAGATAAAAGGAAAACATTCCTTTGCTGTAAGTAGCAAATAGCCGATTTGCCCAGTGTCAATACAGACCTTTCCGGCTAATCAGCTATATTTCTAGTCCAAGAAATTATTACTTCAAACGGAAGATCCGAAGGAAAGTAAATGTTTAAAATGAATATATAATACATGTGAGAAAGAGCATAATTTGATAGGGGGGCTTCAAATGCATAAGGTTGAAAGAGTGAATTTGCAGTTAACTAGTCAGGCTCTTCAGGTAATGAATAATGGAATTGCTGTTATAAGTCATGATGGAATCATAACATTTGGCAGCCAACTATTCTGTAGCATGTTACATAAAATAGAAAATGAAATAATAGGTAAGCACATATCAACGATTATTCCTGATCGGAAAAAGCTAGTAGTGAATCAAAATGATAGTTTGTACAAGTACGAGTGTAAGATTGGCAACCAAGAGTTTATTGTGAATGAATCCAGTGTATATCAGAGTGGGAAAGAAGACGGATCAATTATCATTCTGGAACGTAAGGGAAGAAGTATACAGTTCTTAGAAAGTGTCATCAGTCGGTATGAAAATTCCTTAAATTTACTGTCGGAGTGTATTCTAGGGGTAAATGAACAAGGCGTAGTCAATTTTTTAAGTGGTTCTTATGCACAATTTTTAGGGATTGATGATCCGAAGGAAGCGATTGGTAAGCATTGTACGGAAGTTGTTGAGAATACGAGGATGCATATTATTGTAAAGACGGGACAGGTAGAAATTGGGCATATCCAGCGTATAAGTAATCGGGATATTATCGCAACTCGCATACCGATTGTTAAGGACGGTAAGATTATGGGTGCGATTGGTAAAATTATGTTTCACGATATACAGCACTTTAAAGCTTTAGGGGATCAGATTAGTGCAATGGAATCAAAGTTATCTTACTATCAAACTGAATTACAACGTCTACAAGAAGGGAGACTGTCTTTTCAAAGTATTATAGGAGAGAGTGCGAAAATGAAAGAAGTCAAAACGATGGCTTTGAAGGTTTCTAAAAGTCGGTCTACCGTTTTGATAAGAGGAGAGAGCGGTACAGGGAAGGAGCTCTTTGCGCATGCGGTACATCGTGCAAGTCCACGTGCTAGTGGTTCATTTATTCGTTTGAATTGTGCTGCGATTCCAAAGGATCTTTTGGAGGCTGAATTGTTTGGATACGAAGAAGGGGCTTTTACAGGAGCGAAAAAAGGCGGTAAGCCTGGAAAGATTGAGTTAGCTCATAAGGGAACATTGTTTTTAGATGAAATCGGTGATATGTCTTTGGACATGCAGGTGAAGTTACTTCGTGTGTTGCAAGAAAAAGAGATTGAAAGAATCGGTGGTACGAAAATTCAAAAGATTGATGTCCGTTTCATTGCGGCGACACATCGAAATCTCCATGATATGGTGCAAAGAGGAGATTTCAGGGAGGATTTATATTATAGGTTAAATGTGTTTGCGATTGATATTCCTCCGTTACGAGAAAGAAAGGAAGATATGATACATATAACGGAATTTTTAATTCGAAAATTGAATGGAGAGCTAGGTAGTAACGTTCTTTCATTGGATAAGAGAGTAAGGGATATATTCATGGAGCATAATTGGCCAGGTAATATTAGGGAGCTAGAGAATGTGTTAGAACGAGCGATGAATGTTATAGAAGGGATGATTATTCAGGTGCATCATCTTCCTGTCTATTTGCGAAAAAAAGACTTGGAAGAAGAAATATATCATGAAATGTATGCAGCGGATCAAGAGAAGAATGAGGTGAGCTATTCACTGCAGGAGGAAGTGGAAGCTGCTGAAAAACGAGCGATTATGAGGGCGTTAGAAAAAACAGTTGGAAATATAAAAGAGGCAGCCAATCTTTTAGGAATTCATCGGGCCAGCCTGTATCGGAAAATAGAAAGATATGGCATATCATGAAAGAAAGAAAAGGGCAAATAGGCCCTTTTTTTATTTTGCAGTAATAAATACTGTCTCTATTTTGCGACATTTTCTTATAGATGCGACACGATTGTTAATATTTGTAGCGCAAATGCGACATATGATAGCAACCATGTAAGGGGGACGCAGAGTATGTCCCTTATGAAATAAGTGAATAGGAAATGAGTCGATTTTTGGCATGTTTCTTGCTATATAAATAAAAAAGAATTTAGCAGGAAGGGGATGGAATTTAATGCTGGAAAATCATAGTTTACCGTATTTTATTATGGAAAGTATCGAAAAAACACCAAGTAAGGTGTATTTACAATTTGAAGAACAAAGAGTTACGTATGAGGAGCTCTATCATCGGATTGCAAGAGCCGCAGCGGGATTTTGTGAGCTCGGTATTCAAAAAGGTGACAAAGTTTGTATTATGCTTCATAACACTCCTGAATATCTAGATGTATGGTTTGCTTTATCTTTTATGGGAGCAATTGCGGTGCCTCTGAATGTGCATTTAAAAGGGGAAGGTTTGCAGTATATTTTATCTCACTCCGATTGCAAGCTAATTGTCGTTGATAAGGAATTTGCTCCTCAAATTGATTCTTGTTTGCCATTCATACAAAGGGACATTCAAATTGTCGTTCGTGGAATGAACGACAGCGCAATCATATCGGAAGCCGGTAAAGAGCGGCTTGTAATCGAATTGAAAGATGTACTGAATACAAATAATCATCATCTACCCACTGAATTTGTTTCCTCCGCTTCTATTAACAGTATCCTGTATACCTCTGGAACCACAGGGTTACCTAAAGGGGTCATGTTAAGTCATTCTGCCTATGTAAATTCTGCACAGTCATTTGCCACCTATATGGTTGGCGCGAGTTCGAGGGATATCTTATTTACAGCTCTACCGTTATTTCATATTAACGCCCAAGCTCATACAGTACTTGGTGCTATTTCTTCCAATGCGACGATTGCTCTTGGTAAGCGGTTTAGTGCTTCTGGATTTTGGGATGAAATTCGCGGTCATGGCGCAACCATTTTTAATTCTTTAGGATCTATGATTCCTATTCTCTGTAAGCAACCAGAAAAGGAAAACGATAATGAAAATTGTGTAAGGGTGACAGCTTGTGCTGCTACACCTAAGGAATTTTGGAAGCCATTTGAGGAGAGATTTGGCGTCCGGATTGTGGAAGGCTACGGATTAACGGAAACGACGGGTTTTTGTGTAACGAATCCACTCTATGCCAATAAACCGCCTTCTATTGGAAAACCGTATTCTTACGTAGAGGCGAAGATTGTTAATGAGGATGGTAATGAAGCGCGGACTGGTGAAGTTGGAGAGATTTTTATACGTTCGTTACAGAGACAAACATTCATGGAAGGTTACTATAAAATGCCGGATAAAACAGAGGAAGCGATGAAGGAGGGATGGTTCCACACAGGGGATCGCGGTTATCTAGATGAGGAAGGTTACTTATATTTTTGCGATCGAATTAAACAGTGTATCCGGAGGCGTGGAGAAAATATTTCCTCCTGGGAAATCGAAAAAGTTGCGAATAATCACCCGAAAGTACTTGAATCAGCGGCCATTGGTGTTCCATCGGAAGTGGGAGAAGAGGATGTCAAATTATATGTGATTGTAAAGAAAGGAGAAACGATATCCCATGAAGAGATTATAGATTGGTGTCAAGAACGTATGGCTTACTTTATGGTGCCAAGATATGTTCAGTTCAGTGAAACTTTCCCAAAAACTGCTACGGAACGGATTCAGAAATTCAAGTTGAAGGAGGAAGGAATTGGAAGTGCTTGGGATCGTGAAAAGGTTGGCTATGTAATTAAAAGAACAAGTTGATGCGCTGACGGTAGTAAGGGTATCTCATTACATAATAGAAAGAAGGGATTGAATTGGAAAAAAAACGGGTTGTTACATGGTCCAAAGAAAATGGAATCGCGACGATTCTTATTGATAATCCTCCTGTGAATGTACTGAGCTGTGCTGTGGTCGAGCAACTGACGGCGGTAGTCGATGAAATTGAACTGGATGATGAAGTAATTGCTGTAATTCTAACAGGCGCTGGAGAAAAGGCTTTCGTTGCAGGAGGGGACATCAAGTCATTTCCAGACTGGATTGGGAAAGGGATTGAATATGCAGAGGAAAAATCATTGTGGCTTCAGAACCCATTAAATAAAATAGAAAGGTTGCCGAAGCCTGTAATCGCTGCTATTAACGGATTAGCACTCGGGGGTGGATGTGAATTAGCCTTATCATGTGATTTACGGATTATAGAAGAACATGCCCAAATCGGGCTTCCCGAAGTGAAATTAGGCTTGTTTCCAGGTGCAGGGGGAACGCAACGTTTGCCAAGATTAATAGGAACTGCAAGTGCGAAAGAAATGATGTTCACTGGCGAATCGCTCACTGCTGAATTAGCTTGGCGAGTTGGTTTAGTGAATCATGTTGTTCCGCGTGGCGAATCGCTGAATAAGGCGAAGGAACTAGCCACGAAGATGGCTCGATTTTCCCTTCCTGCTTTATCTTTGATGAAGCAATCTATTAATAATGGGCTATCTTTTTCGCTTGAGGAAGGGTTAAAAATAGAAGCTGAGAATTTTGGGCATGTATTTCAAACGAGTGATGTAAGAGAGGGGGTAGAGGCCTTTATAGAAAAGAGGGTGCCAATCTTTCATCATAAATAAAAAGCTATAATATGCAAAAAGTAATGCCTGCCTCTGGCAGGCATTACAACAATATATATAAACAGAAAAGGATAAGGAGATAAAAAAATCCATATTATTGAGGGGGATTGTGGTTATGGATTTATTGATCGTATTGTTAGCGCTTGGCTTGCTTATATTTGTCGCTTACCGCGGGTTTTCAGTCATTTTATTTGCTCCATTATGTGCTTTGCTGGCTGTATTTTTAACAGAACCGGCGAATGTTTTACCATTCTTTTCTAATGTTTTTATGGCGAAGATGGTCGGATTCATAAAATTATATTTTCCTGTGTTTTTGCTTGGCGCGATATTCGGTAAAGTGGTAGAAATCACTGGAATAGCAGAAAAAATCGCGAAAATTATCATCCGTTTTATAGGTGTGAAAAGAGCGATTCTTTCCATTGTGTTAATGGGAGCGATTCTTACATATAGTGGTGTCAGTTTATTTGTCGCAGTATTTGCGATTTATCCATTTGCAGCGCAATTATTTCGCGAGGCGGATATTCCGAAACGTCTCATTCCAGCGACAATCGCATTCAGCGCATTCACGTTCTCGATGGATTCGCTTCCAGGATCGCCTCAAATCCAAAATGTTATTCCAACTACGTTCTTTAAAACAGATATTTATGCAGCTCCTACATTAGGAATTATCGGAGCATTGTTTATCTTTATATGTGGCATGCTGTATTTGGAAAGATGTAGGAAAAAGGCTGCTGCTAAGGGAGAAGGATACTTTGGAAAAGGCGGTGCCACTTCTGAACTGGCTGCCACAACTAGCGCACAACTGGTGCCTACGCCGATTGCTTCCAGTGATGTTATTCCAGCTAGTTACTGGATAGCTTTTCTTCCGCTTGTACTGGTTGGCGTGATGAATAAGGTCTTTACAGAGTTCATCCCGGCTTGGTATACAAAAGGATTTGATTTTGCATCCATAGGTTTGAAGGAGTACGGAACAATTGATATGGGACAAGTTGTAGGTATTTGGTCAGTAGAAATAGCACTACTTATCGGAATAATGTCTGCTATATTATTAAACTTCCAAGCGGTAAAAGAACATTTTCAATCTATTACAAGCGTGGGTGTAAGTGGTTCAATTTTAGCTGCCATGAACACGGCAGCTGAGTATGGATTTGGTGCTGTTATAGCAGCTTTACCTGGATTTGTCATGATTCAAAATTATTTGACGGGGACATTTTCAAATCCTTTAATTAGCGGAGCGGTCATGACGAATATATTGTGCGGGCTGACTGGATCAGGTTCGGGTGGAATGAGTATTACATTAGGTTTAATGTCAGATAAATATATTGAAGCGGCAGCGAACTTTGATATTCCGTTAGATGTACTGCATCGTGTCATTGCAATGGCAGCGGGAGGGATGGATACTCTCCCTCATAACGGAGCAGTTATAACCTTACTTGCAGTTACAGGATTAACACACCGGGAAGCTTATAAAGAGATTTTTGGTATTACGATAATTAAGACATTAGCCGTATTCTTCGTTGTTGGAGTGTATATGATGTTTTCTATCGTATAGTAGGGAGGTTGATCGGCTGTTATAAATAACGCAGCCACCAATTTAAGATTATGAATAATGATAAATAGAAACAGCCATCATTCCATGAGATGATGGCTAAGAGAAAAGGGCAATACTACTTGTGGTTGAAAAGTAGTATCGCCTTTTATTTAGTTAAATATATGTACTTAAAATCTCTCCAGGCAAGCCATCAATCTCACAAACTATTTCAGATGTAAAACCGGCGTTTAGTAATATTTTTTGAGAGGGGATATTGTTCGGATCAATAATTGCTTTTAGTACGCTTACATCTGTCTGTTTCGCAATATTCATTAATTCCTTGGCAATTGCACTTCCGTATCTTTTCCCCCAGTGTTCCGGCAAGAGCATATATCCAATTTCAGCCTCTTTTGCATTTTCCTCATTTACCGTGACATGTCCAAGACCAATGTATTCATTTGTAATAGAATCACACACTTTATAAGAGCCGAATAGTTGATGTTTTTCATTGCGCTTTAACAATTTTTTAAAGTTAGCTTGCGCCTCTTCTAACGGAATGGAACGCTCTGTAATTTGGGCCATTACTTCTTCGTTTGAAACGAGCAGGAAATATAAGTTGAAATCTGTTGGTTCAAATTTATTGAAATATAGCCTCATCATAATATTCCTCCAAACTAATTTTTAATTGTTCTTCAGAAAAGATATATCATAATTTCAATTATAAAAGATTAACAAAGACAATTGTTAATCTTTGGTGGATAGAGTACATACAATTGGTAATCAAGTGGATGTATTATGGTGTAATTACAGAAAAGGGGGAAATAGTATGCCTGAAACAAATGAGTCTTCAAGAGTCGATTTAAAGAAAGATGTAAAGTTTTCTATAATAATCCCTGCGCACAATGAAGAGAAGTATATTAGGAAATGTTTAGATTCAATTTCAAAGGCAGCGGAGGCATATAAAGATCAAACTGAAGTTATAGTTGTTTTAAATCGTTGTACAGATAAAACAGAGGAAATAGCAAAATCGTATAACTGTATTACATTAAAAAATAACGATAAAAACTTATCCAAAATCCGAAATGAAGGGGCAAAAATAGCTAGTGGAGAAATCATCATTACTATAGATGCTGATACCCAAATGGCAGAGTCTATGTTGTCTAATGTAGACAAAAATTTAATTTCAGGTAAATACATTGGCGGTGGGGCAACTGGGAAGTTTGAAAGGATATCTTTAGGAATATTCCTTTCCGCAATGTTAATAATAATTCCTTTATTTTTTAAGTATGGGGCTATATCTGTAGGGATTTTTTGGTGTTATAGAAAAGACTTTATGGAGATTAATGGATTTAATGAAAAGATGCTTATGGCAGAAGATGCAGATTTTGCAAAACGGTTAAAAGAATGGGGCAAGCAAAACAATAAGAAATTCGGTACAATAAAAAATGGAATGATAACTTCATGCAGAAGGTTTGATACATATGGAGACTGGGCTTTACTTAAAAATCCAAAAGTAATTTTAGCCTATCTAAAAGGGAACGATAAAAAATACGCAGATCAAACATATTATGATAACCAAGAAAGATAATGACTTCTAGTGTTAATGATCTTATAATACAGATCAGATTTTTATAAAGCGAGGATGGAATGTGACAACAAAATTGTATGGCGCACGTTGTAATGAATTGAAAGGCTATAGATTAATGGAAGGAAGAGATTCATATAATCATTACTTCGGCGGCCAAGATTGTAATTTACCAATATGTAAGCTATGTGGTGAGAAGATGCATCAAATCATTTGCTTTGATTTGAAAGATAAGAGGCTTGAAGAACTTAAGAATGGTGCACTGGACATTTTACCATTCGTTTCATGCTTGAACTGTGCGATGGTGTGGGAGCCGCAATATTTTCAGTTAAGTGATGGAGGTAAAACAGTTCAAATTATAAAGCAAGATAATGTAGAAGAGTGGGTAATGGAAGAGGAATATAAGCTACCGGTGCCCCTCCCAAAAACAAATGTAAATCTTATAAATATGAAAAATAAAGATATACCCACTGATGAAGACAGCTACTGGGAAGCTTTTGACTTGTTCGGTTCAGAATATGTATGTAGGTTATTAGGATCACCTTTATATAGTGATCTTCCAGAAGATTTGGCATGTCCAAGTTGCTCTAAAGAGATGCAGTATGTTGCTACTATTGCACAAGATATTGGGGAACGGAAACGTATTTCAGTAGTTGATTTCCAGTTTGGGGAAATGCACATTTATTTTTATTTGTGCAAAGATTGCTCTGTAATAAAAACTGAAATACAAAGTACATAATAAAAATAAGACTGACTCATTCTGTCAGTCTTATTTTTGCATCGTAACATCATTAAGAATCGCATCAAATATATCTTTTTGAGTAAAGTTATCAGTAAAAATAATTTCGCCAGCAACTTCAATTGTATCGTGCGGACTATACCATTTTTGTAGGGAATCTTCACCAAATTCATGCCGTTTATCCCTTGTATTATGGCGTCTAATTGTTTCCTCTAATGATAAATCGAAGTAATATGTAAATGCATTTTCATCAAAATAATGTATTAATTCTTTCAACATATCACCATACCTACGACTGTTCAGTATACCTTCTAAAATAACAAACTCACATTTTCCTTTCCCGTACTTCGTAATTTCAAATAATAAATCATGTGATAAATTACCCATCGTGTCGTGTACTCTAAGCATATCTCTACGCACGACATCTTGTGAGACTAAAAGTGTACCTTGTCCGAAATGTTCTTGCAGTTCTTTTGCGATTGTTGTTTTTCCACTTGCGGAGTTTCCTCTAAGGATGATTAAAGTTGATTTTTGTATAGGATTAGACATAATATATTTCCCCCAACGCTTTTGATTATATAGGAAATTTTAACAAATGAAGCGAGGGAAGTGTATAATCAAAGGGTACAAAGTAACGTTAGTTAGTGATGCGCATAGTACGTTTGATACTGATGTATTACGTGCTGAAGATATTGTTAAGCATCATAACGTAGTGTTTGGAGCGTTTGCTGATGTTGTTGTATTTAAAGATTTGAAAGTGTAAGTGGGAAAGCGGCTGTCTCTAAAAGAATGGCCGCTTTTTTGATTTGAAATCAAGTTTTCGAAATGAATCAATAAATCGATTTGATTGATCCTAATGATTGAATGAAAATTACACATATTGTACCAGCCACACAAATATTTATTAAATTGCTTGGAATTTTTGCTTTACCGAATTTCAAATTAAATTTTTCACTAATTGCATAAGTTAACGCAATGTACGGCATTAAGGGGAGTTTTGCTAGTGTATAGCCCATATAAAAAAGCTCACTTCTCATATAAAAATAGATGAGGAGTGAGCCTTTTTGTTATGAATAATGACAGAGGATAATAATTAGAGTTATAAGAGATATGATGTTTTGTATATTTTTATCTGTTGGTGTATATATGTTGTATTTATTCTTTTTGGATTTCAAATGAAATTTCTTTAGCTGCTTCTAAAGAAATTTTTTTAGCTTCTGCTTTAACATAGGACGCTGCTATAACGTATCCATATCGATGTCCCATTGATGTAGGTGGTTTTAGAAAAGTTCCTTTTTTAGGTTTTATATAAACTTTCTCTACACCAGGATATCTAGAACTACGATTTTTCCCTGTAACTCGAATTAGTTTTCCCATAGATTTAACTGTTAGGTAATGAGCATACACATATTTATGATGTTTTTTATTTAGTGAAGGTTTATTTCCTAACATTAATTTAATAGTTTCTTGTACTAAGTTGATTCCATGCCCAATTTCAATTATGTCATTCATTGCTCCACCTGATATTCTCGGGTTTATCTCAATTAATTTCCAAACATCTTTTATTCTCCGGAGTTCTAGATGACAAGCCCCATTTTTCATATTAAAAGCCTGAATAACAGAATTAACTGCATTGAAAAGACTATTGTATAGTCTTTTGTCTACCTGTCCTAGTAAAGAATAACCAGTAACGATAAAGCGTTCAAAAAGTGTGATTTCTTGTTCAATTATTGCTATAATATGGACTTTTCCATTTTGAACTAAAATTTCGACTAAGTACTGAGGTCCATCTATATATTCTTCAAGTAGAATTTCTTCATTAGGTAATTTTTTTAAAAGACTTTGTATAGATAAAATTAATTGATCTTTATTTTTTACTAATAATACATCTTTTGATCCTGTTGATTTAGGGGATTTCACAATAAGAGGGAAATTTATCTTATTAGTTTTTTTTAAAAAAGATGATAATGATTCTGTCGGTTTATAAATTAAATAGTTGAGTGAGATTGGTAAATCTTTAAGTACATGACGAGTTAATATTTTGTTTTCCATATGATGGATAGCTTTAGTAGATACAATATTTGAGCAAAATTTTTCTGATAAACGTGCAGCCATATAAACATAAGGGTCAATAAAACTAAAAATCCCTTTTATGTTTTTTCCTGATTTATTTAATTTTTCAATTGTTGTAATTATATTATCATAATCATTTATATCAGTGAAAATCATCTGATGTACATCAGGGAATATAGTACGTTCAATAATAAATTTTGTTTTTTTAGTTAATAAAACAGTAAAGAAATTAAGTTTTTCAGCTGCTTTGATTGCTTCTCTACTTGATCCAGATTTATTTGTTTCAATGAAAACGATAGTATCCATTTTATGTCACCTTAACCTTTATCATTTATCATTTTATAAAACCTCAGGTTTATTATTTCTATAGGTAGAGTATTAAAATGAGCTTAAGCTTGTTCCGGATTTTTCGAAAAATGGTTGAATGAGGGAGAACATGAATATATATATAATGAATTTGATATTTGTTTTGAAAAAGACCTTTAGAAAGAAGGGAAGAAGAACTGACATGACTATAATTGGTATGCTTCATCATCGGAAAGATCCGAATGACGTAAAGAAAGCATATACTTACGCTGCTGTAGCTAAAGCTGAAGGTGTGGACTTTTTTTATTTTACTTTAGGGAAGGTAAATATAGAAACGGAGAAGATTTTAGGTAAAACTTATGAACATGGTAATTGGGTTGAACAAGAATTTTCTTTTCCAGATGTTATTTATAATGCAAGTGTTCATATTAGTGATAAAAATCAGCAAATCTATGATTATCTACATGAAAAAGTTCCTTTTACAAGTCATTCAATTGGAAATAAATTAAGTGTATATAATAGAATAAATAGAGCAAAAAAATTTAAGCAATATCTTATTCCTTTTTATGAATTAAATGATGTTAATACGTTTTTTGACATGATTAATCGTTATGAAAAACTTATTATTAAACCAATTTCTGGACATCAAGGTAGTGGTATTGTTTTCATTGAAAAAAATGGGATGAATTACAGTATGAATGAGTCAGAACAAATTTCATCTATTAATAAAAAACAATTACGGAGCTTTATATCTGATAAGATTCAACAGCAAGGATACATAGTTCAGCAGTTTATTTCATGTCGAATGAAATCTGGTCATGTTTATGATTTTCGATTGCATGTTCAAAGAAATGGAGAAGGCAGGTGGGTTGTTACCTCTATATTCCCGAGAATAGGTCCATTAGGAAGTATTGTATCAAATATGGCTAAGGGTGGTTATAGTACTTATTTAGATGTTTTTTTAAAAGCGGAGTTTGATGACGATTGGTATAATATGAAAAGGTATTTAGAACGATTTGCAGTAACTTTTTCTAACCATTTTAATTCTTTATTTAAGGATGTATTATTTGATGAGTTAGGAATTGATGTAGGGATTGATAAAGATCAAAAATTGTGGTTATTTGAGGTGAATTGGAGACCAGGGGTACCTAATATATTTAATCTTGAATTAGATGTAGCTAGAAATTTAATTCACTATGCTAGATATTTGGCTGATAAATCTAAATAAGAAAAGGAAAGTAGAAAAAATGAAACCTTTATATACAAATGTTTCTACTAATCTCTCTTACTATATCTCCTATAAGATTATTCTCCATGCGTCCCATGCTGGGCTACCGTCAAGTCGAAGTACCTAATACGAGCAAAATACCGGAACCTGATCATACATCCTTCATTGTGGGCGAGGGCACATATTTATAAAAAAATACGCTTGTCCAATCCATTAGCATTCTCCAGTCATTTAATATTACAAAGGGGGGAGAACATGGAAAACAATGAAGAAATCACGTTTCGATTTGTAAAAAAAGATGGAGAAGAAATTAATTTGGGAAATATTGCTAATAAACGAAAAATTGTCATTGTCATTAATAATCAGATTACATTTGCACCGAATACAACACAAATTGCCAGTGGGGCCGGACAAAACAGTGCAGCAGGAAGTAATGCAGCAATTGATTCATCGAATACTAGACAGCAACAAACGGTGGGCGCTGGAGGCGAAGCCATAAATAAGGGAATTAGTGGGGACCAGATTGAACCGCATAAAATGAAAAAAGAAACTTCGGATGAAGAGACAGAATTTGTAATTGTCATCAATAATCAAATTAATAAAACACGTAAGGAACAGGCTAGTGCTACTCAAGTGGCAAGTGGTGGTGGCGATGACAGTGCTGCTGGAACCAACGCTGCTATCGAAAGTTCTAATACTAAACAGCAACATGCAGTGGGAGGCGGAACGGATAGTTCGGCAGAAAATGCAGGTGAAGAAGGCGACCAAATAGAAAAATGCGATTAAAGAAAAGGGCAGAATCTGGATCTTCGGATACAGATTCTGCCCTTTTCTTTAATAGGTTATTACAGTTAAGATAGTTTACTCTCGATAAACACTTTTTTTAGACGAGGTAGCACAACATACGAATCAACTTAAGCGTTTTATTGCACCCAAAAACAAAAAAATGTACATTTTCTCTTGGAGATGTCAATTTATTCATTTTGAGGTATTTGCTTTTTTTAGCTTGATGGCGATGGAGCTCCTGCATCAAAATATTATTTCTTCTTATCTTTATCCAACACATTTTGTTCTTCCGCAAACTCTGTACCATATGCAAAGCGGCGATTAATATGAATGTTATCGTTGTTGTGCCTTGTGTGTGAATTAGAAAAGCGATGCACGATTACTTCAGATAATGTAAAGACAATTGCAGATAGGATACTGCCCCATGCAATTTGCATATAGTTGTCTAATAAAATATTACCGAAAATCCATACGCTTAAATATGTTAGTAAGAAATCTGACATAATGGCACCATTATTGCCAATTCGTTCTAAAATAATTTTATCAACGAACATATAAGATACGATTGTAACGAAGAGACTAAACGAAATGATTTGAACAAACGTTGCAGGGAAAAACAAAGCGAGTCCAATGCTAAAAGCGATGATGCACGATATAAATTTGATAAGTACTACAGTAAAACCATTCAATAATTACACCTCCGATTTATACATAGTTTTGCAATAAATTCAGGAGTTCATACATTGTATCGGATTTATTTAAATAAAACTTTTTCACGTTATTGTTTTTATCTAAATATTATAAAAACAATAAAAAAATGTTATAGTAAAATGAGAGTATATGACATTTTTAGGTAAGGGGGAATCCGGAATGTGGATTACTTCAGAAGTAGAAATTCCAGATGAGTTAATCGATCATCTTGAACAAGGGAAGTTAGTGTTATTTGTTGGAGCAGGAGTTTCTATGCAAGGGAAATCAAACTTACCCAATTTTGATGATCTAGTTGATGAAATTTCCAAAAAATTATACGTCGAAAAACGTGAAATAACGGAACCGCATGATTATTATCTTGGTAAAATTGCAAAAACGAAAGACGTACATCAAGTAGCGAAAGATGTTGTTCATATAGAAAAATCAAAACCGAATCCACTCCATTATGCAATTCCAAGGTTGTTTCCTTTAGATACAGATGTCCGTATTGTGACGACAAACTTTGATCAACATTTTACAACTGTAAGTAAAGAAATGAATAGGGAGATAAATGTTTATTACGCACCAGCGTTACCGACAGGGAGAGCGTTTAAAGGTCTGGCTTATATACATGGCAATGTAGAACAGGAGAAAGAAGCTTTAATTTTAACAGACGGTGATTTTGGAAGGGCTTACTTAACGGAAGGTTGGGCGAGAAGATTTTTAGTTGATTTATTCTCAAATTATACCGTTTTATTCGTTGGATATAGTCATAATGACCCAGTAATGAAATATTTAGCAACTGGTTTACCACCAAGTACAAGGCGTTATGCATTTGTCGCCCAAGGGGAAAACACATATCATTGGGAGCACTTAGGAATAAGACCGATTGTGTATCCAAACAAAGCAAATAATCATCAGTCCCTTGTCAAAGCGGTGAAGCGATGGGCGGAATTAATGGGCGATAATTATATTACAAAAAGAATGCGAATTCGGGATATTGTAACGGTCCCACCATCAGTAGAACAGGAACAATTGTCATACATAAAGCAGTCAATAAAGAAAATTGAAACAGTCCGTTATTTTGTTGAATTTGCCCGAGATTATGAATGGGTGGAATGGCTTGAAGCAGAAGGGAAATTACGAAATTTATTCTTGCTCACGCCAAACTATAACGAGGTAGACGAATTACTTGCAGAATGGTTAGTTGAACAATTTCTTTTTAGTCATCAAAAGGAACTATTTCAACTTATTTATAAAAATCATTCAAAAATATCCCCATTATTATGGCGAACAATTTGTCACTATTTAAACGAATTGAAAATAAAGATGGATCCGTTGTTGTTTGCAAGGTGGACACTCCTTTTGTTAGAAACAGCTGAAAAAGATAGTAGCTCTATTGAAAACATTTCATATTTACTGCAAAAATGTTCTTTTCCAGAGCATAAAGAAATTGCACTATTGTTACTAGCGTTTATTTTAGATGGGAAACTGAAATTAAAGCGTGTAAGAAAGTGGGGAAATGATACGCAAGAATCAATAGAACTTGAGGAATCGAGTCGTATACCAGTGTCTACGTTTTCTCATGTGGAGAAAATTTGGGATGAGAAGATGCGACCGCATATTTCTTATTACGCTGTTCCAATAATGATTATGGGATTAGAGAAGATGCGACTGTTGTCATTAAGACAAACAGCTCTGAAAAAAAGAGATAAGGAAAATGAAGAGAAAGAATTTCATCAAAATGACCTTGCATTTTTAATTCAAATTGTAAAAGAGTGTTTAACTTATTTATGTGAAAACAATGAGAAAAAAGCGAATTATTATATTACAGAAATGATAGAAGCAAATAGTGTACTTCAAAAGCAAATTGCCATTGATGCGATGAATAAAAATATATTCATTAGTGTAGATGACAAAATAAAATGGTTGTTACATGAAGGACTTCTTTTAGATTTAACGTATAAACACGAAGTTTTTCAACTTTTAAAAAGGCAGTATACACATTCTTTAGAAGAAACAAAGGAAGAAGTCATTCAAACTGTAGTGAAACACCTTACAGAGGAAAGGGCATTTGATGTATGTCTCGTCTTAGACCTATTATTTATGTGTGATTCGAATAGCCCATCTACAGCAAAAGGGTATGAGTTCATGAAGAAAAAGCATCCTCACTTTCATTCTGATCGATACAGTGTACAAAAGAAAGAGACTGCAGAACAAAGCATTACTTGTAATGTAACTGCGGATGGCTTGCTGCAATTAAAAGATGATGAAATTATGAAGCAAGTTCGGCAATTTTCTCAAGATGGTGTTTTTGAGCAACGCCATTTTTTAGAGATGTTATCTAAAGCATGTAAATTGAATACGGAGTGGAGTATTTCATTTGCATATCAATTAGTAGGCGTGCACGAAATAAGTAATGAAGTATGGTTTGTTTGTATTAGAGAGTGGCGAAATAACCGGGAACTGACAAATGAGCAAATCCAAAAAATCATTCCGCTATTGCAGAAATTTGTTAGAAATACAGCATTTCATTGGTTAATTAGTAGTTTTCTATATGAAATTAGCAATCGATTAGAAGAGTTAGAGGAGAATAGTATACGAGTTGTAAAACGTTTTGCTTTTTCAGTTTTCCCTCAAGTTATGAAAAGTAATACGGACTTTAAGCTTGGAAAACAAGACTTTTACAATGAATCGATTCAGCATCCTGTTGGAAAGATGACAGCGGTATTATTAAAACTGTTATCATATGATCATTTATACGATCGTAACGTGTATGAATATTTATTTTTATTTGAAGAACAAGTAAGGAATAGTTCAGAACGGACGAACTTTATGTTTGCGCGTTTAATAGCAGATATTACATTTTTATATCATATCGAGAAGCAGTGGTGCCGAAAATATTTGTTACCATACTTAGATTTAAAGAAAGAAAACGAGATTACAAAATATGCATGGGCAGGCTTATGTTACACGCAAATTAATTTACCTTTATTTACAGAGATGAAGCGATTTATTAAGTATGCGGTAGAACATTTGGAAGTGTTGCATCCGCATACACGGGAAGCATTCTTGAAGTGGCTTAGCTTTGTATTTATTAAATGTGTATTGTATTGGGAGCAAAAAACAGATTGGTTATACCCGCTACTCATACAAGGAAACGAAGAGAATAAAATTAAGTTTATGCAGCATGTATGCTATTACGTCAAAACATTAAGCGCAAAAGAGCAGCAAAAATTTTGGACGACTTGGCTCAGTGTATTTTTGCGAGAAAGACCAAAAATGGGCGAGATAACAACGAGAGAATATGTAATGCTTTTACGCATTATTTTATACATGGATGAGATTGTAGAAAAAGGATTATGTATTATATCTCGTACATTTTTAGATGTGAATGGAAAATGTACGGGGGAGGAAATGAAGCAGTTATTTAGTGAAATATTAGATAAGAAGGAAAGTATAAAAGCGCATAAGGAAATGTATGCAAATGTATTTTTTATTTTATTACAAACATGTCAGGAAGCCGATTTACTTGAAAGTGAAATCATACAAATAAAAAAACAATTAATCGAGTATGAAGTAGATAAACATGTATTAAATGTAATAGAAAATGAGATAATTCGCATCGGAATTGTAATGGGGAATTTACAAAAGGAATTATAGGTTGAAAGTGGAATTTGAAAAAATATATAAAAAGTTGTTGACAGTGTTTTGAAAAGCGTTCTATAATACGAATCATACTTATTCAATTTCAAAAAACAATTGAATAAACAAAGTGCAATGAAGAGATCACAGTAGTGATTAGTCTTACTGTAACAGAGAGCTGGTGGTTGGTGTGAACCAGTACAGGGATAATCATGAATTACAGTCTTGGAGCATCTTTTTCTTAGTAAAGATAGTATTGTCTTTATGAAGGAAAAGCGGTCAATTGATCGTTAACAGTGAAGAGAGGTAGACGGAAAGTTAGTCTACAACTAGGGTGGTACCGCGATAAATATCGTCCCTACTGATTTATTCAGTAGGGACTTTTTGTATTTTAGTGGTCCAACTTGAAAATAAAATAGTCATGCATTGAAAGGAAAAGCAGTAGTTGTTGTTTCCCTGTAACAGAGAGCTGGTGGTTGGTGCGAACCAGTACAAAAACAAGAGCGAATTACAGTCCTGGAGCATCTTTTTCGTAGTAAAGATATGTATCTTTATGAAGGGGAAGACGGTCAGATGATCGTTAACAATGAAGAGAGGTAGACGAAAGAAGTCTACAACTAGGGTGGTACCGCGATAAATATCGTCCCTACTGATTTATTCAGTAGGGATTTTTTGTACAAAAAAGTGGGTTTTATCTAGTAGATAGTGTCTTTATGGTAATTATTAGTTTAAAATAAGAAGAGGTATCGATTCCACTTTAAATTTTGTATAATTCATCAGTTCAGAAAATAGAGAATTTTCCATTCTCTTACTATACTTTTAAAACATTAGAGGAGGATTTCCAAATGGCAAATCATGAATTAGATCAATTACGTAAACAGGTAGATGAAATTAACTTACAACTATTACACCTATTAAATAAACGTGGTGAAATCGTTCAAAAAATTGGGGAACAAAAGCAAGTACAAGGTACGAAACGCTTTGATCCAGTACGTGAGCGTGAAGTGCTTGATATGATTGCAGAGCATAACGAAGGACCATTCGAAACGTCAACGGTTCAACATATTTTCAAAACAATCTTCAAAGCGAGCTTAGAATTGCAAGAAGATGATAACCGTAAAGCATTACTAGTATCACGTAAAAAGAAACAAGAAAATACAATCGTTAATATAAAAGGTGAATTGATTGGTAACGGCACACAAACATTCATCATGGGACCTTGTGCAGTTGAAAGCTTAGAGCAAGTTCGTCAAGTAGGGCAAGCGATGAAAGATCAAGGCTTAAAATTAATGCGCGGTGGTGCTTTCAAACCGAGAACATCTCCATACGATTTCCAAGGTTTAGGAGTAGAAGGATTACAAATTTTACGCCAAGTAGCAGATGAGTTTGATTTAGCGATTATTAGTGAAATTTTAAATCCGAACGATGTGGAAATGGCATTAGACTACGTTGATGTAATTCAAGTTGGCGCACGTAACATGCAAAACTTCGACTTACTACGAGCTGTAGGTAAAGTTAACAAGCCAGTATTACTAAAACGTGGTTTAGCAGCAACAATTGATGAGTTCATTAACGCAGCTGAATACATCATTGCACAAGGTAACGACCAAATTATTCTATGTGAGCGCGGTATCCGCACATACGAAAGAGCGACACGTAACACATTAGACATTTCAGCAGTACCGATTTTAAAGAAAGAAACACATTTACCAGTTATCGTTGACGTAACGCACTCAACTGGACGTAGAGATTTATTATTACCAACAGCGAAAGCAGCACTTGCAATTGGCGCAGATGCAGTAATGGCTGAAGTACATCCAGACCCAGCAGTTGCATTATCAGATTCTGCACAACAAATGGATATTCCAGAATTCCATAAATTCATGGAAGAGTTAAAAGGATTCAAAAATAAATTATCTTAATTCCATATCATATATGCGCTGAAGAGGAAACAGTAGTGCTTATCTCCCTGTTATAGAGAGCTGATGGTCGGTGTGAATCAGTACAAAGGTAAGCATGAATTACAGCCTTGGAGCATCTTTCTCCCAACTTTTGGAGGGAAAGACGGTCAAACGATCGTTAAAGAAGAAGAGAGGTAGACGAAAGAAGTCTACAACTAGGGTGGTACCGCGATAAATATCGTCCCTACTGAGCGCTCAGTAGGGACTTTTTTGTACAAAAAAATAGTAAAGGGGCAAGAGAAATGAGATACATTACAGCTGGAGAATCACATGGGCCACAGTTAACAGTTATTTTAGAAGGTGTACCAGCAGGTTTAACACTCACGGCGGAACATATTAATAAAGAATTATTAAGAAGACAAAAGGGGCATGGTCGCGGAAGACGCATGCAAATTGAAACAGATACAGTTGAAATTGTAAGTGGTGTACGTCATGGGACGACACTTGGCTCGCCGATAACGTTAATTGTCAAAAATGATGATTTCAAACATTGGACGAAAGTAATGGGTGCAGAGCCAATTTCGGAGCAAGAAAGTAAAGAAATGAAACGTACAATTACGAAACCACGTCCAGGACATGCAGATTTAAACGGAGCAATTAAATACGGTCACCGTGATATAAGAAACGTACTAGAGCGCTCATCTGCAAGAGAAACGACAGTTCGTGTAGCTGCTGGAGCAGTTGCGAAACAAATTTTGAAAGAATTAGGCATAGAAATTGCAGGGCATGTGCTTGAAATTGGTGGTGTAAAAGCAAAACATATTTCAAACTTACCAATTGAAGAAATTCAAACAATTACTGAAAGCTCACCAGTTCGATGCTTAGATAAAGAAGTAGAACAAGAGATGATGGATGCGATTGATAATGCAAAAAGTAGCGGAGATTCCATAGGTGGAATTGTGGAAGTTATTGCAGAAGGTATGCCAATTGGCGTTGGTAGTTACGTTCATTACGATCGTAAATTAGATGCAAAACTTGCTGGTGCGATTATGAGTATTAATGCATTTAAAGGTGCTGAAATTGGCGTTGGTTTTGAAGCAGCGAGACAGCCAGGAAGTAAAGTGCATGATGAAATTTTGTGGGATGAAGAAAAAGGATACACGAGAAAAACGAATAATGCTGGCGGGTTAGAAGGCGGTATGACAACAGGTATGCCAATTGTCGTAAGAGGCGTTATGAAGCCAATTCCTACATTATATAAACCGTTAGCAAGTGTTGATATTGATACGAAAGAAGCATTCCAAGCGAGTATTGAAAGATCTGATAGTTGCGCAGTACCAGCAGCCGGTGTTGTAGCTGAATCTGTTGTAGCATGGGAACTTGCAGTTGCACTAGTCGAACAATTCGGAAAAGATCGTATGGAGTTAATTCAGCAAAACATTACGCAACATAATAAATACGCAAAAGAATTTTAATAAAAAGGTGGTTTTAACATGCAAGTAAAAGATCAACTATCATCATTACAACCATATAAACCAGGTAAATCACCTGAACAAATGAAAGAAGTGTACGGAGATCATTCATTTGTGAAATTAGCATCGAATGAAAATCCATTCGGCTGTTCGCCACGTGTTTTAGATGAGTTGCAAAAATCATGGTTGGAACATGCTTTATATCCTGACGGAGGTGCTACAACGCTCCGTCAAACAATTGCAGATAAGTTACATGTACAAATGGAACAAGTACTTTGCGGTAGTGGTTTAGATGAAGTCATTCAAATGATAAGCCGTGCAGTACTAAGAGCTGGAGATAACATCGTAACAGCTGGTGCAACATTCCCGCAGTACCGCCACCATGCGATTATTGAAGGCTGTGAAGTGAAAGAAGTTGCGTTAAATAACGGTGTATACGACTTAGATGAAATTTCTTCAGCAGTGGATCATAATACAAAAATCGTGTGGATTTGTAATCCGAACAACCCTACAGGAACATATGTGAATGAACAGAAATTAACTCAATTCATTAAAGAGATTAGTGAGAATACGTTAATTGTCATTGATGAAGCGTACTATGAGTATGTAATAGCGGAAGATTTCCCAAAGGCATTACCGCTTTTAGAAAAACATAAAAATATTCTTGTGCTTAGAACGTTTTCTAAAGCATACGGGTTAGCTTCTTTCCGAGTGGGATATGCAATTGGACAGGAAGAGTTAATCGAGAAATTAAATGTCGTACGTTTACCATTTAACGTATCTTCATTAGCGCAAAAAGCAGCAACGATTGCTTTTAACGACGAAGCATTTATCGAAGAAATTGTACGTGTGAATGCAGAGGGATTACAACAATACGAAAGCTTCTGTAAGGAAAATGAAATTCCATTTTACCCGTCACAAACAAATTTCATCTTCTTGCCAGTTGAGGATGCTGGAGAGATTTATGAAGCTTGTGCACACGCAGGATTTATTATTCGTCCGTTCCCGAATGGGGTCCGTATTACAGTCGGAACTAGGGAACAAAATGAAGGAGTGATTTCAGTGTTAAAACAACACTTTGAAAATAAAAAAAGTAAGTCTCGAGATGAGGCAAATGTGTAAAAAAGTAGTATTAATTGGAACTGGTTTAATAGGAGGCTCTCTCGCATTAGCAATTAAGAATGAGCACGATGTAACGATAACTGGTTATGATATTTTTCCAGAACAAGTAGAACGCGCGAAAGAATTACACGTAGTAGATGAAGTAGCAATAGATTTACAGCATGCATGTGAAGAGGCACATTTAATCGTTTTTGCTTCTCCTGTTGAAGAAACGAAGAAGTTATTGCATAAACTAGCGTCATTCCGTTTACGAGAAGATGTTATTGTGACCGATGTTGGTAGTACAAAAGGAACGATTATGAACGAAGCAGAAGCTTTATTTTCAAAAGAAGTCTCTTTCATTGGTGGACATCCAATGGCAGGTTCTCATAAAACGGGAGTTGAAAGTGCAAAAGCACATTTATTTGAAAATGCATTTTACATTTTAACACCGATGAAGCATGTACCAAATGAACAAGTGGAAGAGCTTAAGCGTTGGTTAAAAGGAACAGGGTCACATTTTCTCGTTTTAAATACAGAAGAGCATGATTATGTAACAGGAATTGTGAGTCATTTTCCGCACCTAATTGCGGCAGGGTTAGTAAAGCAAGTTGAAAAACATGCAGGGGATAATCCGCTCATCCATCAACTAGCTGCCGGAGGGTTTAAAGACATTACACGTATCGCATCTAGTAGCCCGAAAATGTGGAGTGATATTGTAAAGCAAAATCGTGAGCATTTAATGGTATTATTAAAAGAGTGGATCTCTGAAATGGAAGGTTTATATCATACAGTTTCTACCGGAGATGCAGGCGAGATTCAAAACTATTTTGCAGACGCGAAAGAATACCGTGATTCGTTACCAGTCCGAAAAAGCGGTGCAATTCCTGCTTATCACGACTTATACGTCGATGTTTTAGATAAAGTGGGGGCTTTAGCTCATATTACGAGTATTTTGGCGCGTGAGGAAATTAGTATTACGAACTTGCAAATATTAGAAGCGCGTGAAGGATTACTTGGGGTATTACGTATTAGCTTCCAAAGAGAAGAAGATCGAATGAAAGCAAAGCTAGCGCTTGGAGAAGAAGAATATCAAACATATGAAACAATTTAAATGAGAAGGTGAAAACGTGAAGAAAAAAACGATACAACCTGTTAATAACGGATTAAATGGCAACATTACAATTCCAGGTGATAAGTCCATTTCACACCGCGCTGTTATGTTCGGCGCGATCGCAGAAGGAAAAACGACAATTAAAGGTTTCTTGCCCGGTGCAGACTGTTTAAGTACAATTTCTTGCTTTAAAGAAATGGGAGTAGACATTACGCAAAATGGTGATGAAGTTACTGTAGTTGGTAAAGGATTAGAAGGTTTACAAGAGCCGAAAGCTGTATTAGATGTTGGTAATTCTGGTACAACGATACGATTAATGTCAGGAATTTTGGCAAATACACCATTTTTCTCTTGCGTACAAGGTGATGCGTCTATCGCAAAAAGACCGATGAAACGTGTAACAAATCCATTAAAACAAATGGGCGCAAACATTGATGGCCGGGAAGAAGGAACGTTTACACCGCTAACAATACGCGGCGGTGATTTAAAAGCAATCGAATATACGTCTCCAGTTGCAAGTGCGCAAGTAAAATCAGCTATTTTACTCGCAGGTCTTCGCGCAGAAGGTGTAACTGCTGTTACAGAACCACATATTTCACGCGACCATACGGAAAGAATGCTAGAAGCATTTGGCGTTAAAGTAACCCGCGTGGGAAAAACTGTGAAACTTGCAGGTGGACAGAAGTTAACAGCAACAGACGTTCAAGTGCCGGGCGACGTATCATCAGCAGCATTTTTCTTAGTAGCAGGCGCAATCATTCCAAATAGTAAATTAGTATTAGAAAATGTAGGGATGAATCCAACTCGTACAGGTATTATTGATGTTTTAGAGAAAATGGGTGCTACGTTTACTGTAGAGCCAATTAACGAAGGAGCATCAGAACCAGCTGCAAATATAACAATCGAAACATCTTCATTAAAAGGAATCGAAATCGGCGGAGATATTATCCCAAGATTAATCGATGAAATTCCAGTAATCGCATTAGCAGCAACACAAGCAGAAGGAATTACAGTTATTAAAGATGCACACGAATTAAAAGTAAAAGAAACGAACCGTATTGATACAGTCGTTGCAGAGTTAACGAAACTAGGAGCTCGCATAGAAGCTACTGACGACGGCATGATTATTTACGGAAAATCAGCTCTAAAAGGCGATACAGTAAATAGTTACGGTGATCACCGCATCGGAATGATGCTTGCGATTGCTGGATGTATTGCAGAAGGAAAAACAACAATTGAAGATGCAGAAGCAGTAGGCGTATCATATCCTACATTCTTCGAAGAACTTCAAACGTTAGCTAAATAAAGTGATGAGAAGCAGATGCGGAATGTATCTGCTTTTTTATGTTGCATTATTGCGAAATCGATAGCATTTGTTGAGCGTCTATAAAATTTCACTTACCGAATTGTAATAATGAGAATTATGGTACAATTCAAATAGGGAATGGAGGAGAGATAAATGAATGTCATACAATTAAAAGAAGATAAATTTAGAGAAGCATTACGTTTATCAGAGTACGCTTTTCAATATAAAGTAGATGAGGAACGATTAAAGCAACAACTTATAAAGATGAAGGAAAGTCATGAAGTATACGGTATTATGGAAGGTGAAGATTTAGCAGCAAAACTGCATCTTATTCCGTTTCATATCTACATGGGAAAAGAAAAATTTAAAATGGGAGGCGTTGCAGGGGTAGCGACGTATCCGGAATATAGAAGGAGTGGCTATGTAAAAGAGTTACTTCAGCATTCACTTCAAACGATGAAAAAAGATGGGTATACCGTATCGATGCTACATCCGTTTGCTGTTTCATTCTACCGTAAATACGGCTGGGAACTTTGTGCGAATCGCTTAGTATGTCATATGACAAAGAGCGATTTAGTTATGAAAAAACAAGTGAATGGTACTGTGAAACGTTTCAATAAAGAAAATCATCCGGAAGAAGTAGAAAAGATTTATGAAACATTTGCAGAACGCTTTTCAGGGATGCTAGTTCGCAGTGGAAAATGGTGGTTACAAGCAGTCTATCATGATTTTACATTAGCGATTTACTATGATGAAAATAAAACGGCAGCAGGTTACATGTTATATAAAATAGAAAACTATAAAATGACAGTAGAAGAATTTGTTCCGTTGCATAATGAAGCTAGAAATGGCCTATGGAACTTCATATGTCAGCATGATTCTATGATAAAAGAACTAGAAATGACTATAAGTGAAAAAGAACCATTGTTATATACATTGCAAGAGCCAAGAGTGAAGACAGAATTGAAACCATATTTTATGGGCAGAATTGTAGATATAGAGCAGTTCTTAAAACAATATGAGTTGAATTGGAACAATGTACAGCAAGAAGTGATCTTACATATTACAGATTCATTTGCTCCGTGGAATAACGTTACAGTGAGACTTGCAAATCATGAAGTAGCAATTATAGAAGAAGCAAAGGATAAAGGAATCAAACTGGATATAAATGCATTATCTACAATTATGTTTGGTTACAAACGTCCGTTAGAACTAAAAGAACTTGAATTAATTAGCGGAAGTGAAGAGGAAATACGAGCATTTGAGAATGTAGTACCAGTTCGTAAGCCATTTATTTATGATTTCTTTTAATTTGAAAATAGGGGCGAGCTGTACTAAAGGAAACGTCGGTACAGCTTCCTTTTAGAATTTCACTCTTTACGCACGATCAATGAGAAAAATCGATTTTACTTTGTCGCACTCTTGACTTTTAATCCATCTAATTTATAATTAAAAACGGAATGAATTTTCATTCCTGAAAAGCGAGGTGAAAAAATGGCTAAAAACAAACAAGAAGACATTTTTGATGCTGCAATACAACTTTTTGCAGAGCGGGGGTATGATGGTACAACAATTCCGATGATTGCTGAAAAAGCAAAAGTAGGTGCAGGTACTATTTACCGTTATTTTGAAAATAAAGAGGCACTTGTTAATTCTTTATTTACGAAAAGTGTTTTACAACTATCGGAATTAATAAAAACCGATTTTCCAGTCGATGCAAATATTCGTGAACAGTTTAGCCATACGTACAACCGTTTATTTGAATTTGCGAGACAAAATGCAGATGCTTTTCTTTTTACAAATTCTCACTGTGATAGTTATTTTCTCGATGAACATAGTAATGAAATATTCGAGGACTTTATGGGCTTCTTCAGGGACTTGATTGAAGATGGAATCGAAAAAGGTTTTCTTCGTCCATTACCACCCATTGCTTTAATTATTATTGTATATCAACCAATTGAAAAATTAATTAAAGTAATGGAAACAGGTCAATTAGAATATACAGAAAAATTGGTAAAAGAACTGGAAGAAAGTTGTTGGAATGCTATTAGAATCATTTGATTCTATAGCTTTATAAGAACAGGAATGAACATTCATTCCGAGAAAGGTATAAAAACAATAACAGGAGATGATAAATCTTTACAAATAAAGGAATGAATATTCATTCCGGAATTCACAGTTTAATAGAGTTAAAAAGTAATTCGATAGAATGATAGGAATGAACGTTCATTCCTATAGCAACATGAAATTCTAATAGCGGGAGATGATTCAAATGAGCAAGCTAAAAAGTTGGAGAAGTTTATCTTTTCTATTATGGATAGTTATTACTATTACAATGGTCGTAACGATGCCGAATATGGATAAGTTAGTGAAAGAAAAAGGGCAAATTACGATTCCTCATACAGAACAAAGCAGTATGGCTGACAAGATGATAAAAGAGATGGATAAAGAAGGAAGCGAAAAGTATGAAATAATAGCGGTTTTTAATAGTGGAGATAAAAATGCTTTAACGAATGAACAAAAAGAGGAAATAGCGAAAACAATCAATGCGTTACAAAATGACAAAGAGAACTTAGGAATAAAGGAAGTTGTTTCACATTTAGATAATAAAGATTTGGAAGAACAATTAATTTCTAAAGATAATACAACGATTTTAACGCAAATATCGGTAGATAAAAAACATGGTAACATATCAAAAGTTGCAGATGAGCTTCATAAAAAAGTAAAACCGAAAGGGGTAAAAACATACTTAACAGGAAGCGACTTAATCGGAGATGATTTTCTTAAATCTTCTCAAGAGGGAGTGAAAAAGACAGAAATTATTTCAATTATTTTCATTCTTGTAGTATTAATCATTGTATTTCGTTCACCGATCGTTCCGATTATTTCTCTACTTACAGTTGGGGTATCGTATTTAGTTTCAATGGGGGTAATTGCTCATCTTGTAGATCAATTTAATTTCCCATTTTCGAATTTTACGCAAGTATTTGTCGTAGTTGTACTATTTGGAGTAGGAACAGATTATAACATTTTACTATATACGAGATTTAAAGAAGAATTAAGTAAACAAGAAAATGCATTTTTGGCCACGAAAGAGACATTTAAATCGGCAGGGAAAACAGTTATATATAGTGGGATAGCAGTGCTAATTGGTTTTGCATCACTTAGTTTAGCTAATTTTAACTTATATCAATCAACTTCAGCAGTATCAATTGGTGTCGCAGTATTACTACTCGTATTAACCACTTTAAATCCATTTTTTATGGTGCTTTTAGGAAAAGGAATGTTTTATCCAGTTAAAACATTTAAAGGTCATGAGGATAGTCGCTTATGGGGATTCTTTGCGAAAAATTCAGTTGCAAGACCATTTATCGCATTAATCATTGTAATGGTGATATCGATTCCTTTCGTATTAAAATATTCTAACACATTGAATTACAATGACTTATTTGAAGTAGACAATAAATACGAATCAAAGATGGGGATTAACGTAATTGAGGAGCATTTTCCGCCAGGGTTTTCTTCACCAAGTACGTTAGTCATTCAATCTAATAAAAAGTTAGATGGGGCGACTTCATTACAGACTTTAGATGAACTAACTGATAAAATTTCGAAAGTTAAGGGAGTTTCAGAAGTATATTCACCGACGCGTCCAACCGGTGATAAGATAAAAGAATTATATATAAATAAACAAGCGGGAGAACTTAATACAGGATTAGGAGATGCTAATGGTGGCTTAAAAGAAATCAATGATGGATTAACGGATGCGAAAAATAAAATGGGCGGTAATGAATCAAACGGTCTCGCAAATGTTCAAAAGTTAATTGATGGAACGAACGATGCAAAAAATGGAGTAACAGCATTAGGAACAGCGTTAAATCAATTATCAAGTGGCATAAACGATGGAGCACAAGGAGCACAGCAAATTGAGAGCGGGTTAACCTCACTAAACGAAAATATAAATATTTTATCAAATGCAACGTCGCAGTTGCATGCGGGTTACGCACAGCTAGAGAAAGGTTTAAGTTCTTACGATCAATACTTCGAGAGTATTTCGCAAGCAATTGATGGTGCGAAAAAAGGTTATGAGCAAATTGAAATGTTAATGACCAATTTTGTTCAAACAAAACCAGAATTAGCAAATGATCCTAATGTGAAGCAAACGATAGGAATTGCGAAGGAAGCCCAAAAGCAATTAAATGTACTGTCAAACGAATTAAATCAATTAGCAACGCAGCATAAAGCAGCGATGAGTTCATTTAAAGAAGCGAATCAGTCGTTATTGAAAGTAGATAACGGTTTAAAAGAAATGAATAATGGCGTTACAGAGTTACAAAAAGGAGCTACTGAGCTGAAAAATGGCTTGAATGAAGGTGCTACAGGTTCAAAACAAATTGCGAACAAATCAACTGAGCTACAATCTGGATTAACGAAAATAAATGATGGCCAAGGGCAGTTATTAACTGGATTAAAAGACTTGCAAGAACAGATGGGGCAATTGCAATCTGGTTTGTCTAAAAGTACAGAAGGGCTTGAAAAGGTAAGTAACGGTCTAGGGGATGCTCAGAAATATTTAGGAGAACTGAATGAATCGAAAAGCTCTGAGAAGTTTTACATTCCAAAAGAAATTTTGGAGGGAGAAGACTTCCAAAAAGCATTAAATACGTATATGTCACATGATAGAAAAACTGCTAAAATGACAATTATTTTAGATGTAAATCCATATTCGAAAGAAGCGATGCCTATTATTCATGAAATAAATAAAGCAATAGTTGGCACGTTAAAGGGGACGGAATTAAATGATGCGAAAACAGCAATTGGAGGGACAACAGCTAGAAATGTTGATTTAAAAGAAGTAACGGGGCAAGATTTCTTGCGTACTGCTACGATTATGTTGATTGGAATTGGGATTGTACTAATTGTAATTACCCGTTCATTCTTAAATTCAATTTTTATTATCGGATCTTTACTTTTAACGTACTTTGCATCACTTGGCATAAGTGAATTAATTAGTACACATGTATTAAACGTTGATTCATTAAGCTGGAATGTTCCATTCTTTAGTTTCATAATGCTTGTCGCTTTAGGAGTGGATTATAGTATCTTCTTGATGATGCGCTATAACGAGCTTGAAGGGGATTCGGTAACGAAAATTGTAACTGCATCTCGTCACATAGGCGGAGTTGTATTATCAGCAGCACTTATTTTAGGTGGGACATTTGCAGCGTTAATACCTTCAGGTGTATTAACTCTTATACAAGTTGCTTCCGTTGCTGTTATTGGGCTTCTAATATTAGCTCTTATTATTATGCCAGTATTATTTCCCGCTTTAATTGGTTTAACAAGTAAAATGAAGGGCTATACAAAGAAAATGAATAATAAAAAATAATTGAATCCCCCTTTAAAGGGGGATTTTTTTGTTACTTAATAAACTTGTCCATCACATCTTTATATTTTGCAAACTCTTCGTCTTTCATATCTCCATTCATTTGTAAGAGGAAATTTCCTTTTGCATATGTATGGGAAAATAACATGGGAGAGGAGTTTCCTAATTCGTCGTAATATTTCTTCACTTTTTCCAGGTCTTCTTTTTTAGTTATTTCAAATAAGCGACCACCACTATCCTCACCAAGTGCTGGTACCATAATACGTTTCCCTTCTTTACGCAAGTTTCCGAACTCTTTTTGAGGTAAATCAGTTGGGTTTTCTGCTTGTAGACCAGCATTTTTAAATTCGGAGATAATCGAATCTATTGTAACTTTTTTTTCTTTTTTTTTCTTGCTTAGATTCAGTTGGTGAATTAGCGTTGTTGCTACCGCATGCAGTTAAAGAAGTTAATGATAAACATAATGCGGCTATTACTAAAATTTTCTTCAAAGTAACTCCTTCTTAAAGTATATGTTATTGCAGTATGATATTTTTTCGTTAAAAATATAAAAATTATTCAAGGTTGAAAATGATTGAATAACAATCAATCGTTGCTATTCATCCAGCTTCTACTATATAATAGCTATAGTCTACAATAATTGAGTCGTAATATGCGATTTTTTAAGACAATCGGTGAGAAAACGCTGAAATAAGCGGTATTAGTAGGAGGACACAAATGATTACAGTAAGTAACGTTAGTTTGCGTTTCGCGGATCGCAAATTATTTGAAGATGTTAACATAAAATTCACGCCAGGTAACTGCTACGGTTTAATCGGAGCGAACGGTGCTGGTAAATCAACATTTCTAAAGATTTTATCTGGAGAAATTGAGCCATCAACAGGTGACATACATATTACGCCAGGTGAGCGTTTAGCGGTATTAAAACAGAACCACTTCGAATATGAAGAGTTCCCAGTATTAGAAACAGTAATTATGGGTCACACGCAACTTTACAAAGTAATGCAAGAGAAAAATGCGATTTACATGAAAGAAGACTTTAGTGATGAAGATGGTATGCGTGCTGCTGAACTTGAAGGTGAATTCGCTGAGCTTAACGGTTGGGAAGCAGAATCAGAAGCTGCAATCCTTCTTAAAGGTTTAGGTATTGGGGAAGATCTTCATGATAAGAAATTGTCAGAATTAACTGGGGCAGAGAAAGTAAAAGTATTACTTGCTCAAGCTTTATTCGGTAAACCTGACATTCTATTACTAGATGAGCCTACCAACCACTTGGACTTAAAAGCGATTCAATGGTTAGAAAACTTCTTAATGAACTTTGAAAATACAGTAATCGTTGTATCCCATGACCGTCACTTCTTAAATAAAGTTTGTACGCACATGGCTGATCTTGATTTCGGTAAAATTCAACTTTATGTTGGTAACTATGACTTCTGGTATGAGTCAAGCCAATTAGCTTTAAAATTAACACAAGATGCTAATAAGAAAAAAGAAGAGAAAGTAAAAGAGTTACAAAACTTCATTGCGCGCTTTAGCTCAAACGCATCTAAAGCGAAACAAGCAACTTCTCGTAAAAAATTATTAGATAAAATTACATTAGATGATATTAGACCATCATCTCGTCGTTACCCATTCGTTGGCTTCACACCTGAGCGTGAAGTAGGAAATGACTTATTAACAGTTGAAGGTCTTTCTAAAACAATTGATGGCGAAAAAGTGTTAGATAATGTGTACTTCACTTTAAATAAAGGTGATAAAGTTGCATTTATCGGTCGTAACGATATTGCAATGACAACATTATTTAAAATTCTGATGGGTGAAATGGAGCCAGATAGCGGTTCATTCAAATGGGGCGTTACAACTTCTCAATCTTACTTCCCAAGAGATAACTCTAAGTACTTTGAGAACAGTGACTACAACTTAGTTGAATGGTTACGCCAATTCTCTCCACAAGATGAGTCAGAAAGCTTCTTACGTGGTTTCTTAGGTCGTATGTTATTCTCAGGTGAAGAAGTTAAGAAGAACGTTTCTGTACTATCTGGAGGCGAAAAAGTTCGTTGTATGCTATCTAAAATGATGTTAAGTGGTGCGAACGTAATTACACTTGACGATCCAACGAACCACTTAGACCTTGAGTCTATTACTGCATTAAACAACGGTTTAATCGCATTTAAAGGTACAATGTTATTCACATCTCATGACCATCAGTTCGTACAAACAATTGCAAACCGCATTATCGAAGTAACGCCAAACGGTGTAATCGATAAAGAGGCTACTTACGATGAGTTCTTAGAAAATGAAGAGCTTCAAAAACAAGTAGATGCAATGTATAAAGGTCAATAATATATGAAAAAAACCTCGCTCTCGTTTTGAGAGCGAGTTTTTTTATGTATTATGAATAATTATTCAAAACTAACTTTAGTGGAGGTAATTGATTTTGATGTTGCATCCAGTGGAATTACCCGAACGTTAATAAACATCGAATTAATGTATCCTTTTTTATACAATGAAAAAACAAATGTTATGTATAGTGAATTTAAATACATTACAATAATGTTCCAAAATTGGAGACATATTTATTTGCGAAGCAGTGAATATAGGTTTATAGTATGTGGAGTCATAATTAGTTGGATGGACTTTGGGAGAAAACAGGAAATGTTACAAATTTATTTCGTTAAATAGAAACCAAGGTCAAAATGTTTAAAAAGAAATAGTTGAATAAATAAAGGCTTCAAATTATAATTACTAATATTCTTCATATAGTTAAATAAAAAAATCTAGTTGAAGAAGAAAAATTGAATAGAGAGACAGACTTATATCAAAATAAGCCTTGGATGATCAAAAGAGGTGGAGAGATGAAACAATTACTATTAAAGAGTAAACGAGTGTTAAGCAATCACTTTGGATTTTTCGTGTTTGCAGTTATTTTATTATGGTTAAAAACGTATGCAGCATATGTGATAGAATTTAATTTAGGGATATCAAATACAATCCAAAAGTTCTTACTGTTTTTCAACCCGTTAAGTTCAGCAGTTATATTTTTAGGGCTCGCATTATTCGCAAAGGGGAAACGAGCTTACATTTGGTTAATTGTTATTGATTTGCTAATGTCTATACTTTTATACTCAAACGTAGTATATTACCGCTTTTTCAGTGACTTTATTACGTTCCCGACATTAACACAATCGAATAACTTTGGAGATTTAGGTAATAGTATTTTTGCATTGCTACATGTATATGATCCACTATATTTCTTAGATACAATCATTTTAATTGTTTTAGTCGCAACGAAATTTGTAAACCCTAAACCAATCCGTGTTGCGAAGCATAAATTATCACTTGTGTTTATAGCGGGTATTTTATTCTTTAGTATTAACTTAGGACTTGCAGAATCAGATCGTCCTCAGTTATTAACAAGAACATTCGACCGCAATTATATCGTGAAATATTTAGGAGTGTATAACTTTACAATTTATGATGGTATTCAAAGTGCGAAAGCATCAACAGAACGTGCACTTGCAGATGGCGATAGTATGACAGAAGTAAGAAACTATCTTTCATCAACTTATGCAAGTCCAAATCCTGAGTATTTCGGTAAAGGAAAAGGAATGAACGTAATTTATATTCATTTAGAGTCATTCCAAAACTTTTTACTAAACTACAAATTAAATGGCCAAGAGGTTACACCATTCTTAAACTCGTTTATAAAAGATGAGAATACGTTATACTTTGATAACTTCTTCCATCAAACAGGACAAGGTAAAACATCTGATGCGGAGTTTATGTTAGAGAACTCAATGTACGGATTACCACAAGGATCTGTTTTTACAAATAAAGCTCATAACACGTATCAATCAGCACCAGCTATTTTAGGTCAACAAGGATATACATCAGCAGTGTTCCACGGTAACTATAAAACATTCTGGAACCGTGATGAAATTTATAAATCATTTGGTTTTAATAATTTCTTTGATGCGTCATACTATGATATGAACGAAAAAGATGTAGTAAACTACGGCTTAAAAGATAAACCGTTCTTTAATGAATCAATTCCGTTATTACAAACGTTGAAACAACCGTTCTATACGAAGTTCATTACGTTATCGAATCATTTCCCTTATCCGATCGATAATGCGGAAGCGACGATTGAACCAGCTAAAACAGGTGATTCATCAGTAGATACGTATTTCCAAACAGCACGCTATTTAGATGAGTCTGTAAAAGGCTTCGTGGATTACTTGAAACAATCTGGTTTATACGATAACTCAATTATCGTTATGTATGGTGACCATTACGGTATTTCAGATAATCATAGTGCAGCAATGTCTCAAATAATGGGTAAAGAAATGAACTCATTTGAAAATGCTCAATTACAACGTGTACCTTTAATCATTCGCGTACCAGGAATGGAAGGCGGCGTACAACATCAATACGGTGGAGAAATTGACGTGTTGCCAACGTTATTACACTTACTAGGGACAGATACGAAAAATTATGTCCAATTCGGATCAGATTTATTATCACCAGAGCATAAACAAGTCGTTCCATTCCGTAACGGTAACTACGTAAGCCCGACAGTTACTGCACTGAACGGTAAATACTATGATACGAAAACTGGAAAACCTGTAGAATTTACTGATGAAATAAAACAAAATGAACAAATGGTTCAAAAATCACTAAAATACTCTGACCAAGTTGTTAACGGAGATTTATTACGATTCTACACACCGGAAGGATTTACACCGGTCGATCGATCGAAGTACAACTATAACCATCGTGATAAAAATAAAACGAAGGTAAAGACGACTGAAGACGGGGAAACGAAATAAATATTAAAGAGCGCTACTCATATGAGTAGCGCTCTTGTTTGTAAATAGAACGTTGTCATTATATAGAACCATCTTTCGTTTTTTGTTTCATCTTTCCAAAGAATACTACACCGGCAATGATAATAACGATGAATGCCCACTTTATGAAAGGATTACTTTCGAAAAACCCAACGAACCATTTCTCATCTACAATCATTTTTGCAGCAGTATAAGCTAAAACAGCTGCTCCAATTGTAATGATGACAGGAAAACGGTCAACCCATTTTAAAATTAATGTACTGCCCCATACGACTACTGGAATAGAAACTAATAGCCCGATGATTACTAAAGAAAAATTACCATGTGCAGCTCCTGCAACGGCGAGGACATTATCAATTCCCATTAACGCATCCGCAATAATAATGGTTTTAATAGCAGACCAAAATCCTTCTTCAGCCTTAATATCATGATCTTTTCCTTCAGCAATTAATTTGTAAGCAATCCATATGAGAAGTACACCACCAATTAGAAGTAATCCTGGTATTTTTAATAACCAAACAACAACTAAGGTAGCAGCAGCTCTTATAGCGATTGCTCCGATTGTTCCCCAAATGATAACTTTCTTTTGTTGATCTTTCGGTAATCGTCTTGCGGCTAATCCGATTACGATGGCATTATCACCAGCTAACACCAAATCAATTACAATAATAGCAAGTAGGGCAGACCAATATTCAGGTGAGAGAAAGTCCATTTATATATCACTCCTTACGAGTAATATGTGCTAAGCTGTTACGCTGTATTAAAAATTCAAAAGTTGAATCGAAGATAATAATTATAATCGTAAGCAATACATACTTAAAAAGATGGATTCGGTACACATTTTAATCCACCTTGTAAGTACTTAATTTTTAACATTGTTTTTGCTCTAAGATTTACTTTCATATTTTTGAATTGCTACTTTTTTAGGTGTGAAACATGCAATAATTAAAGCAACAAAAGACAAGACTAACATAAATACGTAGGCATCATTTGAGCTGAAGATAGAAGCTAATTTTTTTACTTGTATAGCTGATATGTTTCCACTTTCACTAGATAACTGTAAAGTATGTGAAGTTGATTGGATTGTATATACAGTAATGATAACTGCTGTTCCAATTGCACCTGCTAATTGACGAATGGTATTGTTTACTGCTGAACCATGTGAACCCAGTTCTCTTGGTAAAGCATTCAGCCCCGCAGTATTTAACGGCATCGAAATGAAGCTTAGCCCAATTCGTAAAATAATAGTACGAACCATTACATACATATAAGTTGTAGACTCCGTTAAATCAATTACACCCCACATTGAAATAATTATACATATTAAGCCTGTAATAAAGAGTGGCTTTGCTCCGTATTTATCAAACATTTTGCCCGTGATAGGGGATAAGAAGGCATTAATCACAGCTCCAGGCAAAAGAAGTAGACCGGATTCAAATGCGGTAAAACCACGCCCATTTTGTAAGTAAATTGGTAAAAGAATTAAATCAGCATACATAATCATCGTAATAAGTACGTTAATGATTGAAGTAAGAGTGAAAATTTTATATTTAAATACGGATAAATTTAGTAATGGATCATTAGACTTTATTTGACGTAAACAGAATAAAGTTGTAACGAATATACCGGTGATAATGGTAGTAATAACAACCGGATGATCCCAACCTTTGCTTCCTGCACTACTAAATCCGAATATAATACAACCAAAGCCAATCGTTGATAAAATGACACTTACGATATCTAATGTGGCTTTTGTTGTCTCAGCAACATTCATTAAATATTTAAATGCGAGAATTATAACGATAAATACGAATGGAGCCAATCCGATAAATAGCCATCTCCATGATACATATTCAATTATAAAACCAGATAAAGTTGGAGCGATGGCTGGCGCAAAAATGATAGCGAAGCCGATAGTCCCCATTACACTTCCGCGCTTTTCACTAGGGTATAAATATAAAATAACTGTCATCATTAGTGGCATAATAATTCCTGCCCCAACTGCTTGAATCATTCTTCCTGTTAACAGAACACCAAAGTTCATGGCACATGCACAGAGAACAGTTCCAATAAACAAAGAGAGCATCGAGCTAATAAATAGCTGCCGTGTTGTATAACGTTTCATTAAAAATGCATTAATTGGTACTAGAACACCATTTATGAGCATAAAGCCTGTTGATAGCCATTGTACTGTTGTAGCTGTTACATCAAATACTTCCATTAAATTACTCATTGCTACATTTAATAAAGTCTGATTGAGTGTTGATAAAAAACAGCCAGTAATGAGGACAATTAATATAATTTTTTTGTTTTTTTCCGATATTTCCTTTTGCATGAGTAAACTCCTTCGTTGTTTCTTGATTTATCGACATTGCGTCGATAAAATAAATGGTAACAAAATAAATTTTCTTTGACCATGAACAGTTTGATTGAAAATGTTTACTACTCGACACTGAAGGTATACACTGTCGAGTAAGTTAAGAGAAAATCTATAAAGGAGTTTTAAAATGTCTACACATAAAAAAGAAGATCCTCGTACAGTTCGTTCAAGAGACATGTTTAAAAATGCTGTTTTTTCTCTTTTAAGTGAGAATCTTAGTATTTCAAGCTTAACGGTTCAGAAAGTCGCAACAAAAGCAGGATTAAATCGAACAACATTTTATTTACATTATCAGGACATTCAAGATTTATTAGACCAAATCACGAATGAGATTTTAAATGAACTTTCTAATAAAATTATTGATTTAATACATGCCGGAGATTTATCAGAAAAACAAAAGCTAACACAACTACTGGATTATTTATATATCCACCGAAATTATTTATTTATTTTATTTAAAATGAATCAATTTGAGGAGCAATTATTTTTATTTATAAAGCAACTAATAGAAACGAGAAGAGAGAATACAAACCAGGAGTTACCTGATGATTATGTTGCAGTTGATATTAAAACGGCCTCATTGGTAGGTATTATCATGTGGTGGATACGGAATGGACTTCATTTTAGTTCAGATTATATCGCAAATCAGATTTATTTCATGTATAAAGGATAATGGTTTTTTAGTATCGGAATTAATAAAATCCATTAAACAAAAGATTCATAGAAAGAAGGGGAGTTTCACATTGTTATTCACTTATCATTGGAACTTAATCCTTCATGGTGTAAGGAAAAAGAATACGAATTTTCTATTAGAATAACTCAAGGTGATAGAGAGGACATTATGCGTTCTATTGAAGAACAATAAAGAAAATTCCCGAAGCGATAAAAAAAGACTCAATAACCTACTAGAGGAAATCAAGTCTTTTTCATTACATACGATTATCATGCCAGAAGTTTAATGGGAAGTGTTCGTTCTCATGATAGGCTTCTAATTCATATCCTCTTTCTTTCAGCCCCTTAATAATACCAGGAACTGCTTGAACAGATTGTGGATGAATATCGTGCATAAGAATAACTTCTGTTGGATTTGTAGCATGAGCTAGAACGTTTTCTACAATTTTAGCTGATGCAGCATCAACAGGCATTTTGTTATATTTCCAGTCTAAAGAATCAATTGTCCAATCCCAAACTTTTAACCCATTTTCAACAACTTTGTTACGAAGAGTTTCGTTTAATCCTGGCATTGAGCCGTAAGATGGACGAGTTAATACTGGTGATTTGCCTAGAACGCCAGCGATTAAGCCTTGATCTTCCTTCATTTCATCTACGTAATGACCTTCTGTGTAAAGTTTCTTGTAGTTATGAGTCATACTGTGCATCCCAACGTAGTGGCCTTCAGCATCTTCACGTTTTACAAGGTCAGGGAAAGCTTTTACGTTTGAACCAATTAGGAAGAATGTTGCTTTTGCATCTTCTCTTTTTAACATATCTAAAAGCTCAGCTGTATATTTTCCGGGACCATCATCAAATGTTAAATAAGCGACTTTTCTAACTTGCCCGTTATAGTGTTTTGGAGCTTCTTTTGGAGCAAGAGATGTTTGAATTTCACTTACCAGTTGAACAGATTTAGCTTCATCCTCTGTACTTGCTAGAGCAGTATGTACTGATCCAAAAGCGGCTTCGTAAGTAAATAATACCCCAGCGCAAATCAACATAGCCCTTTTCACTAAAGTTGTCATTCGAATTCCATTGTGCATAATTTTCCTTCTCTCTATAAAAGTTCTACTCTACTATATTAGCAACTATAGGTAGGGAAATGCAAAAAAACTTTTTTACAAGTGTAAGAAAGTTTGTCCAAAAGTATGCAAGATTATAGTGTTTTGTAAGTTCTAAAACTAGAATGTATAGAGGAGTGGAAAATAGGGGGAGTAACATATAATTTCACATACCGTATTTTTAAAATACATATAGGAAAATCGAAAAATAATGTAGAATATATCGTACATACATATATGAAGTCAACATAAAACAAAAATGAGGTGGACATATGTTACTTGAAGAAGTAATGCAGCAACTAGAAGAATATGGGACAGAACAAACGCGTAAGACGTATAAAAATCATGGAGCGAAAGAGCCTTTATTTGGAGTTAGTTTTGCGAATTTAAAATTATTAAAAAAGAAGATAAAAAAAGATCATGGTTTAGCAATTTCATTATGGGAAACAAAAAATATGGACGCAAGGACTTTGGCGACGATGGTTTTAGATCCAAAGAGGCTTACGAAAGAGCAGATAAATGAATGGGTTGGAGAAGTCGATTATTATTGTTTAATGGACGTTCTGATGACAGCTATATGTACAGCGCCAATCGCGATTGAAAGAATGGACGAATGGACAAAGTCTGATGATGAATGGATTGGAAGAGCAGGCTGGTCTTTATTAGCAAATATAGCGATTAAAAATAAAACGTTACAAGATGATTTTTTCTCACCGTATTTAGAAGAGATTAAAGTACATATACATAATGAAAAAAATAGAAAAAAAGAAGCGATGAATAGTGCCTTAATCGCGATAGGAATTCGTAATGAAGACTTAGAGCGACAAGCGATTGAAATTGCACGTGAAATTGGAAAAGTACAGGTTGATCACGGCGCAACGTCATGTAAAACACCCGACGCTGAAGCCTATATAAAAAAAGCGAGAGAAAGAGCTGAAAAAAAGAAAGTGAAATAAGAAAAGGGGAAAGCCTATGAAACCAATTGAAGCGGCACAAAGCATAATTACATCACAATTCCCGAATTGTGATGTAGCTTTACTCGGAGGAAGTGTTGTACGAGGGGAAGCAACAAAAACATCTGATCTTGATATTGTAATAATAGACGATAGTTTGTCATCTTGTTATAGAGAATCTTTCTATAGTAATGGATGGCCTGTTGAAGTGTTCGTACATAATTTTGAAACGTATAAAACCTTTTTTAAAATGGATTGCGATCGGGGGAGACCTTCGTTACCACAATTAGTTTCAGAGGGGATCGTATTAAAAGGGGAAAATGAAATTGTTGAAAAATTAAAAAGAGAAGCGAATGATTTAATAAATAAAGGACCAGCTAAATGGACCGAAGAAACGATGAAGCAGAAGCGGTATTTTATTACGGATACTTTGGATGACTTTATTGGTGCTACAAAAAGAGAAGAAGAATTGTTTATTGCAAATTTGTTAGCTGATTTAGTACATGAATATGTATTAAGAGTAAATGGTAAGTGGCTCGGAAATTCAAAATGGTTTATTAGAGTGTTAAGAAGATATGATGAGCAATATGCAAACCAATTTGTAGCAGCTTTTGATCATTTTTATACAACGGGAGAAAAAAGAAAATTAATTACTTTTGTAGAAAAAACGTTAGAACAGTATGGAGGACGAATGTTCGAAGGGTTTTCTATAGGAAAATAAAAAGGAGTTAACACAATGAATGTACCATACGTTCAATTAAGAGAATTAACAGTAGCTGATATAGAAGATCGATATCAATGGTCATTAGATACAAAAGTGACAAAGCATTTAGTCGTACCAGATCAATATCCTCCGTTCACACGTGAAGATACGAAAAAATGGATTGAAGCTTGTATAAATCGAGAAAATGGTTACGAACAAAGAGCTATCGTTACCGAGAACGGTATACACATTGGATGGGTAGACCTTAAAAACTTTGATAAAGCAAATAAAAATGCAGAACTAGGAATTGCCATTGGAAATAAAGACTATTGGGGAAAAGGATTTGGAATGGCAGCTCTAAATAGCATGTTACAAATCGGATTCTCTCAGTTCGAATTGGAGAAAATTTGGTTACGTGTAGATGAGGATAATACACAAGCTAGAAAGAGTTATGAAAAGGCTGGTTTTGTTTGTGAAGGGTTAATGAGAAATGATAGATTACGTCAGGGGAAGTTCATTCATCGCTATCGTTACAGTATATTAAAAGAAGAGTATGAATCAAAAGTTAGTAGCATATAAAAATATTATGTAAAATAAAAAGGGGAAGATAAAATGATTCGATTACTTACAAAGGTGGATGCGAAGCAATATTGGGAGTTACGTTTACAAGCATTACAAGTAAATCCAGAAGCATTTGTAACGACTTATGAAGAAGCAGTGCGTCAAGAAAATCCGCTTGAACGAGTTGCTAGTAATCTTTCATCTAACAGTAGTTTTACATTTGGCGCTTTTAATAAAGAAAATTGCTTAGTTGGGGTTGTTACTTTATTAACAGAAGAAAAGGAAGCATATAAGCATAAAGGACATATCGTTGCGATGTATGTAGATACTGATAATCGAAGAAGTGGTCTTGCACGTGATTTAATACGTAAAGCTATTGAAAGGGCAAGAGAAATGAAGTTAGAGCAATTGAATTTAGGCGTGGTATCAACGAACGAACCAGCCAAACGATTATATGAATCAATGGAATTTAAAACGTACGGTATAGAAAAAAATGCTTTAAAGATAAATGGTGTTTATAGTGACGATCAATATATGGTACTGTTTCTTTAAGGGAAGAAGTTTATTATATTACATCCAATTTAAAAAATGAGAATTTTAATTATATTCATTTTTTGTATAGTATTAAGAAGAAACTAAACAAGGGGTTTTATAATGAAAGCTATTGCAGTAGGAATTTTGGCATCATTTTTCTTTGCCTTTACCTTCGTTTTAAACCGGGCGATGGATTTAGAGGGTGGAAGCTGGATTTGGAGTGCATCATTACGGTATTACTTTATGGTTCCAATGCTTTTACTTATTGTCATGTATAGAGGGAACTTAAAGCAACTCTTTCAATATATGAAAAAGAATCCGAAAGAATGGTTAGTATGGAGTATTGTTGGATTTGGCCTCTTTTATGCACCGCTTAGTTTTGCTGGAGCGTTCGGACCAGGTTGGCTTGTTGCATCAACATGGCAAATAACGATCGTCGCTGGTATTTTATTAACACCCTTTTTTGCGGTAGACCCATTACATAAAAAACTTCCAATGAAGGAGTTAGTAATGTCAGGCATTATTTTATGTGGTGTTGTGCTTATGCAAGTAGAACATGCTTCTTCTTTAGGCATTCGTGAAACCATTTTATGTGTCGTTCCTGTACTTATTGCAGCGTTTGCGTATCCTCTTGGAAATCGAAAAATGATGCAAGTTTGTAAAGGGGAGTTAGATGTATTCCAGCGAGTTCTCGGTATGACATTGGCAAGTTTACCATTTTGGTTTTTATTATCTGGTTACGAAGTATCAACAGGTGGGTTACCATCAAGTAGTCAAGTGTTCCAATGTTTTATTGTAGCAGTTAGTTCTGGTTTAATCGCGACAGTACTATTTTTCTTTGCGACAGATCTTGTGAAAGATGATCCGCAAAAACTAGCAACAGTGGAAGCAACGCAGTCTGGTGAAGTTTTATTTGCACTAGTAGGAGAGCTCATTTGGTTATCTGCCCCAATTCCGTCATCTTTATCTTGGATCGGCATGAGCCTCGTTATAGTTGGAATGATACTACATAGTTATGTAGCGGTCGTTGTGAAGAAAGAAGAAAAGATAACAGCGTAGAGAGATTAGCTCTTTTTATAAAGAGCTAATCTTTTTTCATAGAAAGGGATATGAGTATGAATTTACAGCGTGTTGAACAAATTGAAAAAGATATAATTTTTAATGTACTAAAGTATGCCGTCGGTCCAAATGAAATAAGCTTAAAGAAAGCAGTATTATTTTATCAAGGAAGTGAAGGGACATTATATAAATACGAAGAAAAAGCTTGTATAGGTATTGAAGTTATCGGATCAATGAAAGCGAGAATATGTCACATTGCTGTCATGCCAAAATATCGTCATCAAGGAATTGCGTTGCGAATGATAAGAGAAGTAGTAAGAATGCATCAATTGACTTATGTCGAGGCAGAGACAGACGATGAGGTAGTAGAATTTTATAAGAAAATTGGTTTTCAGGTTAAAAGTTTAGGAGAAAGATATCCGGGGATTGAAAGGTTTCATTGTTATTTAGAAAAATAGTATAAAATATGCAAATGTGCATATAGGGTTTAGTTTGAAAAAAGTAATATTTACATTATATAATAAAGGTATCTGGAAAAATATAGATAACAGAAATTAGGTGTATAACACATGAGAATGGATAAAAGAAAATTTATAAAAGTCGCTGCTTCTATAGGAGTATCATCATTTTTATTAACGGGCTGTGGTGATTATGAAGAAGAGACTGTACAGAAAGAAAGTACTGCTGTTAAAACAGATGATGCGAAGCAAGGGAATGAACAAGGAACACTAAATTGTGACGATAAAACTCCAACAACGGAAAATGTAGAAAAAGATGAGTTATGTCAGGAAATTAATCCATCATTTTCATCGTATCACGAAAACTCACATTTACCGATACTTCCATTCGTAGCAGGATATTTATTAGCAAACAGAGCCTCAAATATGAATTATACAGTGAAACCAAATGTAATGAAGAAACCATACACAAGCAATGTTATTCCTTATCGTGAAAAAGATGAAAGGAGAACTGGTGGTAGCGGTGGCGGAGGAAATTACGGCGGCACTAACAGTAACAGCAACTCTTCAAATAAAGTTGATTTAAATAAGCAACCTCCAAATACAACAAATAAAGTGACGCCAGATACAAATACGCCAAAATCATCTACGACACAAACGCCAAAAGTAAATTCTGGTTCAAGTGGAATTGGGAACGCAAAAGCGCCAGCCGGATCATAACACGAAAGGAAAATAGGATCATGTATACAGAACAAGAGCAGAAAGAGTATATGAAAATATGGTTTTCACTTGCGGAAGAGGCTGGCCGAAATGGATTTACGTGGCCGAGTCTGTTAGAGAAGGAAGAGTGGAATCAATATATGGCAACAGGGATGTATCGCATGCCGGCAAACACATATACCGCTATTTCTAAAGCGACAGAAGAAATTATGTATGTGTTATATAGAACATATCAATTTATTGTAAATACGACAGAAGATTTTCAAAAACTTGGATTTCCGCCCGAAACGTGGGAAATTGCGAGAATGAAGCATACTGGTTTGTTTTCATATTTTACAAGGTTTGATTTTATCGTAAATGGTGATGATATTAAATTAATAGAAGTAAATTGTGATACACCAACAGGATATTTAGAACCGTCTGTCGCAAATGAAGTGTTGTGTCGTTATCATGATGTAAATCATCCAAATCATATTGAAGAGCATATTGTGCAGGCGTGGGAACAAATTAAGCATGATTATAATATAGGGCCTGAAGAGACAATATATTTTACAAGTTACGATTGGCACGATGAAGACCGTCAAACAGTTCAATTTTTGAGAAGTTATTGCTTAAATCAGCCCACCGAATATGTGGGAATTCAAGATATCGTCGTTGCAGATGATGGCATATATATGCCAGACGGAGAAAAGATTAAATATTTATATAGACTGTATCCGATAGAGTATTTAGTATCGGACGTCGATAAGAATGGAAAAAGGATTGGTTTACAATTTTTAAATCATATCGCGCAAGGAAGAGTACGAATTATTAATCCACCAGCTGCATTTGTTATGCAAAATAAAAGTGTACTCGCTTTAATTTGGAAGTTGTACGAAGAAGAGGTTTTCTTTGGAGCAGAAGAGCGAAACGTCATTCAAAAATATTTCCTACCAACATATTTTACGAATAAACCATTTTTAGAAAGAAATGAATCGTATGTTTCCAAACCATTATATGGCCGAGAAGGTGGCGGAGTATCTATATACGAAAATGATGAACTGCTAGCTGAAGATAAAACAGAGTATTACTTTGAACAACGGAAAGTATACCAGCAATATATAGAAATGCCCGATTATACAATTGACACTTGGGATGGTCCGTATACTGGTAAATTACTAATCGGCTCGCATTGTATAAGCGGAAGAGCAGCAGGTTTATTTTTACGTGTAGGCGAGAAAATAACGGGAAACTTATCAATGTTTACTGGGGTTACAATTGAAGGGTAAAGCACACAAAGAGCTCATCATTTGTGATGAGCTCTTTCGTCTATGTATAAAATATAGATTGGAATGAAAGCTTATAATTACTGTGATGTAAAACCTTCACCTTCTTTTGTTAGTGTAAACACAATTTAACTATATCCCACATGCTAATATTACCATTTTTATAGATATGAAAAATGATTAAGTTAAAAATTAAGAAAAATATGATAATATATTTATGTATAAGTTTAAATTTTAATATATAGGGTTAGTGGGGGAACCGTTATGAAAATAAATGAAATAGTAGCAAATACACAATTTCCGAATACAATTGAATCCATTACGAAAGATTTAAAGGCATTAGGAGTCCGAAAAGGAATGACAATTATCGTTCATTCATCATTAAGTTCAATCGGTTGGATTTCTGGTGGAGCGGTTGCGGTAGTAGAAGCGTTAATGAAAGTCGTTACAAAAGAAGGAACAATAATTATGCCAACGCAATCTTCAGATTTATCCGATCCGAAACATTGGTCAAGACCGCCTGTACCTGAAGACTGGTGGCAGATTATCCGTGATAATGTCCCAGCATTTGATCCACGCATAACACCAACAAGAGGAATGGGTGAAATAGTTGAATGTTTCCGTACATATCCGAATGTAGTGCGCAGCAATCATCCATTAGGAAGTTTTGCTGCATGGGGAAAGCATGCAGAGGGAATAGTCAGGGATCATTCACTATCAATGAGCTTTGGAGAGGAATCACCATTAAGAAAAATATACGATTTAGATGGATACATATTATTAATTGGTGTTGGCCATGATTCTAATACGTCTGTACATATATCTGAAGTACGTTCTGGTGCACGTGAGTTAATACAAGTAGGAGCACCAATTTTAGAAAACGGTGAAAGAGTATGGAAAGAATTTGTTGATATGGATTACGATTCTGAAACGTTTGTAGAAATCGGTGTACAGTTTGAGCAAAAAGGAACTGTAACAAATGGAAAAATAGGTAATGCAACGTGCCGTATTATGAAGCAACGTGATATAGTTGACTTTGGAACAGAATGGTTTCGTAAGAAAAATCAGTAAGGGATGATTGCGATGAAGGGGAAAAAAGTATTAATTACGAGCGGTGGTTGTTTAGAAAAATGGGATGAAGTACGCGGACATACAAATATGGCAAAAGGAACAATCGGAAGGATAATCGCGGAAGAACTTATAGCAAAAGGGGCACACGTTATATATTTACATGGTTATTTTGCGGAGAAACCGAGCGATGTACATAGAGGGTTAGAGCTACATCCATTTGAAGGAATAATTGATTTACAAGATAAAATGAAGAGTATTATTACGCATGAAAAAGTTGATGCGGTTATTATGGCAGCAGCTGGATCCGATTGGATTGTGGACAAGATTTGTGATCAAGATGGGAATGTTCTTGATATGAATGGGAAAATCTCAAGTGATATAGCGCCTATTATACATTTCAAAAAGGCACCGAAAGTATTAAAACAAATTAAAGAGTGGGACCCAGAAACAGTACTCGTTGGTTTTAAACTTGAAAGTGATCTAAATGAGGAAGAATTGTTTGAAAGAGCGAAAAATAGAATGAAAGAAGCAAAGGCGAATGTAATGATTGCAAATTCACCACATTCTTTATATTCGCGCGGGGCGGTGCACTACGTCATTGGACAAGATGGTAAAGGTAAGTTATGTAATGGGAAAGATGAAACAGCGATAGAAATTGTCAAAAGCTTAGAGATATTATGTAATCGTATTACTGCCTTGTAAAATTTGGTTTTTAGATAAGTATGAATCCGCATAGTATATAAATGAGCGAGACTTTAATCAAATGTGAAGTGTAAACCAATCAAGATCTATACAGAGAATAATTGGTAAGGAGTGGGTTCTATGGAACATTTATTAAAGCAAGCTATTAAACTCCGAGACGAAAAGAAATATGCGCAGTCCAGAGAAATACTTATAGGATTAACACATTTTACGAGGGATGCAGAAGTGATTTATCAATGCGCTTGGATACATGATGTAATGGGTCTTGAAATAGATGCTGTGCCGTATTATGAGCAGGCAATTGCAAACGGCCTTGAAGGAGAATCACTTTGCGGTGCTTATATTGGTCTTGGTAGTACATATCGTTGTATAGGTGAGTATGAAAAGGCGATTACAGTATTAGAAGCTGGGGTTAAGAAATTTCCAGAGAACGATCCAATGAAAGTGTTTTTATCATTAGCAAAATATAACGTAAACGATCATGAATCTGCAATGAAATTATTACTAGAAACTGTCGTAAAAGTAGAAAAGGTAAAAGAATTTGAACGTGCCATTTCATTTTATAAAGACCGTTTAAACGAGGTTTTTGAATAGAGGAGTGACCGTATGAACATATCCATATCGCGAAAGCGAAAAGGAATTTGGGTGGGGCTCGTATCTTTCATTATGTTATCAAACTATTTAGTGTATGCCCTTCCAATTGTACCAGCCGCTCCAAAAGAAGTTGTGCTTGGTTCTTTGTTAGATTGTATAGTTGTAATTCCAGTACTCACGTATTTCTTAATTATTCGAAAGAGATATTCGTTAACCTATATATTTCCTGTTGTAATAGCTGGTTATATATTTGCAAGGTTTATTATTCCAAGTGACTATTTACAAGCTTTTTCATACGTTTCTTATATTATAGTTGCGGGAGAAATTGCATTTGTATGCTTAGAATTATTCCTTTTATATAAAATTGTTAGAATGCTTCCTAACATAGTAAAAAGATATAAAAAATATAAAAGAGAGTATTCTTCATTTTCTTATGCAATTGATGCAGCGTTTGATGCGACTATGAAAAGAGGTACGTTAGTAGATGTTATTTTAACAGAGTGTAAGTTAATCTATTATGCGTTTTTATCGTGGCGTGTAAAAGTACCAGAAGATGAATCTGTGTACTCATATCATAAAAAGACTGGTGCTATAGGTGTTTATATTATGATTATCCACGCAACAGTAATTGAAAGTATCGGTTTTCATTATTTGCTTCATCAATGGAATCCAGTAATAGCATGGGTTTTACTTATTTTAAACGTATATGCAATGTTTTATTTTTTAGCTGAAATACAAGCTATGCGTAAAAATCCAATTATTGTTGCGGAAGAAAAAATAATTATTCAAATTGGATTAGGAAAGAAAATTATTATACCATTTACACAAATTGATAAAATTACGTTTTATAAAGGAGAACCTGTAAAGAAAGAGGAAGAGGTTCTTGACGCAACTGTGTTGGAATTTATTAAGGAACCTCCAACATTTGAAATAAAACTAAAAGAGCCAGTGAAAGCGCAATTGTTATATGGATTTTCTAAAACAGTAAGTCGTGTTCACTTAAATGTGGATGAGGAAAGAAAATTTTATGATGCGTTAATGGAGAAATTGAACCATGAATAATGCTACTAATTTTCATCTTGCGTTTGGTGTGTACGGTATTTGTATCGAAAACAATAACATATTAGTAATCGATAAAATTAGAGGTCCATATAGAAATCGGTATGATCTACCTGGTGGTAGTTTAGAAGATGGTGAAGCATTATTAGCTGGACTTCATAGAGAGATTAAAGAAGAGACCGGGCTAAATGTAACGGTAGTAAAACAAATAGGTACAATTGATTTTCAATTCCCATCAAAATTCAAGGAGTACACACATGTACATCATATCGCAGTTTTCTACGGTGTTGAAAGGTTCGAAGATGAATTCGTAGTACTGGAACAATTTGAAGAACAAGATTCATTAGGGGCTAGATGGATTCCTATCGAAAGCATTACAGATGACAATGCATCTCCGCTTGTATGTAGTGCAGTAGAGTGGCTGAGAACAAATGAGCTTCCATTAGAAGTGAAAAAATATGAAACATGGACAGTGAAAAACTCCTTCTAAAATAAGAGGGAGTTTTTATTGTGTAATTGAGGACCAAACACTTTTTCATCACTATATAAATGGATATAATTAAGACTAAAATTAGCATAAGGGGAACCAAAATAATGAATAAATTACGAACAGCAAAAAGTGAAATTATAGAAAGAAAAATTCGGTATGACTCGACAATAGTAGATCACAATTGTTTAATACTTGAAAAGAAATCGCAAAGTATCGTGTTATTTCATGAGGTGCAATATTCATTTACGATGACTACACATGATTCGAGTTTAACAATACCGAAAGGAAGTTACACCATTGCATACTATTGGGAAGATCGTCCATACAATTTATACATATGGAGAGATAAGAATGGAATGTATGTAGGCTCTTATTTTAATGTTGTAAAAAATACGCAAATAACAGACGAACTAGTGTTATTTGAAGACTTAATTATTGATATTCTGGTACTTCCAAGCGGAGAATACTTTATTTTAGATGAAGATGAATTACCTGAGCCCTTAGAGAGTTTTGAAGATGGTTATGTGGCTGAAGCTCTTTATGTATTAAAGGAAATAATTAAAAAGTCGCTTCCTCAAATGATTGGAGAGACAGAAATGGTGCGGCTAAAATAAAGTTTAATCGATTTGAAAAGAAAATATGTGTGTAATGAAATTGAGTAGTCTTAAGTTATTTTTTTGAGATTACTCTTTTTTGTAGAAATTTTGTTGTTTAGTTTCTAAATGGATTGTTAAATTTAACAACCAAGGTTGACTGAATATAGTTCAGTCAATTATGATTGAATCAGATTCAGTCGTGATAAAAACATAGTAGGAGATGAAGTATGAAAAGAATATCAAAAGAACCAGATGTAAGACGCCAAGAGTTAATGGATATTGGCTTTGAACTATATATGAATAATGGTATGAAAGGATTTAGCATAAAAGATGTTGTTAGTCAGGCTGGTGTAGCAACAGGCTTATTTTACTATTACTTCAAGTCTAAAGAGAATTTTGTTGATGAAGTTTTAAATGACTTTATTGTGAAAAATATGGAGTTAATTGAAGAAATACTTGTTTCTAATGAACGGTCTGTCATGCAAAAGATGAAGGATTCTCTAAATATATTTTGGACATTTATTGAAAAATTAGTACCCTATAAAAATATGAGTTCTTTTCAGACGGAACAACATTTTCAACTGGAACAGAAATTATTCGCGCGAATGCAACCATTAATTCGACAAGTAATTGAAGAAGGGGTAAAAACAGGGGTTTTTAATACTAATAACTCATTATTAGCTTCAGGATTTATTTTATACGGTCTTAGCAGTATTGCTCATTCAGAATTGAAGTTGAATCTAGATACGAAGCAAGAAATGGTTAATTTAGTATTAACTACACTACGATACGATCCAAAGGAAGGAGAATGTATATGAAGATTATTATCGATGAAAAAAATATTTCACAAGAGCAACTTACAAAGTGGAAAAGAGTACGTATTAAAAAAGTATTACATACATTAGGACATAAAGAGGCTAAAATAAATGATACAGACGTTATGATGAAAAAACTAACGGAACGAAAGTTAAATTATTCATACAATGAAATGTATGATAAGTTGAAATCTAAACTTAAATTAAGTGAAATGGGTATGCGTATTTGTACTGTTTTATCTGGCGATAGACGAAAATTTTCAAAAACAAGTATTTATTTAGACGGGATTACGGCAGAAGAAGCGATAAATGGAATTGATAGTTTTATGCTTGAACAATCACGTGAAAATGATCAAGTGAATTTATCAGCTTGTCCGGATCACTATGTACTAAGACCCTTTGGGGAAAATGAATTAGAAGTTATTGAAACTACTGGTAATTCTCCGTTTCCGGTTCAATTTTTTATTGTTTTTGGTGACGAAACGGGAGTGAAAACACCTAGAGATAAGTCTTATCCATACCATTCAACAGGTGTTGCACGTATGAAAGACGGTACTATTATTGGTGGAGTCCGGCATCAATTTAAAGATACAGATACTGGCATAAAAGTAAGTCTAGTTGTAGAGTTCCCGGCACTTTGTCCTAATAGCCTTATTAAATCGCATCAAATGCATTTGGCATGTGAGTTTTCTTATTGGTTACAGTGGATTAAGGACCGTAAAAAAATAGTTTTCAAATAAACAACAGTCAAGATGTTCAAACAAAAAAACTCGCAAGTTATTAAGCTTACGGGTTTTCATCGTAAACAATTAATAAATATGGTAAAATTAAGAGGTAACTTATGGTACGGTTGGTTGTTCAATTATCACTTCTCCAAAGTAGGAGGGGGGTGATAATACATGAGTGAAATTACGTTGTTACTGCAAGGTGGACTGTTTCTCGTTGCATTGTTAACGTTTATTGTCGTCTTAATTGACAAGCTCAAAAAATAACAACCCACCTATGCCTATAGAATGTGGGTTGTTTTGTTTGTAAGAAACAAATAGGATAAATGAACAATCCAATCTGCTAAGTTACGTGGACTAGTGTGTAGCCGCACACTAGTCTTTTTTATTTATATACAATTTTTAATTAGATTATGTGATTGTATTGTTCTTTTCATAATCATTATAACACAGTGTCTTTTCATCAAGAAAGGAGACCATATGTTCTCATTCTGATTATATAGAAGGTGTTTTTTCTTTAAATAGCCCGTCCATATATTGTTTTAAACTTTGGACATAAAATTCCTGCGTATTTACGTTATTTACGCCGACAATGGGTGATGGAAGTTCATATCGCTTTTCTGATAAATGAACGACAACGTCAAAGATATCAAATAGACGAATGAAACAGAACAGCCCGTCTTTATCGCTTAATAAAATAAAATAATGGTTTTCACTATTTGTATTTAATGTATTCCATAGTGAACTTTTACTTAAGTCACGAACAATGCTCTTTTCTTTCAATTCCATAAAATCGGCATTTGATAGAATGTTAGAAATATCAATTGCATCTTGATCTTCAAAGTAGTCATCAATTGTTTGTACAGCGAAAGTATAAGCCATTTTTAATACGCTCATTTTGTATTTACGGTTATCTAAAAGTAATTCACGTTGAATAGAGCTAGCTACTTTCGTTACACGTTCTTCTTTCCAAATTTCATTATGTAATGAAATATCATGTTTTTTACATAGTTTCATAATTAATGCATTGGAATAAAGTATTTCATCACTTACTTCAATAATATCTGTCTCAGCCGCCGCAAGTTCCTCACCATGTTCATTCGTATAAAGGGGGGAGTCGATTTGTTTTTTCATTTGCTCAATCTTATATTGACTTAACTTATGCCTAATTAAAGGGCGATCAATATTTGTTGTCATTTGTTCATGACAAGTATCACAAATTGAGTTTGTGAAATAATACCCACATAATATTTCTGGGATGACATATTGTTCACTAAGTTCTTTCGTATCTTTTCTGCAAATGATGCATTGTGTCATATTTATCACCTTTACCTGCAAATTTGTATGTAATCTCATTGTAGTGTATTTATTGGCATTTTGGAATATTGTTAAGGAAAATATTATGTGAAATTCATGTTTATTTTGGTACAATATAGAGAAGTGCTAGTTTAAAGGAGGACGTTTTTTTGAAATCGAAAGTGCACTTTTGGACATTAGAAGTGCTGATGGTTGTAGGGATTATATTTATTTGCACAAAAATATCGTTTCTATTTCAACCAATTGGTATCTTCATATCAACATTATTTTTCCCTATTTTAATCGCGTTATTTTTATACTTTGTATTTAACCCTTTGTTAGTCTTTTTAGAGAATAAAAAAGTTCCTAGAAATTTAGCGATTTTACTACTATACCTTTTTATTATCACATTAGGTGGGGTTGCTATTGGAGTAGTCGTTCCAACCATCTCACAACAGTTAATGGATTTAGTAAAAAATATGCCAACTTATATAAAAGAGGGGAAAATATACATACAAGAGTTATCCCATCATAGATTTTTTGAATGGATATCTACACAAAACTACGTTTCCATTGAAACAATTGAAAAAAATGCGATTGCATCTTTAAAGGAAATTCCAAACACAATTACGTCGAGTGCAACGGCTGTATTTGGTATCATCACGAATGTTGCGTTAGTTATATTTACAGTACCGTTCATATTATTTTATATGTTTAAAGATGGACATGCCTTTCCAGGGAAAGCAGTTAGTCTATTACCTGAGTCTTACCGAGAAGAAGGACTTCGTATCATAAAGGAAACGAACGAAACATTATCTGCATATATTCAAGGTCAAGCGCTCGTTTGTTTATTTATCGGTGCCTTTACATTTACTGGTTATTTAATTATCGGTTTACCGTATGCTTTCGTTTTAGGGATTATCGCAGCATTTACAAATATAATTCCGAACTTAGGTCCATTTATCGGTGCAGCACCGGCTGTCATTGTAGGTCTGTTCGTATCTCCGATGCAAGCATTGTACGTAATAATTATCGTAACAATTGTACAGCAGTTTGAAAGTAATATTATTTCACCGCGTATTATGAGTTCAAAATTAAATATCCACCCGTTAACAATTATTATTTTAATTTTAGGGGTAGGTAACTTTGCGGGAATTATCGGGATGATTTTAGCAGTGCCAGTTTATGCAGTAACAAAAACGGTTGTTTCGAACTTAGTGAGATTGTTTAAGACGAAACGAAATAATCGAAAATAGTAATTGTTGACAAAGATACACCGCTTTTTAAGTGGTGTATCTTTGTTTGTAAATTAATATTTAAAAGTGTACTAATATAGTTTTAATATATATTTTTTACATATCAAATTCAACGGTAAGCCTGTGTGATATGATCCCTATAAGACTATGTGGAATCCCTCTGAACTATCCAAATCATTTCTTTACACCGTGCTATCAACATCATAATCGACTCCTTTCAATTTGTTATATTTAAACGATTATAGGTGAGTGTAGTATTTGCTTCTACGATCACGAATTTCATCAATAATTTGTTTATATTGTTGCTCTTGTTTTAATTCATTTTGAGACATCGTTTCTTTTTGAATCGTAATAGTTAAAAAGAAAAGGTGAAACTTCATAAGTGAATTCCTCCTTTCAAATCGGAATTACAGATGACTACAGTAATGACTTTGTCTTTCCTTTACATGATCCATATCCTGATTAATTTGTCGTTCATGAAGTATTTCAGATTCAGAAAATTTATTTTTTTGAATGGTAATAGTTAAAAAGAATGCTTTAAATTTCATTAGATTTTTGCCCCTTTAAAAATTATTTAGAAAAGACGGTTGTAAAAAGAGGATT